>JBEHXI010000051.1:0-33947 GCA_048498775.1 Actinomycetota bacterium | reverse complement strand
CCCGCACCCCGTGCACCCCGCGCGCCGCAGGGCGGAAAGGCGGAAGCCCCGAGCGCACGGCTCGGGGCTTCCGGGGTGACCGAGGGGGCAGCCCGCCTAGGGCAGCTGCTCGGCGGCCGCCCGCGCCTCGCGGCGGTTGTAGCGGATGGTGTTCACCCGGCGGAACGTCGCGAACAGCGGAATCACCGCCGCCATGACGACCTGGAGCGCCGCACCCGTCTGCAGCAGCAGCTGCCCGCCCGGCGAGCCCATCGCCCACGCCGACAGGCACCCCATGCTGATGAAGATCCAGCACAGCGTGGCCACCGCCAGCCGCCCGCGCGGCTTCGGGTACTCCACCCGGCTGACCATGAGCCACGCCACGCCGATGATGATCGCCAGCGTGGGCAGGAACGGCAGCTGGAGCAGCGTCGCCGAGACGATCGTCAGGGCGCCCATCGGGCTGGGCATGCCCTGGAAGATGCCGTCCCGCACCGTGGTGCACGAGAAGCGGGCCAGCCGCAGCACCACCGCCAGGACCACCACGATCGCGGCGACCGCCGAGATGTGCTGGTGCCCGTCGTCGGCGACCATGCCCCACACGACCACGAAGTACGCCGGGGCGAGCCCGAAGCTGATCAGGTCGGAGAGGTTGTCCAGCTCCGCGCCCATCGCCGAGCTGCGCAGCTTGCGCGCCACGAGGCCGTCGAAGAGGTCGAAGACCGACGCGAGCAGCATCAGCATCACGGCGGTGGCGGCGCTGTGCCGGGCCATGCCGCCGTCGGTGCGCCCCATCAGGTGGGGGACCAGGACGCCGGTGGTGGTGAAGTACACCGCCATGAAGCCGCAGGTGGCGTTGCCCAGCGTCAGGGTGTCCGCTATCGACAGCCGGGTGGACAGCGGCATGGGGCCGTCGTCGTCGTCCGCGGCGATCTCGGCGCCCCAGGAGGCCTGTGCGTCAGGGTCAATCACGGTCAAGGCGCGTCACCCCAGCCTTGGTGACCTGGCCCACCTCGACCGCGGGCTCGATGCCGTGCGGCAGGTAGACGTCGACTCGGGAGCCGAGGCGGATCAGCCCGATGCGCTCGCCCTGCTCGACCTTGGCGCCCTGCGCCAGGTAGGGGACGATGCGCCGGGCCACCGCGCCGGCGATCTGGACCATCTCCACGTCGCCGATCTCGGTGTCGAAGTGCCAGACGACCCGCTCGTTGTTCTCGCTCTCCTTGTTGAACGCCGGAACGAACCCGCCGGGGATGTGCTCCACGGAGGTGACCGTGCCCGCCATCGGGGCACGGTTGACATGGACGTTCAGCGGACTCATGAAGATGGCGACGCGGGTGCGCCCGTCCTTCCACGGCATGATGCTCTGCACCACGCCGTCGGCGGGGGAGATCACGCGACCCTGAGCGATCTCGCGCTCGGGGTCACGGAAGAACCACAGCATGCCCGCCGCGAGGGCGGTGGTGGGGACGGCCACAGCCGCCCAGCGCCCGGAGCGGCGGGCGCGGGTCAGACTGATCGCCGCGGCGGCCACGGTCGGCAGGAGCCACGGCGACGCTCCACGCGCGAGGCGGACCGGGCCGCGTTGTGCAGAGGATGGGCTGTGGGGCATGGAAGACCTTCGTAGCGGAGGGTTGCCGCAAAGAAAACGGGGGACGGCGGCTTCTGCCGATGGTATCGGTAGCGGCCAGCAACTCGGCAAGCGCGGAGCCGAGTCGATGGCCGAAGACCGATGACCGCGTGTGATCTCTCTTACGGAGAAATCACCCGCGGACCGACATTCATCCCTGGATACGGTACTCCTCCAGCAGGCGCCGACCGATGATCATTTTCTGGATCTCGGCGGTGCCCTCACCGATCAGCAGCATCGGGGCCTCGCGGTACAGCCGCTCGATCTCGTACTCCTTGGAGAAGCCGTAGCCGCCGTGGATGCGGAACGCGTCCTCCACGACCTCCTTGCAGTACTCCGAGGCGAGGTACTTCGCCATGCCGGCCTCGAGGTCGTTGCGCTGTCCGGAATCCTTCTTCCGGGCGGCCATCACCATCATCTGGTGGGCGGCCTCGACCTTGGTCGCCATCTCGGCGAGCTTGAACTGGATCGCCTGGTGCTGCGCGATCGGCTTGCCGAAGGTCTGGCGCTGCTGCGCGTAGGCCACGCCCAGCTCGAAGGCGCGCCGGGCGACGCCGCAGCCGCGCGCGGCGACGTTGACCCGGCCGACCTCGACGCCGTCCATCATCTGGTAGAAGCCGCGGCCGGAGACCCCGCCGAGCACCCGGTCGCCGGGGACCCGCACGTCCTCCAGGACCAGCTCGGTGGTGTCGACGCCCTTGTAGCCCATCTTCTCGATCTTGCCGGGCACGGTCAGCCCGGGGACCTTGGCGTTGGGCCCGAAGCCGGGCTCCTTCTCGATGAGGAAGGTCGTCATCGACTTGTGCGGCGCGCTGCCCTCGGGCTGGCCCTCGTCGGTGCGGCACAGCACCGCCACCAGGGTGGACGAGCCGCCGTTGGTCAGCCACATCTTCTGGCCGTTGATGACGTAGTCGTCGCCGTCCCGCACGCCCTTGGTGCGGATCGCCGAGACGTCCGAGCCCAGCCCCGGCTCCGACATCGAGAACGCGCCGCGCACCTCGCCGGTCGCCATCCGGGGCAGGAAGTAGTCCTTCTGCTCCTGGGTGCCGTGCTGCTTGAGCATGTAGGCGACGATGAAGTGGGTGTTGATGATGCCCGAGACGCTCATCCAGCCGCGGGCGATCTCCTCCACGCACAGCGCGTACGTCAGCAGGGACTCGCCCAGGCCGCCGTACTCCTCGGGGATCATCAGGCCGAAGACGCCGAGCTCCTTGAGCCCCTCGACGATCTGCGTCGGGTACTCGTCGCGGTGCTCCAGCTCGGTGGCGACCGGCAGGATCTCCTTGTCGACGAAGTCGCGGACGGTGCTGAGGATCTCCTGCTGGATCTCGGTCAGGCCCTCGGTCTGCTGCAGGCGGGACATCGCTTACTTCTCCTGGGTCTTCAGCTCGGGGCGGCCGGGCTGCTCGCCGCCGCGCTCCTTGACGTAGGCGGCGTTGGGGACCATGACCTTGCGGCGGAAGACGCAGACCAGGGTGCCGTCCTGCTTGTAGCCCTTGGTCTCGACGTAGACGATGCCGCGGTCGTTCTTGGACTTCGACTCCCACTTGTCCAGCACGGTCGTCTCGCCGTAGATCGTGTCGCCGTGGAACGTCGGCGCGACGTGGCGCAGCGACTCGATCTCCAGGTTGGCGATCGCCTTGCCGGAGACGTCGGGGACGGACATGCCGAGCAGGAGGGAGTAGATGTAGTTGCCCACCACCACGTTCTTGCCGAAGTCGGTGGTCTGCTCCGCGTAGTTGGCGTCCATGTGGAGCGGGTGGTGGTTCATGGTGAGCAGGCAGAAGAGGTGGTCGTCGTACTCGGTGACCGTCTTGCCGGGCCAGTGCCGGTAGACGGCGCCGACCTCGAACTCCTCGTAGGTGCGCCCGAACTGCATGGGGTTTCAGCCCTCCAACTTGTTCGCTCGGCGGATCTCGTCCACGATCCGGCCGATCATCTCGGTGATACCGAAGTCCTTCGGCGTGAACACCGCGGCGACGCCCTCCCGGCGCAGCGCCTCCGCGTCCGCTGCCGGGATGATGCCACCGGCGATCACCGGCACGTCCTCCACCCCCGCGGCGCGCAGCCGCCGCAGGACGTCCGGCACCAGCTCCAGGTGGGAGCCCGACAGGATCGACAGCCCCACGCAGTGCACGTCCTCGGCCACGGCCGCGGCCACGATCTGCTCGGGGGTGAGCCGGATGCCCTGGTAGACGACCTCGAAGCCGGCGTCCCGGGCGCGTACCGCGATCTGCTCGGCACCGTTGGAGTGCCCGTCCAGGCCGGGCTTGCCGACCAGCAGGCGCAGCTTGCCGCCGCCCAGCTCCTCGGCGGTGCGGGCGACCTTGGCGCGGACCTCGGCCAGCGGGCTGCCGGCCTCGGCGGCCACCGCGACCGGCGCGCTGGACACGCCGGTGGGCGCCCGGAACTCGCCGAAGACGTCCCGCAGCGCGAACGCCCACTCCCCGGTGGTCACCCCGGCCCGGGCGCACTCGACGGTGGCGTCCATCAGGTTGACGTCGGTGGCCGCGGCCGCCTTGAGCGCCTCCAGGGCGGCCTTGGCGCGCGGCTCGTTCCGCTCGGCGCGCCAGCGGGTCAGCGCGTCGACGACCCGTGCCTCGTTGGCCGGGTCCACGGTCTGCACCGCGGTGTCGAGGTCGGCGGTGAGCGGGTTGGGCTCGGTCGTCTCGTAGCAGTTGACGCCGACGACCTTCTCCTCGCCGGACTCGATGCGGGCCCGCCGCAGCGCGTGGGAGGAGACCAGCTGCGCCTTGAGGTACCCGGACTCCACGGCCGGGATGGCGCCGCCCATCTCCTGCACCCGCTCGATCTCCGCCATCGCCTGCTCGGTGAGCTCGGCGACCTTGGCCTCGACGACACGGCTGCCGTCGAAGAGGTCCGGGTACTCCAGCAGGTCGCTCTCCGCGGCCAGCACCTGCTGGATGCGCAGGCTCCACTGCTGGTCCCAGGGGCGCGGCAGGCCGAGCGCCTCGTTCCAGGCGGGCAGCTGGACGGCCCGGGCGCGGGCGTTCTTGGAGAGGGTGACCGCCAGCATCTCCAGCACGATGCGCTGGACGTTGTTCTCCGGCTGCGCCTCGGTCAGCCCGAGCGAGTTGACCTGGACGCCGTAGCGGAACCGGCGGTGCTTGGGGTCCTCGATGCCGTACCGCTCACGGGTGACCGTGTCCCAGATGCCGGCGAACGCCCGCATCTTGCACATCTCCTCGACGAAACGCACACCCGCGTTGACGAAGAAGGAGATCCGGCCGACCACGTCGCCGAAGCGCTCGGCCGGCACCTGGCCGGAGTCGCGCACCGCGTCCAGGACGGCGATCGCCGTGGACATCGCGTAGGCGATCTCCTGGACGGGCGTGGCCCCCGCCTCCTGCAGGTGGTAGCTGCAGATGTTGATCGGGTTCCACTTCGGGATGTGGTTGACCGTGTAGGCGATCATGTCCGTCGTCAGGCGGAGCGACGGCCCGGGCGGGAAGACGTGCGTCCCGCGCGAGAGGTACTCCTTGACGATGTCGTTCTGGGTCGTGCCCTGGAGCAGGGCGATGTCCGCGCCCTGCTCCTCGGCGACGACCTGGTAGAGCGCCAGCAGCCACATGGCCGTGGCGTTGATGGTCATCGACGTGTTCATCTGCTCCAGGGGGATGTCCTGGAACAGCCGGCGCATGTCACCCAGGTGGGCGACCGGGACCCCGACCCGGCCGACCTCGCCGCGGGCGAGGACGTGGTCGGGGTCGTAGCCGGTCTGCGTCGGCAGGTCGAACGCGACCGACAGTCCGGTCTGGCCCTTGGCGAGGTTGCGCCGGTACAGGGCGTTGGACGCCTCCGCCGAGCTGTGCCCGGCGTAGGTGCGCATCAGCCACGGGCGGTCTTTGCGGCGCTCAGTCATCTACGGCTTCTCTCAGACGTTCCGGAAGCGGTTGATGGCGTCGATGTGCTTGGCGCGCATCTCCTCGTCGCGCACGCCCATGCCCTCCTCGGGGGCCAGGCAGAGCACGCCGACCTTGCCCTGGTGGAGGTTGCGGTGCACGTCGTACGCGGCCTGGCCGGTCTCCTCCAGGCGGTACGTCTTCGAGAGGGTGGGGTGGATCTTGCCCTTGGCGATCAGGCGGTTGGCCTCCCACGCCTCGCGGTAGTTCGCGAAGTGCGAGCCGACGATGCGCTTGAGCGACATCCACAGGTAGCGGTTGTCGTACTCGTGCATGTACCCGGAGGTGGAGGCGCAGGTGGTGATGGTGCCGCCCTTGCGGGTGACGTAGACCGACGCGCCGAAGGTCTCGCGGCCGGGGTGCTCGAAGACGATGTCGATGTCCTCGCCGCCGGTCAGCTCGCGGATGCGCTTGCCGAAGCGCTTCCACTCCTTCGGGTCCTGGGTGTGCTCGTCCTTCCAGAACTTGTAGCCCTCGGCGTTGCGGTCGATGACCGCCTCGGCGCCCATCTTCCGGCAGATCTCGGCCTTCTCGGGGCTGGAGACCACGCAGATCGGGTTGGCGCCGCCGGCCAGCGCGAACTGGGTGGCGTACGAGCCGAGGCCGCCGGAGGCGCCCCAGATCAGGACGTTGTCGCCCTGCTTCATGCCGGCGCCGTTGCGGGAGACCAGCTGGCGGTAGGCGGTGGAGTTCACCAGGCCGGGGGCCGCGGCCTCCTCCCAGCTGAGGTGCTTGGGCTTGGGCATCAGCTGGTTCGACTTGACCAGGGCGATCTCGGCGAGGCCGCCGAAGTTGGTCTCGAAGCCCCAGATGCGCTGCTCGGGGTCGAGCATGGTGTCGTTGTGGCCGTCGGCGCTCTCCAGCTCGACGGACAGGCAGTGCGCGACGACCTCGTCACCGGGGTGCCAGAGGTTGACGCCCGGGCCGGTGCGCAGCACGACGCCGGCCAGGTCGGAGCCGATGATGTGGTACGGCAGGTCGTGGCGCTTGGCCAGCGGCGAGGTCTTGCCGTACCGCTCCAGGAAGCCGAACGTCGACAGCGGCTCGAAGATCGAGGTCCACACGGAGTTGTAGTTGACCGAGGAGGCCATGACGGCCACCAGGGCCTCGCCGGGCCCGAGCTCGGGCAGCGGCACCTCGTCGACGTGCAGCGACTTGCGCGGGTCCTTCTCGCGCGTGGTCAGGCCGCTGAACATCTCCGTCTCGTCCTTGTGGACGGTGACGGCCCGGTAGGACTCGGGCAGCGGCAGGGCCGCGAAATCGGCGGCGGTGGTCTCGGGCGCGAGGATCGCGTCGAGGATGTCCTTCACTTGGGGCCTCCGGCGAAGCGTTTTCGGACGCTTGAGGGAACGCTGGGGTCTTGGGTGTGCCGTCGGTTCGGCGGGGTGGTGCTTGGGGCCCGTGGCGGTGCGCACGGGGTCGTGCCAGAACGCGCGGTTGCGCGGGAATGCCTGTGACGCAGGCGTCCGGGCCTTGGGGACAGACGGCGTGCGGAGGTGCTCTGCACGCCGCCCGCCCGGACTGACGGATACGTTATGGCACGCGGTGCCAGTCGTAAAGTCACTGCGTGCCAACAATTTGCGTCAAGTGTCACACGAACCGAACACGGCTGCACGCCGAGCCTGGTACGGGCCCATTTGGGCAGGTCAGCGCCGGGCCGGTGCGACGAGGATCACTCCGGGCGGAGCACCTTCTCGATGGCACGCAGTACCTCGGCGGGCGACGCGCCGGTGCGCGCGACCGCCACCACCACCTCGCCGTCCCCGCCTCCGGCGGGCTCCGCGGCCACGGGGACCGCCGGGGTGCCGGAACCGATACCGGTGCCGAAGGTGCGCCGGATGATCGTGAAGGCGTGGTCGAGCTGGGCCTCGACGTCGCCCTTGCCACCGCCGCGCAGCCAGCGCCGCAGGACGTGGTTGTGCGCGGCGACCACCGCGGAGGCGGCCACCTCGGCCAGCAGCGGGTCGTCGGAGCCGGCCCGGTGCTCGGCCTCGTCGAAGTGGCCCAGCAGATAGCGCGTGAACAGCCGGTCGTAGCGGGCCACCGAGGCGATCTCGTGCTCGCGCAGCGCCGGGACCTCCCGGGTCAGGCGGTAGCGCTCGACGGAGACCTCCGGAGACTCCGCGTACATCCGCAGCACCTCGGTGATACCGCGGCACACCGTGTCCAGCGGGTGCTCGCCCGGCTCCGCGGAGTCCAGCACGGCCTGCACCCGCACCAGGGTGTCGTCGTGGTCGGGGAAGATCGCCTCTTCCTTGGAGCGGAAGTGGCGGAAGAAGGTGCGCCGCGCGACGCCGGCCGCGGCGGCGATCTCGTCGACCGTCGTCGCCTCGTATCCCTTGGTGGCGAACAGGCGCATCGCGGCGGCCGACAGGTCCTGGCGGACCCGGTGCCGCTGGGCGGTCGTACGGGTGGTGCTGCGCGGCTGGGACATGGGGGGAACGTACTGCATTTTCCCGAGGGATGCCCCGGCGCCCCCGTCCGGGGCCGGCGGCGGCCCGGGTGCGGCCGGGGCCTGCTGCCGGGCCTGGTCCAGGCCCGGCAGCAGGCGTTCCCAGCCGCCTTCGTCCCTCGGTGAGCCCTCAGGCCCGGGCATGGTCGCGGAAGCCGCGGCCGGTCTTGCGACCGAGGCAGCCCGCGGAGACCAGGTGCTCCAGCAGCGGCGCGGGGGCCAGGCCCGGGTCGCGGAACTCCTGGTGCAGCACCTGCTCGATGGCCAGGGACACGTCCAGGCCGACCACGTCGAGGAGCTCGAACGGGCCCATCGGGTAGCCGCCGCCGAGCTTCATGGCGGTGTCGATGTCCTCGACGCTCGCGTAGTTCTCCTGGACCATCTTCACCGCGTTGTTCAGGTACGGGAAGAGCAGCGCGTTGACGATGAAGCCGGCCCGGTCGGTGCAGTCCACCGGGTGCTTGCGGACCTTGGCGCACACCTCGTGGACGGTGGCGTGCACGTCGTCGGCGGTCAGCACGGTGCGGACCACCTCGACCAGCTTCATCGCCGGCGCCGGGTTGAAGAAGTGCATGCCGATGACGTCCCGCGGCCGGGAGGTGGTGGTGGCGATCTCCACCACCGGCAGCGAGGAGGTCGTGGTGGCCAGCACCGCGCCCGGCTTGCAGACCTTGTCCAGGGTCGCGAACAGCTGCTGCTTGACGGAGAGTTCCTCGGCGACCGCCTCGACGGCCAGGTCCACGGAGGCGAAGGCGTCCAGCGAGCCGGCGCCGGTGACCCGGGCCAGCGCCGCGTCCCGGTCCTCCGCGCTCATCCGGCCCCGGGAGACCGAGCGGTCCAGGGACTTGGCGAGCTTGGCGACCGCGGCCTTGGCCTTCTCCTCGCTGCGGGCGGCCAGCACGACCTCGTACCCGGCCTTGGCGAAGACCTCGGCGATGCCGGTGGCCATCGTCCCGGAGCCGGCCACGCCGACGCTGCGGACCTCGCGGCCGGGCACCGCTGAGCGGCTCGCGTCCGGGGTCTCGTTGTCGGCGACGACCGTGCGGCTGCCGGGCGCGTCGTAGGTGTAGAAGCCGCGGCCCGCCTTGCGGCCGGTCAGCCCGGCGGCGGCCAGGTGGCCCAGGATCGGGGCGGGGGCGTGCAGGCGGTCGTGCGAGGCCTGGTACATCGCCTCGAGCACCGTCCGGGCGGTGTCGATGCCGATCAGGTCGAGCAGGGCCAGCGGCCCCATCGGCAGGCCGCAGCCCAGCCGCATCGCCGCGTCGATGTCCTCCCGGGTGGCGTAGCGGGCCTCGTACATCGCGGCGGCCTGGTTGAGGTAGCCGAACAGCAGGCCGTCGGCGATGAAGCCGGGCCGGTCGCCGACCGCGACCGGCGTCTTGCCCAGGTCCTGGACCAGCGCGGTCACCGCCGCGGTGGCCGCCGGGGCGGTCAGCACGGTGGAGACCACCTCGACCAGCTTCATGGCCTGCGCGGGGGCGAAGAAGTGCAGGCCGAGCACCCGCTGCGGGTGGGAGATCTCGGCGGCCAGGCGGGTCACCGACAGGGCGTTGGTGCCGGTGGCCAGGATGGCCTCGGGCCGCACGATCTGGTCGAGGGCGACGAACACCTCGCGCTTGATGTCGTAGTCCTCCGGGACCACCTCGATGACCAGGTCCGCGTCGGCGGCGGCGCTCAGGTCGGCGGAGGTGCGGAACCGGGCCAGAGCCTCGCCGCGCTGCTCGGCGGTCAGCCGGCCCTTCTCGACGGCGTGGTCGACGGACTGCTCCAGGGCGGCCGTGGCGGCGATCGCGGCGCGGTCGCTCACCTCGATCCCGACGACCTCGTAGCCGGCCCGCACCAGGACGTCGGCGATGCCGGAGCCCATGGTGCCGAGACCCACGACGGCGATGCTGCGCAGCGGGGAGGGAGAGGGGTTGGACGGACGGTCCATCGCGAAAACTCCTGGGGAAGTGCCCGCTCGGGGGCGGTGACGACTGAGGAGCGGCCGCGGCGCGCAGCCGGGGCCGAGGAGTCGAGACGTCCCGCGGGCACAGGGGTGCCCGAGGGGACGGTGGCGGGCCCTGTCCCGGGGCCACGCGCGAGGTACCGAACCGACGTGGTGCAGTCGCCGCGGCGGCTGCGTCACCAGGCCGCCGTGGGCGAGGACCTGTTCGCCGCGGTGGCGGGGAACAAGCCGTGGTCCCGAGAGTAACTCGTCGGTAACCAGCGCGCCAGCCATCCGCGCATGTGATCTGCGCCGCGTTCAGATGAGCGCGGTCGGCGGTATCAGAGCAGGGTCAGCTGCTCCGGGCCGGCGGGGACGTCCTCGTCCGGCTCGTCCGGCTCCTGCGGCCGAGGGGCGCGGTGGTCCGCTGAACGGGAGGTGTGCGGCTCCTGGCGGGCGCCGCGGCGGGCCGGGCCGATGCCGAACTCGGCGGCCAGCTCGTGCACCTGCCGGGTGATCCGGCGCTGGTACCACGTCGGGGCGTAGGCGCCCGACTCGTACAGCGCCCGGTAGCGCGGCAGCAGCCGGGGGTGGTGCTCGGCGAGCCAGGCCAGGTACCACTCCCGCGCGCCCGGCCGCAGATGCAGCGCGAGCGGGGTCACCGAGGTGGCGCCCGCCTCGGCGATGGCCCGCACGGTGGCGCGCAGTTGCTCCGGCGAGTCGCTGAGGAACGGCAGCACCGGGGCCATCAGCACGGCGCACGGGATGCCGTGCTCGTTCAGCGTCCGGCACACCTCCAGGCGCTTGGCGGGGGAGGGGGTGCCGGGCTCGACGGTGCGCCACAGCTCCCGGTCGAGGAAGCCCACCGACACCGCGGTGGAGACGTCGGTGACCTCGGCCGCCTGCTCCAGCAGCGGCAGGTCGCGCAGGATCAGCGAGCCCTTGGTGAGGATGGAGAACGGGTTGGCGGCGTCGCGCAGCGCCTCGATGATGCCGGGCATCAGCCGGTAGCGGCCCTCGGCGCGCTGGTAGCAGTCGACGTTGGTGCCCATCGCGATGTGCTCGCCGCGCCAGCGCGGGGCGGCCAGCTCGCGGCGCAGCAGCGCGGGCGCGTTGACCTTCACCACGATCTGGGTGTCGAAGTCGTGCCCGGCGTCCAGGTCCAGATAGGTGTGGGTCCGGCGGGCAAAACAGTACACACAGGCATGACTGCAACCCCTGTACGGGTTGACCGTCCACTCGAAGGGCATCCGGGAGGCGCCCGGCACCCGGTTGACGATGCTGCGGGCCCGCACCTCGTGGAAGGTGATCCCGCGGAACTCGGGGGTGTCGAACCGGCGGGAGACCACGTCCGCACCGAACAGCGCGGGTGTGGCCCCGTCGGGACCGAGGTTGTCCCACCGCATGCCGCCTCCTTCGCCGACGTCTCCCACAGTCCCACAATAGAACAGGTGAGCGAAAAAGGCAGGGGCGTGGATTTGGGCCCGCGCCCCCGCAGTGGTTGGCTGGCCGCGCAACCGCAAGGACGAGACCGGAGGTTCGGGGAACATGGCGCAGGTGGAAGCTGAGACGCAGCGGGTGATCGCGGCCACTCCCGAGGCGGCGTTCGGCACGCTCGCCGACTACGCGGGTGCCCGGCGCGAGCTGCTGCCCGAGCAGTTCAGCGAGTACGAGGTGCGGGAGGGCGGCGTGGGCGCCGGGACCCTCGTGCACTGGAAGCTCCAGGCCACCAGCAAGCGGGTGCGGGACTGCCTGTTCGAGGTCACCGAGCCCACCCCGGGGCAGCTGATGGAGCGGGACCGCAACTCCAGCATGGTCACCACCTGGACCGTCACCCCGGCGGGTGAGGGCCGGGCCAAGGTCGTCGTCAGCACGGTGTGGGCCGGGGCGGGCGGCATCGGCGGCTTCTTCGAGCGGACCTTCGCCCCCAAGGGGCTCAACCGCATCCAGGACGCCGTTCTCGCCAACCTGGCGGCGCACCTGGAGAAGTAGGGGACGCTGAGGGCGCCCCTGCTTTTCACCTGTTCGGGTGGTTTCCCGGCGGAACCGGTACACGACCCACCGGACCCGCCCGCCGGGAAAGCCCCTGATGAGCCCCCAAGTCGCTCCGGGACCGGGGAAGTTGACGGCGGTGTGCACCGCCGATCGGCTGAAACGTCCCGCTTGCTCATCGATGTCGCGTAATGCAAGAAATGGCCCGCAAACGGCCGCGTGACGAAGGTGACGCGCAACGGCGACGAGGGGAGCAGCACGTGCAGGGCGCCGCCGCAGTGGCCGGGGAGGCCGGCCGGACCGCCGTGACCGGGCAGGAGGCCGCCGTCGGCCTGTCCGTGACGGTCGAGGAGGCGGTGCCCGGGAGCGCGCCCCGCCCGGGCGGGCCCGGACCCACCGGTCCCCCGGAGCCGGCGGAGGCCCCTTCCGCGCACCCGGCGGCCGGAGCACCCCGGGAGGCGGCCGGGCCCGGCGGGACGGCCGCGATGAGCGAGTCCGGGAGACCCGGTGCGCCCGCAGACGCCGGACAACCCGGCAAGCCCGGTGCGCCCGGCAAGCCCGCGGACGCCGGCGAGCCCCGGGAGGCCGCGCCCGCCGCCGCCCTCGGCCCCCGCCGGGTGCCGCTGGTCTTCGCCGCGCTGATGCTCACCCTGCTGCTCGCCGCCCTGGACCAGACGATCGTGGCCACCGCGCTGCCCCGGATCGTCGGCGAACTGCACGGCCTGGACCGGATGTCCTGGGTGGTCACCGCCTATCTGCTGGCGTCCACCGTCGGGCTGCCGGTCTACGGGAAGCTCGGCGACCAGTTCGGGCGCAAGCCGGTGTTCGAGTTCGCCATCGTCACCTTCGTCATCGGCTCGGCGCTGGCCGGCTGGTCGCACACCATGGCCGAACTGATCGTCTTCCGCGGCCTCCAGGGCATCGGGGGCGGCGGGCTGATGATCGGCGTCCAGGCGATCATCGCGGACATCGTGCCGCCGCGGGACCGCGGCCGCTACATGGGCCTGATCGGCGCGGCCTTCGGTCTGGCCTCGGTCGCCGGGCCCCTGCTCGGCGGCTACTTCACCGACCATGTCTCCTGGCGCTGGTGCTTCTACGTCAACGTGCCGTTCGGGCTGCTCACCCTCGCGGTGGTCATGGCGGTGCTGCGGTTGCCCAAGCCGTCCGGGCGGCCGCGTCCGGACGTCCTCGGGGCGCTGCTGCTGACGGCCGCGTCCACCTGCCTGGTGCTGCTGACCAGTTGGGGCGGGACCCGCTACGCCTGGCGGTCGCACACCATCACCGGCCTGGGGGCCGGCGCGGTGGCCGCCACCGCCTGCTTCCTTCTCGCGGAACGATTCGCCGCCGAGCCGCTGATGCCGCTGCGGCTGCTGCGGGACCGCGCCTTCGTGGTGACCGCGGTGGCCGGCGCGATCACCGGGGCCGGACTGTTCGCCACCGCCAGCTACCTGCCGACGTTCCTCCAGATGGCCGACGGGGCCTCCGCCACCGAGTCGGGCCTGCTGATGCTGCCGATGATGGGCGGGATCGTCGTCGCCTCCATCGTCTGCGGCCAGCTGACCAGCCGCACCGGGCGGCTGCGCCCGTACCTGGTGGCGGGCTGCCTGCTGGCCGTCGCCGGGCAGTGGCTGCTGTCCCGGCTGGACCTGGGCACCACCCGGGAGGTCTACAGCGTCTGGATGGCGGTGTTCGGGGTGGGACTCGGGCTCGCCCTGCCGGTCCTGGTGCTGGCCGTCCAGAACTCCGTCGACCCCGCCGACCTCGGTGCCGCCACCTCGGCGAACAACTACTTCCGGCAGATCGGCGGTTCGGTCGGCGCGGCCGTCTTCGGCACCCTGTTCGCGCACCGCCTCACCGCCCGGCTGGAGGGCCGGCTGCCGCGCGCCGGCCGCCTGCCCGGCCCCGAGTCGCTCACCCCGCAACTGGTGCGCGCCCTGCCCGCGCCGCTGCGCGAGGTCTACGTGCACGCCTACGCCGCGGCCATGCCCCGGATCTTCCTCTACCTGGTCCCGGTGCTCGCCGCCGGCGTCCTGACCGCCTTCCTGCTCAAGGAGAACCCCCTCGTGACCCAGCCCGACGCGCGCAGCGACCCGTACGGGTTCGACGCGACCATCCCCACACCCCGCGCCACGGGCGGCGGCACCGGAGTGCCGCTGTGCGGCATCGTGCGGCACTCCGACGGCACCACGGTCGCCCGCGCCGCGCTCACCCTGATCGACGCCTCCGGCCGCCAGGTGGGCCGCGGCGCCACGGGCGAGGACGGCCGGTACGCGCTCAGCACGCCCGGCAGCGGCGCGTACGTCCTGATCGCGGCGGCCGGCGGGCACCAGCCGCAGGCGGTCAGCGTCACCGTGGGCGAGCGGCCGGTGGAGCTCGACGTGGTGCTCGGCGGCGCCGGGCGGCTGACGGGCACGGTGATGACCGCCGACGGCACGCCCGTCCCGGACGCCGTCGTGACGCTCGCCGACGCGCGCGGCGAGGTCGTGGCGAGCACCCGTACCGGCCGGGAGGGCGGTTACACGCTGGCCGACCTGGTCGCCGGCGAGTTCACGCTGGCGGCCAGCGCGCCCGCGTACCGTCCGGCCGCGCTGCCGGTGTCGGTGCAGGCGGCCCGCGAGACCCGGCAGGACGTGGAGCTGGCGGGCGGCGCGGTGCTGCGCGGGGTGGTCAGGGCGCCCAGCGGGCGACCGGTCGAGGACGCCCGGGTGACGCTGCTGGACGCGGCGGGCAATGTGGTGGACTCCGTGACGACCGGTGCCGACGGGGTGTTCCGGTTCGTCGACCTGGCCGCGGGCTCCTACACCGTCATCGCGGCCGGATATCCACCGGTGGCCACGGTGCTCCAGCTGGCCGGCGGCGGGCGCACCGAGCGCGATCTGGAGCTCGGGCACTCCTGATCCGCCGCCTCCTGATGGAGCGTCAGGAGTGCGCGGGGGGCGCGAAGAGAGCCAGGGGCGCTCTTTGTGACGACGAACGGCGCACATGGCCAGAGGTGTGCGCCGGGTGTGCGCCTGATTTCTGCTTCTCCCCGCGTCCGGCGGCGGCCAGGCCGTACCGTGGGTGCCCGTACCGCGGCTTGATCCGGTGGGGGCCGGCCGAGAGCCGCGTGCGGAAAGGGAAGGAGTTCCGCGAGCCATGGACCTCAGCGTGCCGTCTGACCAACGCGCCGCGCCGTCCGGGCGGATCCCGCTGGCCGTTGTCGTCGTGGACGGCCGTGGCCTGGTGTCCCACTGGAGCACCGGGGCGCGCCGTCTGTTCGGCATACCGCGCGAGGAGGCCGTCGGCCGCCCGGCCGCCGACCTGCTCCCCGTCGGCGGAGTGCTCGACGCGCAGGACCTGTGCCCGGACGAGGCCGGTGAGCCCGGACCGTCCGGCAGGGACGGCCTGGACGGCGGCCTGGACGACGGGACCGGCCCGGTGCTCGCCTCGCACGGCGCGTACCCCGCGGCCGGCCGCGCCCGCATCAACGCCCCGGCCCGCGACCGGGAGCCCGCGGACGTGCTGTGGTGGGCGTACCCGCTGGTCGGCCCCGGGCCCGAACGTCTGCTGGTACTGGCCGCCGACGCCGCCCCGCTGCAGTCCGGGGCCGAGACGCACGCCGAGTACCGGCGCATCGCCCCCGGCTTCGCGCTCCACACCGAGTTCCCCGGCGCGGCGGAGCTCGCCGGGCGGCTTCCGGACATCCTGCCCAACATGGGCCCGCAGCGCGGCGGCCGGATCGCCGCGCAGGTGCTCGAACTCGGCTACCCCGTCCTGGAGATCAGCCGTCACGACCGGGTGCCGGTGACACCCGACTGGGGCGTTCCGTTACGCCTGGACAGACCCGTTCCCCCGCCGCGGGCCGAAGCGCCCGCCGACCCGCGCCCGGGGCCGGACGCCGCCGAGACCGACCTGGAGTGCGCGGCGGTCCGTGAGCGACTGGAGTTCCTCAACGAGGTCAGCGGCCGGATCGGCAGCTCGCTGGACCTGGCCCGCACCATCCGCGAGGTCACCAGCGCGGCGGTGCCCCGCTTCTGCGACTTCGCCGGGACGCACCTGCGGGCGCAGGTCCCGGCGGGCGAGGGCTTCCCGGACGGCGTGCCGGACGTGACGACGGTCTGGCGCCGGGTGTGGGTGGAACACGACGACGAGCCGGGCCGCTGGGACGACACCGTGCCGGTCGGCGAGACCCTGCGGTTCCCCGAGCAGACCCCCTTCTTCCAGTGCATGGTCACCGGCGAGCCGGTGCTGATCGAGCGGGTCACCGACGAGCTGGGGGAGCGGATCGCGCGGCGGTTCGAGAAGCGGGACCTGCGCCCGCTGATCCGGGGCCGCTCCTTCCTGGCCGTCCCGCTCAAGGCACGCGACACGGTGCTGGGCTTCATGGTGCTGATGCGCCGCCCCGACCGCGCGCCGTTCAACGACATGGACCGGGTCACCGCCGCCGAACTCGCCGCCCGCGCCGGCCTGGTGCTGGACAACGCGCGCATGTACACGCGTCAGGAGCGGGTCGCCGAGGCGCTCCAGGAGAGCATGCTGCCCAAGGTCGCCCCACGGCTGCCCGGCTGCGAGCTGGCCGCCCGCTACCTGCCCGGGACCCGGCTGGGACGGGTGGGCGGTGACTGGGTCGACGCGGTGCGGCTCCCCGGATCGCGGGTCGCGCTGGTGGTCGGCGACGTGATGGGCCACGGTCTCGACTCGGCGGCGATGATGGGTCAGTTGCGCACCGCGGTGCAGACCATGGCGGGTCTCGACCTGCCGCCCGGCCGCCTGCTGCGCGGCCTGGACGACCTGGCCCAGCGGCTCGGCGAGCAGTACCTCGCCACCTGCCTGTACGCGGTGTACGACCCGGTCGCGTCGCGGCTGGAGATCTCCAACGCGGGGCACATCCCCCCGGTGCTGGTGCGCGGCGCGGACGGCCGCGGCGAGCTGCTGACGGTGCCGACGGGCGCGCCGGTCGGCGTCGGCGGGGTGCCGTTCGAGACGGCGACGGTGCCGGTGGAGCCGGGGGACCGGCTGGTGCTGTGCACCGACGGGCTGGTGGAGGCGCGCGGCGAGGACATCGGCACACGGCTCGCCGCACTGTGCGAGAGCGCGGCGCATCCGGCCGCCTCGCCGGACGAGGCCTGCGACACCATCATCCGCGCACTCGGCGCCCGCGGCGGCGGCCGGGACGACGTGGCGCTGCTGCTGGCCACGCTGCACGGCATCCCACCGCGGGACGTGGTCAGCAGCCGGCTCGCCCGCGATCCGCGGGAGGTCTCCCGGGCGCGCCGGCTGACCCGGCAGACGCTGGCCGACTGGGGCCTTCAGGCCGCGTCGGAGACCGCGGAGGTGCTGGTGGGCGAGCTGGTCACCAACGCGGTGAGGCACGCGCACACCGGCGCGGTGGGGCTGCGGCTGGTGCGCGCCGACGCGCTGCTGTGCGAGGTCAGCGACGACGACCAGGCGCTTCCCACGCTGATGAGCGCCGGGCCGCAGGACGAGGGCGGCCGGGGGCTGCGGATCGTCAGCCGCCTCGCCCGGCAGTGGGGCGTCAGCCGGCAGGGGAGCGGCAAGTCGGTCTGGTTCGAGCAGGCGCTGCCGGGGGCGGGGACGTAGGCCGCCGCCGGGTCGCGCGGACCCATGGCTGCGGACTCATGGCTGCGGATCCATGACTGCGCCCATGACTTTTCGGACGACTTTTCTGACGGCCTTTCGGGCACTTTTCTGACACTTTTCGGACACCGGGAGCACGCATGAGCCTGTCGAGCCGCTACACGGAGGCGTGGGAGAGCTTCTGGCGGGAGACCCCCGACGAACCGGGCGCGGCGATCTGGGACTCGGCCCCGGAACTGACCGCCAAGCCGCATCTGGACCTGCTGCGCCCCCACGCGGACGTCACCCTTCCGGTCGTCGACCTGGGGTGCGGGAACGGCACCCAGACCCGCTACCTCGCCGGGCACTTCCCCCGGGCCGTCGGCGTGGACCTCGCGCCGGCGGCGGTGGAGCACGCGCGCCGCGCGGACCCGGAGGGCACGGCGGACTTCCGGTGCCTGGACGCCACCGATCCGGCGGCCATCCGGGCGCTGCACGACGAACTCGGCGACGTCAACGTCTACCTGCGCGCGGTGATCCACCAGTCGGACCCGCAGGACCGCCCGGCGGTGGCGGCGGCGGTCGCCACCCTGGCGGGGGCGCGCGGCGCGGCGTTCGTCGTGGAGCCGCTGGCCCGGTCCAGGGCGGTGCTCCAGCGGGCCGCCGGGCTGCCGGGCGGTCCGCCGCCGAAGCTGGCCCGGGTCTTCGCGCACGGCCTGCGGCCCGCGGAGGCCGAGGACGGCGTGGTGCCCGCGCTGCTGGCCGCGGCCGGGCTGTCGGTCCTCGACCGCGGTGAGATCGCGCTGGCCATGACGGAGTCCCTGCCGGACGGCGCGCGCATCGACCTCCCGGCGCACTGGCTGGTGCTGGCCAACCGCCTCTGACCTGCGCCGTTCGGGTTGTCCACAGGGGTGTGAGGTCTGGACCTCCGAGTTGTCCACAGGCCTGGTGGGCGGAGCGGGGACCGCGTAGCGTTCGGGGCATGAAGATCCTGATCTCCGCGGACATGGAGGGCGCCACCGGCGTCACCTGGCCCGCCGACGTGCTGCCGGGCAGCGAGCAGTGGCAGCGCTGCCGGCGGATGTTCACCTCCGACGTGAACGCGGCGATCGCCGGATTCCACGACGGCGGCGCCGACGAGGTCCTGGTCAACGAGGCGCACTGGACCATGCGCAACCTCCTCCTGGAGGAGCTGGACGAGCGGGCGCAGATGCTCACCGGACGGCACAAGGACCTGTCGATGGTCGAGGGCGTGCAGCGCGGCGACGTCGACGGCGTGGCGTTCGTCGGGTACCACACCGGGGCCGGCACCGAGGGCGTCCTGGCGCACACCTACCTGGCGAACTCCATCACCGGGGTCTGGGTCGACGGCGAGCCGGCGAGCGAGGGGCGGCTGAACGCGCTGGTCGTCGCGGAGTACGGGGTCCCGGTCGTCCTGGTCACCGGGGACGACCGCACCTGCCTGGACGCGCGGGGCTACGCGCCGCGGGCCCGCACGGTGGCGGTGAAGGACTACGTCTCGCGGTACGCCGCGGTCTGCCGTCCCCCGGCGCGTACCGCGGAGCAGATCAGGGCCGCGGCGAAGGAGGCCGTGGAGCTGGCGGTGCGGCACGAGGCCGCCGCGGCCGGGCCGTTCACGGTGGAGGTGGAGTTCGACGCGGCGCACCTGGCCGGCGCGGCGGCGGTCGTGCCCACCGTGGAGCGCTGCGGCGAGCGGCGGGTGCGCTACACAGTGGGCACGATGTACGACGGCATCCGGTGCTTCAAGGCCCTGACCACCCTCGTCTCGGCGGCAGTGGAGGAGCAGTATGGCTGAGCGGACGGCCGTGGACGGGGCGGCTGCTGGCGAGGTGGCCCGGGAGCACGCGGCCCTGGATGGCGTGGCCTTGGACGACGTGGCCCCGGACGAGGCAGCCCCGGACGACGTGGCCCTGGACGAGGTGGTCCGCTTCACCTCGGAGCTGATCAGGATCGACACCACCAACCGCGGCGGCGGGGACTGCGCCGAGCGGCCCGCCGCGGAGTACGTGGCCGAGCGGCTGGCCGAGGCGGGCATCGAGCCGCGGCTGATCGAGTCGGCTCCCGGCCGCGCCAACGTGGTGGCCCGCATCCCCGGGTCGGATCCGGACGCCGACGCCCTGCTGGTCCACGGCCATCTGGACGTGGTGCCTGCCGAGCCCGCCGACTGGACGGTGCACCCGTTCTCCGGCGAGGTCCGCGACGGGGTGGTCTGGGGGCGCGGCGCGATCGACATGAAGGACATGGACGCGATGGTGCTGGCGGTCGTCCGGGCCTGGGCCCGCCAGGGCCGCCGCCCGCGCCGCGACATCGTGCTGGCCTTCACCGCGGACGAGGAGGACAGCGCCGCCTTCGGCTCCGACCACCTGGTGCGGCACCACGCGGAGTTGTTCGAGGGCTGCACCGAGGGCGTCAGCGAATCGGGGGCCTTCACCTTCCACGCGGGGCCCGGGCTGCGGCTGTACCCGATCGGGGCCGGCGAGCGGGGCACGGCGTGGCTGCGGCTCACCGCCGCGGGCCGTGCCGGGCACGGCTCGAAGGTCAACGCGGACAACGCGGTCAGCAAGCTGGCCGCCGCCGTGGCCCGGATCGGCGAGTACCGCTGGCCGGTGCGGCTGTCGCCCACGGTGGCCGCGGCGCTGACCCGGCTCGCCGAACTGCACGGCGTCGAGGCCCGCCTGGACGCCGCGGCCCCGGAGGAGCTGGGCCGCCGGGTCGACGCGCTGCTGGCGCGACTCGGGCCGTCCGCCGACCTCGTCGCGGCGACGGTGCGCAACAGCGCCAACCCCACGATGCTGGCGGCCGGTTACAAGGTGAACGTCATCCCGGGCAGCGCGACGGCGCATGTGGACGGCCGGGTCGTGCCCGGCGGGGAGGAGGAGTTCGTCCGGACGATGGACCGGCTCACCGGCCCCGACGTGCGCTGGGAGTACCACCACCGGGAGGTGCCGCTGACCGCCCCGGTGGACGGGCCCGTGTACGCGGCGATGCGGGAGGCCGTGGAGCACTTCGACCCGGGCGGCCGGGCCGTGCCGTACTGCCTGTCCGGCGGTACCGACGCCAAGCAGTTCTCGCGGCTGGGCATCACCGGCTACGGCTTCACGCCGCTGAAGCTGCCGCCGGGCTTCGACTACCAGGCGCTGTACCACGGCGTCGACGAGCGGGTCCCGGTCGAGGCCCTGCACTTCGGCGTCCGGGCCCTCGACCGCTTCCTGAGCGGGGTCCGCTGAGCCCGGGCCGCCCGCCGGGACCCCGCACGCCGGGACACCGCCGGGACACCGCCCGGCCGTCCGCCGCACCGACCTCCGCCGCACCGACCGTCCGCCGACCGTCCGCCGACCGACAGGAGACCGAGTCCATGACCGTCCGCACGGCTCCCCACGGAGCCTGGGAGTCCCCGATCGACGCGGCCACCGCCGCCTCGCACGCCGGCCGTCCCGACTTCGTCGGCATCGTCGGTGACGAGGTGTGGTGGACCGCGCTCCGCCCGGCGGAGGGCGGCCGCCGCACCCTGATGCGGCGGCGGTGGGGCGGGACGGCATCCGGCGCCTCCGGCGCGCCGTCCGGCACCGAGGAGTCCGTGCTGCCCGCCCCGTGGAACGTGCGCAGCCGCGTCATCGAGTACGGCGGAGTGCCCTGGGCCGGGGTGCCGGGCGAGCACGGTCCGCTCATCGTCTTCGTCGACTTCGCGGACCAGCGGCTGTACGCCGTCGAGCCCGACGCCCCGGACGCGCGGCCGCAGCCGCTGACCCCGCTGTCGCCGGTCGGCGGCGGGCTGCGGTGGGCCGATCCGCGGATCGACGCGCGGCGCGGCGAGGTGTGGTGCGTCCTGGAGGAGTTCACCGGTCCCGAGCCCACCGACGTGCGCCGGGTCGTCGCCGCCGTCCCGCTGGACGGGTCGGCCGCCCAGGACCGCGCCGCGGTGCGGGAACTGACCGACGACAGCCACCGGTTCACGACCGGGCCGCGGCTGTCGCCGGACGGGCGGCGCGCGGTCTGGATCGCCTGGGACCACCCCGACATGCCGTGGGACGCCACCAAGCTGAAGATCGCCGACGTGACCGAGGACGGCGCCCTCACCGGGGTGCGGACCCTCGTCGAGGGCGAGTCGGTGGCCCAGGCCGAGTGGACCGGCGACGGCACGCTGCTGGCCGCCACCGACCGCGACGGCTGGTGGAACGTGCACCGCGTCGATCCGGACAGCGGCGCCGCGGTCAACCTCTGCCCCCGCGAGGAGGAGTACGCGGGCCCCGCCTGGCAGGTCGGGATGCGCTGGTTCGCGCCGCTGGACAGTGGCCTGGTGGCGGTCCTGCACGGCCGCGGCGCCCAGCGGCTGGGCATCCTCGACCCGGTCGGCTGCGAGCTGACCGAGGTCGCCGGCCGGTGGACCGAGTGGGCGCCCACGCTGGCCGCGGACGGCACCCGGGTGGTGGGTGTCGCCGCCAGCTCCACCACCGCCTTCGAGGTGGTGGAGCTGGACACGGCCACCGGCCGCAGCCGGGTCGTCGGCGCCGGGCACACCGACGCGGTGGACCCCGCCTACCTGCCGGCCCCGCGCGAGATCACCGTCACCGGCCCCGGCGGGCGCGAGGTCCACGCCCAGCTGTACCCGCCGCACAACCCGGGCTTCGCCGCGCCCGGCGGCGAGCTCCCGCCGTACGTGGTGTGGGTGCACGGCGGCCCCACCAGCCGCGCGCCCCTCGTCCTCGACCTGGAGATCGCCTACTTCACCTCCCGGGGCATCGGCGTCGCCGAGGTCAACTACGGCGGTTCCACCGGCTACGGGCGCGCCTACCGGGAGCGGCTGCGCGAGCAGTGGGGCGTGGTGGACGTCGAGGACTGCGTGGCGGTGGCACGGGCGCTGGCCGACGAGGGGACGGCCGATCCGCGGCGGCTGGCGATCCGCGGCGGCAGCGCCGGCGGCTGGACCACCGGGGCCGCCCTGACCAGTGTGGACGTCTTCGCCTGCGGCACGATCAGCTATCCGATCCTGGATCTGCGCCAGTGGGCCGAGAACGGCACCCATGACTTCGAGTCGCGGTATCTGGAGTCGCTGGTCGGCCCGCTCGCCGAGGTGCCGGAGCGGTACCGCGACCGTTCGCCGGCCGCCCACGCGGACCGGATCCGGGCGCCCTTCCTGCTGTTGCAGGGGCTCGACGACGTGATCTGCCCGCCCGCCCAGTGCGAGCGCTTCCTGGACAGCCTCGCGGGCCACGGCGTCCCGCACGCCTACCTGACCTTCCAGGGCGAGGGCCACGGGTTCCGCCGCAAGGAGACCATCGTCGCCGCCCTGGAGGCCGAACTGTCGCTGTACGGGCAGGTGTTCGGCTTCACCCCGCCCGGGATCCCGCAGCTGGAGCTGGTCTCATGACTCTCCGTCCGCTCGTCCGCCCCCGCCGCCTGACCGCCGGGGACCGCGTCGCCGTCGTCGCGCCCAGCGGTCCCGTCGTCCCCGAACGGCTCGACGTGGGTCTGGACATCCTGCGCGGCTGGGACCTGGACCCGGTGCCCGCGCCGCACCTGCGAAGCCGCCACGGCCGGCTGGGCTATCTCGCGGGGCGCGACGAGGACCGCGCCCGCGACTTCCAGGACGCGTGGTGCGATCCGCGTACCGCGGCCGTCCTGTGCGCCCGCGGCGGCTACGGCGCCCAGCGCATGGTGGACCTGCTGGACTTCGACGCGCTGCGGGCGGCCGGCCCGAAGGTCCTGGTCGGGTTCAGCGACGTCACCGTGCTCCAGGAGGCGTTCGCCGCGCGCCTGGGCCTGGCGTCCCTGTACGGCCCGGTCGTCTCCGGCGTCGCCTTCACCAAGGACACGGCCACCCAGGAGCACCTGCGCCGCACCCTCTTCGCACCGGAGGGGTGCCGGGTGCTCACCTCGCCGGCGGCCGGTGCCCTGGTGCCCGGCACCGCGTCCGGGGTCACGTTCGGCGGCTGCCTGAGCCTGCTGGCCGCCGAGGCCGGCACACCGCACGCCCGACGCGACGGGACGGGCGGGATCCTCGTCCTGGAGGACGTCGCCGAGCCGCCGTACCGGCTGGACCGGTTGCTCACCCAGGTGCTGCGCTCCGGCCTGCTGGACGGCGTCGCCGGGATCGTGCTGGGCTCCTGGCGGGACTGCGGGCCGTACGAGGAGGTCCGCGCCGTCCTGCTGGACCGGCTCGGCGGACTGGGCGTGCCCGTCCTGGAGGAGCTGGGTTTCGGCCACGGGGACGGCAGCCTGACGATACCGCTCGGGGTGCCGGCCGTCCTGGACGCCGCCGCCGGCACCCTGACGCTCCGGACCCCCGCGCTGGCCTGACCCCGCGCCGCGCCACGCCACGCCGCCCCGGGCCGGGGCGAAGACCCCCCGGCGTCAACTGCCCTGTGTTCGCACGCTTTTTCACCACATCTCGCATCCGTCTCACAAGTCGTCAGACACGGCGTCGGCACCCTTGGGCCCACGGCGTCACACGGGTAGTGTCCGGGAGCTATGGTCCCCACAAACTCCCAGAAACCGTCCCCGGCCGCCTGGCGGCCCTCCCGGCGCGCTCTGCTCGGCACCGCGGCCACCGGTGCCGCCCTGGCCGGGACCCTGCTGACCCCGCTGCCCGCGCTCGCCGCGGCCGCGTCCACCGCGCGGCCCGGCGGCGCGCCCGCCTGCCCACCCGACCCCAGAGCCGCCGCCGAGGTGCGCGCCGAGTTCCTGCACGCCTGGCAGGGCTACACCTCCACCGCCTGGGGCTATGACGAGGTCAGGCCGGTCAGCGGCACCCGCAACGACTTCTTCGCCTCCGGCCACACCTTCGGCCTGTCCATCGTCGAGGCGCTGGACACGCTGTACCTGATGGGCGAGGACGCCGAGGTCGCCCGCGGCTGCGACTGGATCGACGCGCACTTCGACCCGGCGCAGGACGCCTCCGTCCACGTCTTCGAGGCGATCATCCGGCTGGTCGGCGGCCTGCTCGCCGGCTACCTGGCCACCGGCCGCCGCAGCCTGCTGACGCGCTGCCGGGAGTTCACCGACCGCCTGCTGCCCGCGTTCACCGCGTCGCCGACCGGCATCCCGTACACCCACGTCAACCTGCGCACCGGAGCCGTCTCCGGCAGCAGTGTGCCGCTGGCCGAAGTCGGCACCAACGTCGTGGAGTTCGGCCTGCTGTCCAGGCTCACCGGCGACTCCCGCTACTACGACGCCGCGATGCGCGCCTACCGGGCGACCATGGCCAAGCGCAGCTCGCTGGGCCTGCTCGGCACCTCGATCGACGCGGAGACCGGACGCTGGACCGACACCGCCTCCGTGGCGCCCAACCCGCCGGTGGACTCCTTCTACGAGTACCTGTGGACCGGCGGCGAGCTGCTGCACGACACCCAGCTGCGGTCCTGGTACCGGGAGCTGACCGCCGCCATCCTCGCGCACCAGGCGGACACCTCCACCGGCAGCCTGTGGTTCCGCCAGGTCGACCCGGACACCGGGGAGTCGCTCGGCACCGGCCAGTCCGAACTGGCCGCGTTCTACGCCGGCCTGCTGGGCAAGGGCGGCGACCTGCCGCACGGCGCCGCCTACTACCGGTCCTGGACGGCCGTGCTGGACCGCCACCCCGTCCTGCCGGAGGGCATCGACTACACCACGCTGGACGTCACCGACCACGGCAACCAGCTGCGGCCGGAGTACGCGAACTCCTCCTTCGACCTGTGGCGGATCACCCACGACGCGTACTACAAGCGCACCGGCTACCAGTACTTCGCCGGCCTGCGCGACAACCTCCGGGTGGCCGGCGGCTACACGATTGCCAACGATGTCACGACGAGCCCCATGGCGCTGGGCGACCTGACACCGGCCTACTTCTTCGCGGAGAACTTCAAGTACCTGTACCTGATCTTCTCCAACACCCCGCGGTTCGACTACCGCACCGGCCTGCTGTCCACCGAGGGCAAGGTCGTGCGCGGCTTCCGCCAGGTGGGGTGAACGCCTGGCCGGGCGGGGTGTACGGCTCGCCACCGCCCGGCCGGGGCTGCTCACCGCTCGGCCAGGTTTGCCGAAAAGGGCTGTTCCCGCAGGCCATCAGCGGGTTCGATGGACCTGCGGGGACGACCCGCCAGCAGAGAGGGGCAGCCTTGGCCACCACCGTGCGACGCACCAGCATCACCCTTCCCGCCGCGCCCGCCGGCTCCGGCAGCCCGCTGCCCGAGCTGCCCGTCTCGGCCGCCGCGTACCGGGGCACGGTGCCGGATCGCGGTGGCGCCGACCCGGAGGCTTCGAGGGCGCTCCGGCCGGTGCCCACCCGCTTCGACGCGGTGGAGCTGGACAACGGGCTGCTGCGCGCCACCGTCCTGCCCGCCGCGGGCGGCCGGCTCCACTCGCTCGTGCACCTGCCCACCGGCCGCGAACTCCTGCACCCCGCGGCCGGCCTCGCGTGGCGTCCGGCGGACACCCCGCTGCACGCCGCCCGCGTCCCGGCGCCGGACGGCGGCGCGATGCTGCGCCTGTGGGAGTGGGACACGGTGAGCGGCCTGCCGTTCCAGCTCGACCTGTGGCTGCCCGAGGACGGCGCCGCGCTGCTGGTGGGCGTACGGATCCGGAACCCGCGCCACCACACGCTCCCGCTCGCCTGGTCGACGAGCCTGTGCGTGCCCGGCGGGCCCGGCACCCGCGTCGTCGGCCCGGCGGCCCCCGCCGCGCGGCCGGACGCCCGGCGCTGCGAGGTCCCCGGCGGCACCCGGCCCTGGCTCGCCGTGGCCGGCTGCCGAGGGGATGCCGAGGCGGGCGGACTCGCGCTGCTCTGCACCGATCCGCCGGACGCCCGCCGGATCCTGACCTGGCCGGCCGCGCCCGGTCCGGACGGCCGCCTGGAGTTGCGGGTGGCGCTCGCCCGCGGCGGCCGCCCGGAGCCCTTCCCGCTCGACGGCGGTGCGGAGCTGTCCTGGCTGGAGGCGTATGTGCCGCTGGAGGCGGGGCTGTTGGGCATGGGGCTGACGGACGACGGTGCGTCGGAGGCGGGGCCGCGGGCGCGGGCGGCGGTCGCCGGTGTCCTGGACGAGGTGCTGCCGCCCGCCCGCGCCGAGGCCGCCCGGCGCGCCTGGCTCCGGCTGGCCGACGAGGCCCCGGTGGAGCCGCTGGCGACCGGCTCGGGGTGGGGCGTGCTGGAGGCGCTGTGCGGCGGGTTCCACCTGCCCGGGACGCCGTTCGACGCGTCCGTGCTGGCCGAACCGCAGCGTCCCTGGGCGGAGTTGGTGCGCACCGGGCGGTTCCCGGAGGGCGCGGCCGGCGCGCCGCCCGGCCCCTCGCTGGTCGCCCCGCACTGGCGGGACCTGCTGGAGACGGCACCGCCCGGCCCGCTGACCGAGTACCACCTCGGCGTGGCGCAGTGGCACGCGGGCGACCGGGCGCAGGCGGTGCGCAGCTGGGAGCGTTCGCTGCGGGAGGCGGAGACCGGCTGGGTGCTGCGCGCCCTGGCGGTGGGGGACATCGAGTTCGGCCATTCGCACCGGGCCGCCGACCGGTACCTGGCGGCCGTGCGCCGCGCCTCCGAGGCGCTGCTGCCCGCGCTGGCCCGCGAGGCGGTGCCCGCGCTCCTGGCGGTGGGCCGGGACGGTGACGTGGCGGGCATCGTGGCGGAGTTGCCGCCCGGGGCGCGCGAGGAGGCCGAGCTGTCGATCGCCCGGTACGCGGCGGAACGGCAGGAGGCCGCGGCCCAGCCCATCGGCGAGTCGGCGCCGCGCCCGGCCCTCGCCCCTCAGCAGTAGAACTCGCCGCTCAGCGGTGGAAACGGTGGGCGGCGGGCCAACTAGCCCGCCGCCCAACGCCGTTGGCGTTCCGTCCGGGTGACGGCTTCCGGGCGGTATGCCCTGCTTCCACCCCCGGTCTGACGCGGTTTCCGGTGAGTAAACGGCGCCGGCCGTGATAGTCGTGTGCACGACAAGTGGATGAGGAGTGAATCTTAGCTACGCGCGCAGATTGTCAGATCATCCCTCTTTCCTGGGGGTGTTGGGGTGCGCTTCCCTCTGCGTAGTACTCGGAACTACCGGCGAGTACATCCCCCCGCAATTCTCCGCACCACCCCACGTGGAGGATCCTGTGCGCAGACGTACCCTGCTTGCTGCCGCTACGTCCCTGGCCGCGGTCTCGGCCCTGACCCTCGGCGGGATGAGCACCGCCGACGCCGCCGGCGCCAACTATGTGGCCCTCGGCGACTCGTACTCCTCCGGAGTCGGCTCGACCAGCAACTACCTGGACAGCTGCGACCGCAGCACGGCGGCCTACCCCTATCTGTGGGCCAACGCCAACTCGCCCAGCAGCTTCAGCTTCCAGGCCTGCACCGGTGCGACGGCTCCCGACATCGAGAGCAACCAGATCTCCGCGCTCAGCTCCAGCACCTCGCTCGTCAGCCTGACCGACGGCGGCAACGACGTCGGCTTCTCCACCGTCATGACCGACTGCGTGCTGTACAGCGACAGCACCTGCCTGAGCGCCATCAACACCGCCGAGGACAAGGTCAAGAACACCCTGCCCTCGACCCTGGACACCCTCTACTCCGACGTGCGCAGCGCGGCCCCCAACGCGCATGTGGTCGTCCTCGGCTACCCGGAGTTCTACGACCTGAGCCAGTCCAGCAGCTGCGTCGGGCTGGACACCACCAAGCGCACCGCCCTCAACCAGGCCGCCGACCTGCTCGACAGCACCATCGCCGGTGAGGTCGGCAACTACTCGAACTTCACCTTCACGGACGTGCGCCCGTACTTCTCCGGCCACCAGCTGTGCGACTCCACCGAGTGGCTGCACTCGCTGGCCTGGCCGATCAGCGACTCGTACCACCCGACGGCCGGCGGTCAGTCGGGCGCCTACCTGCCCGCCTTCGAAGCCGGTATGTGACGGCCGCTCTCGCAGTGCACCGGTGTCACCCGCCCGCGCCGGGCGGGCGGGTGACAGCCGCGCCGGGCGGGTGACACCCGGAATCGCCTTCGCCGCCGATCCGTTGGAACAGGCATGAAGGCAATCGTGATGAAGTCCTACGGCGGCCCGGAGAAGCTGGAGCTCACCGAGGCCCCCGACCCCAAGGTCGGCCCCGACACCGTGCTGGTCCGCACCCGGGCCGCGGGCGTCAACCCGGTCGACTGGAAGATCGGCGCCGGATACCTCGACCCGATTCTGGACGTCTACTTCCCCTATGTCCCCGGCTGGGACCTGGCCGGAGTGGTGGAGAAGACCGGCGCGGCCGTCACCGATTTCGCCCCCGGCGACGAGGTGTACGGCTATGTGCGCGCCGACTGCGTCCACCACGGCACCTACGCCGAACTGGTCGCCGCCCCGCTGCGCACTCTGGCCCGCAAGCCCGCCACCCTGGACTGGCGGCAGGCCGCCGGGGTGCCGCTGGCCGGGCTGACCGCCTACCAGTCGCTGCGTGCCGCCGGCGGTGCCAGGGCCGGCGAGACGGTGCTGGTGCACGCGGCGGCCGGCGGAGTCGGCTCGTTCGCCGTCCAGATCGCCGTGGCGGCCGGAGCCCGGGTCATCGGCACCGCCTCGGAACGCAACCACGACTTCCTGCGCTCCCTGGGTGCCGAGCCGGTCACCTACGGTGACGGACTGGCCGACCGGGTGCGCGCGCTGGCCCCCGAGGGGGTCGACGCGGCCCTGGACTTCGTCGGCGGCGACGCGGTGGCGGTCTCCCGCGCGGTCCTCAAGCCCGGCTCCCGGCGGATCGTGTCCGTGGTCAACGGCGCCGACGCGGTGGAGGCCGGCGGCCGCTACGTCTTCGTCCGCCCGGACGCCGCGGACCTCACCGCGCTCGCCGAGCTGGCCGACGCCGGCAAGCTCAGCGTGCACATCGACCGGGCCCTGCCCCTGGCCGAGGCCGCCGAGGCGTGGCGGCTCAGCGCCGGCGGGCGCACCCGAGGGAAGATCGTACTGACGGTTTCCTGATCATCCTCAGGATCGGGCCGGTTTCCGCATGGGCGCGCGCGGTTCGGGTACGCGTCGCGTTCGAGTGGCCGTGACCGACAGAGTCCGCGCCGGACCTCACCGAGGAGGACAACAGTGACCGACAACATTCCCGGCTCCGGCCGTCCAGGAGAGAACGCGGCGCCGGTCCAGGAGGCGCTGCACCAGCTGGCCAGCGACAGCAGCAACGCCGTCGCCCTGGGCACCCTGGCCCGCAGCGAGGTGCTGCTGCCGGTGCCCGACGACGTGGTGAGCCCCGACGGTGCCGAGGACAGCCTGCAGCTGCCCGTCTTCGAGCAGAGCGATGGCGTCCGCCTGGTACCGGTCTTCACCTCCGAGGACCGCATGGTGCAGGCACTGCCGCAGGTCCGCAGCTACCGCACGGTCCCCCTGGCCCTGCTGGGCCAGGGCTGGCCGGCCGACGACCTGGCGCTGTCGATCGACGCCGGGTCGCCGGACACCCTCACCGTCCAGGGGCAGGGCGTGCGGGCCCTGGCCACCCTGAGCGGGGGCGGCTGACCACCGAAGGGCGGTAGACGGTCAGCGCGGAGTTCGCCTTCCCGATCGTCAGCTCCCCCGGTGCGGGCGCCACCTCACCGTCGAAGGAGAGGTGCGCGCCCGCATCGCCGTCCGGGCCCATCCCGACGCGCAGGCGGCGCAGCGGCGCCGCCCAGTAGACGGGGGAGCGGGTCAGCGCGCCGGTCAGCGCCGCGGCCATCAGCCGGGTGCGGGCCAGCCGCCCGCCGTCGACCACCCGTACGTCCAGCAGCCCGTCCGACAGGTCCCGCCGGTGCATCGGCGCCGGCCCCAGGCTGCGGTACGTGCAGTTGCCCGCGAACACCAGCCACACCGAGCGCGGGCGCCCGTTGATCCGCACCCGGACCGGCCGCGCCGTCCGCAGCACGTGGACGGCCGCCAGCACCGTCGCCGGCCACGCCCCCACCCGCCGCGACCAGCGCTCCCGGACCCGCACCAGCTCCGGGTACGGGCCGATGCTGAAGGTGTTGACGAAGACCTTCCGCTCGCCGCCCGGCTCGCTGAACCAGCCCAGGTCGATGGCGGCCGCGTTGCCCTCGTCCACCGCCCGGGCGGTGTCCTCGAAGTTCTCCATGCCCAGGTCCTTGGCCAGGTGGTTGCGGGTACCGCCGGGGAAGACCGCCAGCGGCACGCCCAGCCGGGACGCCACCGCGGCCGCCGTGTTGACGGTCCCGTCGCCGCCGCAGACGCCCAGCGCGCCGCCCCGCTCGGCGGCCTCCCGGGCCGCCTTCTCCAGCAGCTCGGCGAAGTCGTCCTCCTCGGTGCCCTCCACCACCTTCGCCTGCGGCAGCATCGACGCCAGCCGCTCGGCCGGGCTCGCCAGCACCGACGGCGGCCCGGAGGCGGCGTTCACCACCACCGTCAGGCCCTCGCCGCCCGGCAGCGCGGGCGCCGCGGCCCGCGGCGGCGGCACCTCCTTGCGGGACGGCAGCAGCCCGTGCACCGCGAAGGCCGCGCCCGCGCCCAGCGCCGCCCCCGCCAGGACGTCACTGGGGTAGTGCACCCCGGTGTAGACGCGGGAGAACGCCACCGAGGCGGCGACCGGCGCCAGCAGCGCCCCCAGCCGCGGCGACTCGAACGCCACCCCGGCCGCGAAGGCGGCCGCCGAGGCCGCGTGCCCGGAGGGGAAGGACGTGGTGAACGGCTGATGGCGCAGCCGCCGCATCACCGGCACCGCGTCCAGCAGCGGCCGGGCCCGCCGGACCGTGGCCTTGGCCACCGTGTTGACCGCCGCGGAGGCCAGGGCCAGCGACGCGACCCCGCGCGCCGCGGAGCGCCGCCCCGGCCGCCCGCCCAGGGCCGCCATCGCGGCGGCCGCCCCGAACCACAGCAGCCCGTGGTTGGCGCCGCGGCTCAGCCGGGGCAGGACCGGCTCGGCCCCCGGCCACTTCGTGGCCGCGACCTTGGCGAAGGCGGCCCGGTCCAGCGCGCTCAAGCGTTGCATCATGGCCGCCGTCTACCCGCCGCGTCCGCGCTGATGCGCACGGCGACGGCCCCCGCCCGGGCGCGCGGAAGGACACCGGCCGCGCACGGTGGCCGGTGCGGCCGGACGGGCGCCCCGCGGCTACTTCTCCCGCTCGCGGGCCGCGCCGGTGGCCCGGTCGTTCGCCTTCCGGATGGCGTCCACCAGCTGCGACTTGCTCATCCTCGAGCGGCCCTCGACACCGAGCCGCTGCGCCACCTCGTACAGGTGCTCCTTGGACGCCTCGGTGTCCACGCCGGCGGCGCTCTCGCCCCCGGTGCCGCGCGGCCGGCGGGACTGCTCGTCGGACGGGCCGCGGCGGCCGCCCTCCTTGGGCTCCCAGTGGTCGCCGACCTTCTCGTGGGTGTGCTTGAGGGCGCCGTAGGCGACGCGGTGCGCGCGTTCGCCCTCGCCGTACTGGCCGACCGCCGAATCGTGGGCCTTGACCCAGGTCTCCTGCGCCTTGCGGTCCGAGCGCCGCAGTGTGCTCGGCAGCTCCTCCTTGCCCGGCATGCCTGCTCACCTCCGCTTGCCGTACTGCCGTTGACCGGTTGTGCGGACCGCGGGGTCAGCGGTCCGGCTCGGCACGGCTGATGTCCGCCAGCGCCGAGTCCGGGTCGCGGTCCTGGGCGACGTCGCCCAGGCTCACCACGCCCACCGGCCGCCCGGACTCGATGACCGGCAGGCGGCGCACCGCGTGCCGGCGCATCAGCGCCACGGCCTCCTCGACGCTGTCGTGGGGCCCCACCGAGACCGGGTGCGGCGTGCACACCGACTCGGCGCTGAGCGCCATCGGGTCGGCGCCGTCGGCGACGGCGCGGATGGTGATGTCCCGGTCGGTGACCAGGCCCACCACCGTGTCGTCGCTGGCCACCACCACGTTGCCGATGTCCTTGTCCCGCATCAGCTGCGCGACCTCGACAAGCGACGCCTCCGGCCGGACGGCCGTGACGCCGCCGGTCATCACATCCTTCACCAGCTGTGCCATCTCGTCCCTCGCTCGTGCGCTCGCGCGCCTATGGAAAGCGTGTTCCGCCCGTTGGCCGCGGTACCCGCCCCGCCGCCTCCTATGCCCCCGGGGCGCCCCCGATCAGGACTGTCCGAGCACCTTGCGCACCGCGTCCCGCGCCAGGTCCGCCGCCGCGGCGACCGGGCCCAGCGCGAGGTTCCCCGCCGCGGACTCCACCCCGGGGTGCGGGCGGTTCGGGGCGAGCACCTCGGCCGCCCGCACCGCCTTGGCCAGGACCTGAAGCCGCGCCTGGTCGGCCGACGCGCGCAGCGCCGGGAACTCCTGCCCCTCCTCGGCCGCCGCGTGCGCCGGCACCCCGTCCCGCAGGGCGGTGAGCTCCACGGTGAACTTCGGGTCCTCCGGATCGGCGTGCTCCAGCCGCCGCAGGGCCCGTTTGGCCGAGTTCTCCTCCTCCAGCCGGGCCGCGACGACCTCCGCGCCGTGCTCCAGGACCCTCCTCGCGTACGGGTGGACGACCTCCTCCTCGGCGGTCTCGTGCACCGCGAGCAGGTGCGCCAGCCGGTGGAAGCCCTTCCGCCGCTCCTTGCCGGTGGCCGCGATGACCTCCTCGAACAGGGCGCTGATCCGCTCGTGCCGCTGCTGGAGGAGCAGCACCACGTCGTTGCTCTGCGGCTCCTCGCCGGGGGTGGGGTGCTCGGTCATCGGGGGCCTCCTCCGGAAGGCTGCGGGCGGGCGGCGCACCGGGTACCCGCGCCGGCGGCCGGCGACACCGGCGGGGGAACGGATGCCGCCGACCGGGTGACGCGGAGGTTTCACCGGGATCAGCCGGGTACCCGGATCACATCCGATGGGCTGATCGGAGTGGGAATGAGGAGCGGTGGGCGCGGGTGGCGGAGCCCGCGCCCACCGCGTTGCCCGGCCGTCCTTTTATTGGTGGGCACCGGGTCCGCCCGGCGATCTAGGATCGCCGGATGCCCGATCCGTATCTCATGCACGGTGAGCGTGTCGCGTTGCGGCCGCTGGCGCGTTCGGACCGCGCCGAGTTCACCGCGGCCGCCCGCCGTGTCGCGGACGTCCACCGTCCCTGGCTCTTCCCGCCCGCCACCGACGCGGACTTCGACGCCTATCTCGACCGGCTGGAGGAGCCGTCCCGGGCCGGCTTCGCGGTCTGCCTGCCCGGCAGCGGCGAACTCGCCGGCTATGTGGCCATCAACAACATCGTGCACGGGGCGTTCCGCTGCGGCGCGCTCGCCTACGGCGCCTTCCTGCCGGGGCGCGGCCTGCTCACCGAGGCCGTCGGCCTGGTGGTCCGGTACGCCCTGGGGCCGGGGCTCGGCCTGCACCGCCTGGAGATCAACGCCCAGCCGGACAACGTCCGTTCCCTCGCGCTGGCCCGGCGGCTCGGCTTCCGCCGTGAGGGGGTGTCGCCGGACTTCCTGTTCATCGACGGCGCCTGGCGCGACCACGAACGCTGGGCGATCACCACCGAGATGCTCGACGGCTGACCGTGCCGGTCCCGCGGAACGCGGCGGTGTCCCGCGGGACCGGCGGAGCCGTTCACCCACTGACCCGCCCCGCCGGTCCC
>JBEHXI010000050.1:0-34111 GCA_048498775.1 Actinomycetota bacterium | reverse complement strand
CCTTTTTCCCCCCCCCCCCCCACCCCCCCTTTCCCCGGCATTTCAGGCTGTGCGTCAGTCCTTGATCTCGCAGATGACGGCGCCGGAGGAGAGGGAGGAGCCGACCTCGGAGGTCAGGCCCTTGATGGTGCCCGCCTTGTGGGCGTTGATGGGCTGCTCCATCTTCATGGCCTCCAGGACCACCACCAGGTCGCCCGCGTTGACCTCCTGGCCTTCCTCGACGGCCACCTTCACGATGGTGCCCTGCATCGGGGAGGCGAGGGTGTCGCCGGAGACCGCGGGGCCGGACTTCTTGGCGGCCTTGCGGCGCGGGGACTTGCGGCCCGCGGGCGCGGCCGCCGCCGCGGCGCCGAGACCGGCGGGCAGCGTGACCTCCAGGCGCTTGCCGCCGACCTCCACGACCACCGTCTCGCGGCCGGTCTGCTCCTCCTCGGCGGCCTGCTCGCCACCGGTGAAGGGCTCGATCTCGTTGACGAACTCGGTCTCGATCCACCGGGTGTGGACGGTGAACGGCGCGTCGGAGCCGTGCACCTCGGGGGCGAACGCCGGGTCGGCGACCGCCGCGCGGTGGAACGGGATGGCGGTGGCCATGCCCTCGACCTGGAACTCGGCCAGCGCGCGGCGGGCCCGCTCCAGGGCCTGCTTGCGGGTGGCGCCGCTGACGATCAGCTTGGCGAGCAGCGAGTCCCACGCCGGGCCGATGACGCTGCCGGACTCCACGCCCGCGTCCAGGCGGACGCCCGGGCCGGAGGGCGGGGCGAACTTCGTCACGGTGCCCGGGGCGGGCAGGAAGTTGCGGCCCGGGTCCTCGCCGTTGATGCGGAACTCGAAGGAGTGGCCGCGCAGCTCCGGGTCGTCGTAGCCGAGCTCCTCGCCGTCGGCGATGCGGAACATCTCGCGGACCAGGTCGATGCCGGTGACCTCCTCGGTGACCGGGTGCTCGACCTGCAGGCGGGTGTTGACCTCCAGGAAGGAGATCGTGCCGTCCTGGCCGACGAGGAACTCGCAGGTGCCGGCGCCCTCGTAGCGGGCCTCGCGCAGGATCGCCTTGGACGCCCGGTACAGCTCGGCGGTCTGCTCCTCGGTCAGGAACGGCGCCGGGGCCTCCTCGACGAGCTTCTGGTGGCGGCGCTGCAGCGAGCAGTCACGGGTGGAGACGACCACGACGTTGCCGTGCTTGTCGGCCAGGCACTGGGTCTCGACGTGCCGGGGCCGGTCCAGGTAGCGCTCGACGAAGCACTCGCCGCGGCCGAAGGCGGCCACCGCCTCGCGCACCGCCGAGTCGTACAGCTCGGGGATCTCCTCCAGGGTGCGGGCGACCTTCAGCCCGCGCCCGCCGCCGCCGAAGGCGGCCTTGATGGCGATCGGCAGCCCGTGCTGCTCGGCGAAGGCCACCACCTCCTCGGCACCGGAGACCGGGTCCGGGGTGCCGGCGACCAGCGGCGCGCCGGCGCGCTGGGCGATGTGCCGCGCGGCGACCTTGTCGCCGAGGTCGCGGATGGCCTGCGGGGGCGGGCCGATCCAGATCAGGCCCGCGTCCAGCACGGCCTGGGCGAAGTCGGCGTTCTCCGACAGGAAACCGTAGCCGGGGTGGATCGCGTCGGCCCCTGAATCGGCGGCGGCCTTCAGTACCTTGGCGATGTCCAGGTAGCTGGTGGCCGGGGTGTCCCCGCCCAGCGCGAACGCTTCGTCCGCCGCGCGTACGTGCAGCGCATCCCGGTCCGGTTCGGCGTAGACGGCGACCGATCCGATACCGGCGTCCTGGCAGGCACGGGCGACGCGAACGGCGATTTCGCCGCGGTTGGCGATGAGCACCTTGCGCACGATGGCTCCCTCCTTGAAACAAGGTGAGTTTAGGGAATACCGACACGTCATGCCGAGCTATCCCTATGGGTGAGCTTGCCCACACGCAGCGTCTCAGTCCTGTCTGCAGCGCCGCTCAAGGCCGCGTCGTTCCACCGTACGCCGGGATTTACGCCCTGCTCAGCGGGGCGGCGGACGGTCTGGAAAGCCGTGTGCGCCCGCGCGTGCCGCACCGCTGAATTTGTGGAATTCCTACTACGGCGAGGCCGAATCTTTGCGGGAAGGTCCCTTCCGTGCGGACGGCCCGCGGAAACGGGCTCCCGCGAGCCCCGGGACAACCGGGTGAAGAGTGCGCGCACGCCTCTTGTCCAGGCGATTACCCGCCAGTAGCGTCGCGGTATGTCCGGGGGTAACACCCGGAAGGAACACGGCCTTCTCGGGACGGGTGGGGTGAGGCGGATGCGCAGATCCGTGGCGGTGGTCGCGGCGGTGGCGCTGGTGGCCGAGGCGTGCGGACTGGCGTTCTACAACCTGGTGCTGGGCCTCGCGGTCCGCCGGCAGAGCATGTCGCTGGCCGGGCTGCCCACCCGGGCGATGTCCAGTGGGGCCTTCGCGGCCGGCGCCGTGCTGGCGCTGTTCGTGCTGGCCTGCGCGGCCGTGGCGGTGTGGGCGGCGGTGACCGACCGGCCGCCGCGGCGCCTGGCGCGTATCGCGCTGGTGGTCTGCGCGGTGTTCAACGGGATCCTCGGCGCGGCGGCCGTGGGCATCGTCGGCTGGGCGGCGTTCGCCGGGACGATGGTGATCATGGGACTCGTCGTCCTGACGCTGATCATGTTCCCGGACGAGCCGCCGTCGGCCCGCCCGGCTGCCGAGCCGCCCGCCGACGGGGCGCCGGCGTAGGCGGGCCCCGCAGCACGCCTCAGGGCCCTCGGGGAGCTCTCAGGAGCCCTCGGGGGCCCACAGGTCGGTGATGCGCAGGTCCAGCTCGGCGAGCAGGCGGCGCAGCAGCGGCAGCGACAGCCCGATGACGTTGCCCGGGTCCCCGTCGACGCCGTCGATGAACGGCGCGGAGCGGCCGTCCAGGGTGAAGGCCCCGGCGACGTACAGCGGTTCGCCGCTGGCCACGTACGCCTCGATCTCGGCGTCGTCCGGGGTGCCGAAGCGCACCGTGGTGGAGGCGGTCTGCGAGACCTGCTTGCCGCTCACGGTGTCCACCACGCAGTGGCCGGTCTGCAGCACGCCGGTGCGCCCGCGCATGGCCTTCCAGCGGGCGGTGGCCTCGGCGGCGTCCCTGGGCTTGCCCAGCGCCAGGCCGTCGAGCTCCAGCACCGAGTCGCAGCCGACGACCAGTTCGCCGCCGGTCAGCCGGGCCGCCACCGCGGTGGCCTTGGCCTCGGCCAGCAGGCGGGCCAGCTCGCCCGGGGTGGGGGCGTCGATCGCGTCCTCGTCGACACCGCTGACGACGACATGGGGGTCGAACCCGGCCTGCCGGAGCAGCCCCAGTCGGGCGGGCGAGGCGGAGGCCAGGACGAGCGGGCGGCGTGCGGTCATGGTCCACAAGCCTAGCCATGGTTGCCGGCCCTTCAGGACGCTCCCGGGTGCCAGGCGAGCAGCAGCATCACCGCGAGCACCAGCACCGTGAGGACCGCGCCGGCCCGCCGCAGCATCGCCTGGGCCCGGCGCAGTTCCTCGGGCGGCTCATCCGGCGGGTCGGACCACAGCATGCCTCGATCCTGCGCCGCGGACCGGGCCCGCGCCTGAGTACGCGTACTCAGAGGCGGGCCCGGCCAGGCGGTTCAGGACGGCCAGTAGCTGGTGCGCCAGGCGCCCGGTCCCGGGCTCGGGACGCGGCGCAGGGTGAGGCGGACCGGGTCCGCCCACTCGTCCAGCGAGCCGTTGCCGGGCGCGGCGGCCGGTGCGGCCGCCGCGCGGGCCTGGACCACCGCCAGTGCGGCGGCCAGCTCCTCCGGCGTCGGATTGCCCCGTATCACCTTGATCATGGTGTGACCCCTTCCAGGGCGGTCGCGGCGGGACCTACAGCGGGATGTTGCCGTGCTTCTTCGGCGGCAGGCTCTCGCGCTTGTTGCGCAGGGCGCGCAGCCCCCGGGCGATGTGCGAGCGGGTCTCGGACGGCACGATCACCGCGTCGATGTAGCCGCGCTCGGCGGCGACATACGGGTTGAACAGCGTGTCCTCGTACTCCGAGACGAGCTCCCGGCGCAGCGCGTCGGGGTCCTCGGCCTCGGCCAGCGAACGGCGGTGCAGGATGTTGACGGCGCCCTGCGCGCCCATGACCGCGATCTGGGCGGTCGGCCAGGCCAGGTTGAGGTCGGCGCCCAGGTGCTTGGAGCCCATCACGTCGTACGCGCCGCCGAACGCCTTGCGGGTGATGACGGTGATCAGCGGGACGGTGGCCTCGGCGTAGGCGTAGATCAGCTTGGCGCCGCGGCGGATGATGCCGTTCCACTCCTGGTCGGTGCCGGGCAGGAAGCCGGGGACGTCCACGAAGGTCAGCACCGGGATGTTGAAGCTGTCGCAGGTGCGCACGAAGCGCGCGGCCTTCTCGGAGGCGTCGATGTCCAGGGTGCCGGCGAACTGCATCGGCTGGTTGGCGACGACGCCGACCGGGCGGCCCTCGACGCGTCCGAAGCCGGTGAGGATGTTCGGCGCGAACATCGCGCTGGTCTCCAGGAACTCCCCGTCGTCCAGGACGTGCTCGAACACCTTGTGCATGTCGTACGGCTGGTTGGCCGAGTCCGGGATGAGGGTGTCGAGCTCCAGGTCCTCGGCGGTCACCGTCAGGTCGGCCTCCTCGGCGTAGGCCGGGGGCTCGGAGAGGTTGTTGCTCGGCAGGTACGACAGAAGGCCCTTGACGTACTCGATGGCGTCCTTCTCGTCGCCCGCCATGTGGTGGGCGTTGCCGGACCTGGTGCTGTGCGAGCGGGCGCCGCCGAGCTCCTCGGAGCCGACGTCCTCACCGGTGACGGTCTTGATGACGTCCGGGCCGGTGATGAACATGTGCGAGGTCTGGTCGACCATGACGACGAAGTCGGTGATCGCGGGGGAGTACACCGCGCCGCCCGCGCACGGGCCCATGATCAGCGAGATCTGCGGGATGACGCCGGAGGCCAGGGTGTTGCGGCGGAAGATCTCCCCGTACAGGCCGAGGGAGACCACGCCCTCCTGGATGCGGGCGCCGCCGGAGTCGTTGATCCCGATGATCGGGCAGCCGGTCTTCAGCGCGAAGTCCATGACCTTGACGATCTTCTCGCCGAAGACCCCGCCGAGCGCGCCGCCGAAGACCGTGAAGTCCTGGGAGAAGACGGCCACCGGGCGGCCGTCGACCGTGCCGTAGCCGGTGACCACACCGTCGCCGTAGGGGCGGTTCTTCTCCATGCCGAAGTTCGTCGAGCGGTGCCGGGCGAACTCGTCGAGCTCGGTGAAGGAGCCCTCGTCAAGCAGCAGTTCGATGCGCTCGCGGGCCGTCAGCTTGCCCTTGGCGTGCTGCTTCTCCACGGCACGCGCGGAGCCCGCGTGCACGGCCTCCTCGATGCGGTCGCGCAGATCGGCGATCTTGCCCGCGGTGGTGTGGATGTCGTACTCCGGCTCTGCCATGGAGGCGGCTCTCCTGCTCTGGACTGGTCGGACGCGTGGCCTGTGGTGACGCCTGACGGGGGTGACACTCTGTGTCGTAGCGTAGTGGCGGGGCCACGGCCTGGGCACTGCGTCGTTGGCCACACCCGGGGCGGCCGCGGGCGTCCGCAGGCCGGTCACGTCGAGCGTTCCCGGTCTTCCCCCTTCTAGGCTGGACGGATGACATCGAGTCCGTGGACCGACCTGGAACGTCCCCCGCTGAACGAGGCGGCGCTGCGCCGGGCCCTGATCACCGGCGGCGGGCTGTGGACCTCGCTGGACGTGGTGGAGCGGACCGGCTCGACCAACAGCGATCTTGCGGAGCGGGCCGCGCGGGGCGCCGCCGAGGGCGCGGTCCTGGTCGCCGAGGAGCAGTCGCAGGGGCGGGGCCGGCTGGACCGCCGGTGGTCGGCGCCGCCGCGCTCGGGACTGTTCTTCTCCGTCCTGCTGCGGCCCGCGCCGGTGCCGGTGGAGCGCTGGGTGTGGCTGCCGCTGCTGACGGGCGTTGCGGTGGCCGCGGCGGTCGCCCGCACCGCCGGCGTCGACACCGCGCTGAAGTGGCCCAACGACCTGCTGGTCACCGTCGGCGGCGAGGAGCGCAAGGCGGCCGGGATCCTCGCCGAGCGCGCCGGCACGGACGCGGTGGTGATCGGCGTCGGGCTGAACGTCACCCTGCGCGCCGAGGAACTGCCGGTGCCCGGCGCGGCCTCGCTGGCCCTGGCCGGGGCGCCGGGCCTGGACCGCGACCCGCTGCTGCGGGCGGTGCTGCGCTCGCTGGAGCGGTGGTACACCGACTGGCGGGACGCGGACGGCGACCCGGCGGCCTGCCGTCTGCAGGAGGCGTACGCGGCGGGCTGCGCCACCCTGGGCCGCACCGTCCGGGTGGAGCTGCCGGGCGGGCGTCATCTCGTCGGTGAAGCGGACGCCATCGACGGCGGGGGGCGGCTGGTCGTCCTCGCCGACGGTGCCCGGCACCCGGTGGGGGCGGGTGACGTGGTGCATGTGCGGCCCGCCCCGTGACGGGGGCGGGGCGAACCGGGGCGTGGCGCGCCCCGTGCTAGGACACAGGACCGGTCATCGGTGAGAACGAGCCGAGGGCACCATCCGTGAGCGTGAGCTACGGCACACTGCCGTATGGTTGACCCGATGTTGTCCGGGGCGTGCGTACCCCGGTGACCCCCAGTGTGATCGGAAGGGCAGTGGCCAGGGACCAGACAGGGGGCGGGCGGTGACCTCGGAGGACGCGGGAGTGCCGTCGCACGGTGCCGGGGACGAGGGCGTGGAGGGCGGAGAGGATCCGCTGGCGCTGCGCCTGGAAAAGATGATCATTGGTGCGGAGCGCCAGTACACACCGTTCCAGGCCGCCCGTGCCGCGGGCGTCTCGATGGATCTCGCCTCGCGTTTCTGGCGGGCGATGGGCTTCGCCGACATCGGCCAGGCCAAGGCGCTGACCGAGGCCGACGTGCTCGCCCTGCGGCGGCTCGCCGGCCTGGTGGAGGCGGGGCTGCTGAGCGAGTCGATGGCGGTGCAGGTCGCCCGCTCCACCGGGCAGACCACCGCCCGGCTGGCCGACTGGCAGACCGACTCCTTCCTGGAGGGGCTCACCGAGCCGCCGGAGCCCGGGATGACCCGCGCCGAGGTGGCGTATCCGCTGGTGGAGCTGCTGCTGCCGGAGCTGGAGGAGTTCCTGGTCTATGTGTGGCGGCGCCAGCTGGCGGCGGCCACCAGCCGGGTGGCGCAGGCCGACGACGAGGAGGCCGTGAACCGCCGGCTGGCCGTGGGCTTCGCCGACCTGGTGGGCTTCACCCGGCTGACCCGGCGCCTGGAGGAGGAGGAACTCGGCGAGCTGGTCGAGGCGTTCGAGACGACCTCCGCCGACCTGGTGGCCGCGCACGGCGGCCGGCTGATCAAGACCCTCGGCGACGAGGTGCTCTACGTGGCCGACGACGCGGGGGTGGCCGCCGAGATCGGGCTGCGGCTGATCGAGACGCTGACCGGCGACGAGACCATGCCGGCGCTCCGTGTCGGGCTGGCGTTCGGCACCGTGACCACCCGGATGGGCGATGTCTTCGGCACCACCGTCAACCTGGCCAGCCGGCTGACGTCGATAGCGCCGCGCGACGCGGTGCTGGTCGACGGGGAGTTCGCCGCCGCGCTGGCGGCCTCGGGGGACGCCCCGGTCTCCGAGGCGGACGTCTCCGAGGACGAGAAGTACCGCTTCGCCCTCCAGCCGATGTGGCGGCGGCCGGTCCGCGGGCTGGGCGTCGTGGAGCCCTGGCTGCTGACGCGCCGGGGGTGAGCCTGCGATGATCCGGTGACGTTCACGAGCGTTAACGTCCCGGATCGATCGGAAAGGCGGGCATCGATGGCTGAGCGGGCCGAGGTGGCGGAGGAGCGTTTCGGCGAGTGGGTGGCGGTGCGGCGGCCGGCCCCGTACGTCGCCGAGCTGCTCCTGGACCGCGTCAAGGCGATGAACGCCATCTCCACGCGGATGGCGCTGGACCTGACGGCCGCCTGCGCGGCGCTGGCCGCCGACCGCGAGGTGCGGGCCGTGGTGCTGGCCTCCAGCCATGAGCGGGCGTTCTGCGTCGGCGCGGACCTGAAGGAGCGCAACTCCTTCACCGACGCCGAGCTGGTCCGGCAGCGCCCCTTCACCCGTGCCGCGTACACCGCCGTGCTGGAGCTGCCGATGCCGACGATCGCCGCGGTACACGGCTTCGCGCTCGGCGGCGGCTTCGAGCTGGCGCTGTCCTGCGACGTGATCGTGGCGGACACCACCGCGGTCGTCGGGCTGCCCGAGGTGTCGGTGGGCGTCATCCCGGGCGGTGGCGGCACCCAGCTGCTGCCCCGGCGGGTCGGGGCGGCGCGCGCCGCCGAGCTGGTCTTCACCGCGCGCCGGGTGCCCGCGACCGAGGCGCACGGCCTGGGCCTGGTCGACGAGCTGGTCGCCGAGGGGCAGGACCGTACCGCGGCCCTGGAGCTGGCCGGGCGCATCGCCGCCAACTCGCCGGTCGGGCTGCGCGCCGCCAAGCGCGCCCTGCGGCTCGGCCAGGGCACCGGCCTGCGCGAGGGCCTGGAGATCGAGGACGCCGCCTGGCGTTCGGTGGCCTTCTCCGGCGACCGCGCGGAGGGCGTGGCGGCCTTCAACGAGAAGCGCACCCCGAACTGGCCCGGCGAGTGACGGCCTGACGGTGGCGCCGCCTCGCCCGGCGGCGGCGTAACCCCGCAGGTCGAAAAGCCGATGATGTCCTTAGCCTGGAGCGCACGGGAGTGCGGCGAGAGGCGAGGGTGATGGCTGAGGGTGAGCGGGTCGACGGGCGGCTGGCAGCCGTGGTCGCCACCGCCCAGGCGCTGGCCGCCGCGCAGACGCCCCTGGAGGCGGCCGCCGCGGCGGCGGCGCGCGCCCGGGAGGCGCTGGACGGCTCGTTCGCGGCCGTCTCGGTGTGGGAGCGCGAGTCGGGCCTGCTGCGGGTGCTGGTCAACGACGGCGAGCTGGCCCCGGGCGAGGAGCGCCACCCGGACGACGAGACCTACCCGGTGCACGACTTCCCCGAGGTCGTGGAGTACCTGCACGGCGAGTGGGCGGGCGGCGGCGCGCCGCACGCGTGGGTCGAGACGGTGGACGGCGCCGGCAACGGTCCCTACCGGCACCAGCGGGTGGCGGCCCTGCGGCGGCGCGGCCGCGGCTGCTGCGTCGTCGCCCCGATCGTGGTGCACGGCCGCGCCTGGGGCGAGCTGTATGTGGCGCGTGGGGCGGGCGAGCCGGTCTTCGGCCGCGACGACGCCGACTTCGCCACCGTCCTGGCGGCCGTGGTCGCCGCCGGGATCGCGCAGACCATGCGCCTGGAGGAGGTCCGCCGGCTGGCGTTCACCGATCCGCTGACCGGGCTGGCCAACCGGCGGGCGGTGGACGCCCGGCTGGACGAGGCCCTGGAGCGGCACCGCACCGGGGGCGTCCCGGTCTCCCTGGTGGTGTGCGACCTCAACGGGCTCAAGCGGGTCAACGACTCCCTCGGCCACGAGGTGGGCGACCAGTTGCTGGTCGGCTTCGGTTCGGTGCTGTCGCTGTGCGGCGCGATGCTGGGCGGCAGCCTCGCGGCGCGGCTCGGCGGGGACGAGTTCTGCCTGCTGGTCGAGGGCCGCCCGGCGGCGGAGGTGGAACGGGCCGCCGAGGAGCTGTGCGTGCGGGCCCGCAAGCTCGGCCTGGGCGAGGGGGTGGCGGTCGGGGTCGCCTCGACGGACGCGGGCGCCGGCCCGGTGCACTCGGCGCGGCGGCTGTTCCGGCTCGCGGACGCGGCCCAGTACCGGGCGAAGGCCGAGCACGCCCTGACCCCGGTGATCGCCGGGCGGGAGGTCGCCGAACTCGCCGACACCCCGCCGGCGGCCGCCCGCGAACGCCGCAGGTTCCGGGGCCGCCGGCCTCCCCCGTGACATACGACGATTCACTCTCTAGGGTTCGTGAATATGAATATGCGAACCGTGGTCCTGGGCACCTCCGGCGTGAGCGAGAGCGACGTGCTGGCCGTCGCGCGCGGCGGAGCGCGGGTGGAACTGTCCGAACAGGCCCTGGAGGCGATCGCGGCCTCCCGGGCGGTCGTCGACGCCCTCGCGGCCAAGCCCGAGCCGGTCTACGGCGTCTCCACCGGCTTCGGCGCGCTCGCCGTCATGCACATCGGCCCGGACCTGCGCACCCAGCTGCAACGCTCCATCGTCCGCTCGCACGCGGCCGGCATGGGCCCGCACGTCGAACGCGAGGTGGTGCGGGCCCTGATGTTCCTGCGGCTGAAGACCCTCGCCTCCGGGCGGACCGGGGTGCGGCCGGTCGTCGCGGAGACCATGGCCCGCCTGCTCAACGCCGGCATCACCCCCGTGGTGCACGAGTACGGCTCACTGGGCTGCTCCGGCGACCTCGCCCCGCTCGCGCACTGCGCGCTGACGCTGCTGGGGGAGGGCACCGCGCAGGGCCCGGACGGCACGGTGCGCCCGTCCGCCGAACTCCTCGCCGAGCACGGCATCGAGCCCGTCGAACTGCGCGAGAAGGAGGGCCTGGCGCTGCTCAACGGCACCGACGGCATGCTCGGGATGCTGGTGATGGCCTGCGCCGACCTCGCCGCGCTGTTCACCGCCGCCGACGTCACCGCCGCGCTCACGCTGGAGGCGCTGATGGGCACCGACCGGGTGCTGGCGCCCGAACTGCACGCCATCCGCCCGCACCCCGGCCAGGCGGCCAGCGCCGCGAACATGCGCCGGGTGCTCGACGGCTCCGGGCTGACCGGCCATCACCAGGACGAGGCGCCGCGGGTGCAGGACGCGTACTCGGTGCGCTGCGCGCCGCAGGTCGCCGGCGCCGGACGCGACACCCTGGCGCACGCCCGGCTGGTGGCGGAGCGCGAACTGGCCGCCGCGGTGGACAACCCGGTGGTGCTGCCGGACGGCCGGGTGGAGTCCAACGGCAACTTCCACGGCGCGCCCGTCGGTTACGCGCTGGACTTCCTGGCCATCGCGGTCGCCGACCTCGCCTCGATCGCCGAGCGGCGCACCGACCGCCTGCTGGACCGCAACCGCTCGCACGGCCTGCCGCCGTTCCTCGCCGACGACCCCGGCGTCGACTCCGGTCTGATGATCGCCCAGTACACGCAGGCCGGGCTGGTCAGCGAGACCAAGCGGCTCGCGGTGCCCGCCTCCGTCGACTCCATCCCCTCCTCCGCGATGCAGGAGGACCATGTGTCGATGGGCTGGTCGGCGGCGCGCAAGCTGCGCCGGGCGGTCGACAACCTCGGCCGGGTGCTCGCGATCGAACTGGTCGCCGCGGCCCGGGCGCTGGAGCTGCGTGAGCGGGCCTCCGACGGGCTGACCGCCGCCGCGGCCTCCCGCGCGGTGCTGGCGGCGGCCCGCGGCGCGGGCGTGGGCGGCCCCGGCGAGGACCGCTTCCTGTCACCCGACCTCGCGGCGGCCGAGGAGTTCGTGCGGTCCGGGGCCCTGGTGGCGGCCGCCGAGTCGGTGACCGGGCCGCTGGACTAGGGCGCTTCGGGAGTCTCAGCCGAGGAGGAGCGAGCGGCGCCGGGAGAAGACCACCAGACCGGCGCCCATGGCGAGGAACGCGCTGCCGCCCACCAGGTAGGGGGTGGTGTCGACGCTGCCGGTGTCCGCCAGGTTCAGACGGCCCGCCGACGACGCCGAGGACGCGTACGACTTGGAGGACGCCGAGGACGCCGAGGACGCCGAAGACGCCGAAGACTTCGAGCCGTTCTGGCCGGACGCCGACGACTTCGGGGCGTTGAGACCCGACCGGTCCGCCGTCAGGCCGGGCTTGACCGTCTTCAGGCCCGCCGCCGGTGCCGCGGCGCTCCGCAGGCCCGTGCCGGCCGCCGTCGGGGAGCCGGAGGCCGCCCCCGGGGTGTGCTCCGGGTGCTCCACGCTCGCGGACGCGGACGGCACGAAGCACAGTGCGGTCAGCAGGGCGCCCGCGGCGGCTGCGGTGGTGGTGATCGAGCGGCGCGAGGCCATGGAACCCCCTTGCGGTTACGGCCGTTTGCCCGTGGCCCCCGATGTTAGTGAGATCGGCGGACAAGGGGAAAGTGCGGTGGTATCGCGACCGCCCCTCCCGCCGTGTCCGCGCCACCGCGGCGCGCCCCGGCGCCTACGCTCCGTCGCATGACTGACGACATGAGCGACGGCGAGCGCGGCGGGACGGAAACGGAAGAGGACACCTCCCGCTACGTCCGGTTGCAGGTCGAGGTGGTCCTGGAGATCACCGACGCCGAGGAGCTGACCGGCGCGGCCCTGCGGCGCATCGACTCCGAGGAGTACCTGCCGGACGACGAGCGCGCCCACGCCCAGGACGCCGTGCGGCGCGACGAGGCCGAGGCGCTGGCCTATCTGGTGGATCCCTTCGACCTGTTCGGCGAGGTGCCCGGGGTGGAGCTCCTCCAGGCGTCGTGGAGCAGCGCCCACGCCGACTACGACCCGGACGAGGAGGAGTGGGACGTGTACGAGGAGGAGCTGACGGAGGGCGACGAGTAACCCGCCCGCGCCGCCACCCGGCCGGTCGCCCGCACCGGGAGTGACCGGCCGGATTCCGCTGTGTGGTTGGTCACACCGAGGTTTGAGCGGAACCGGTCCTATGCCCGCAGATGTTCCTTACAGTGCGGACGGGGCAGGGGGACTTTGTCGGGGTGTGATTGGCTTAACCTACCTTTGGCGTAAGGCTTTTGGGCTAACGGGGGCTGGGGGTTGTTGACGTCGAATGATGGAGATTCGTGTGAAGTCGCCGCGGACCGCGCAGACCGCAATGCCGGCCGGTATACCGCCTGAGGACCGACGGGCGCGCAGGCTGCGACGTTCACTGGCCGCCGTGTCCGTGCTGGTCGGCGGCGCCCTGCTGCTCGGCGCGTGCAGCGGCGGATCCGGCTCGCAGACCTCCAAGGCCGCCCAGGCGGACGCCGCCGCGGCCAAGGACGCGTCCGACGCCCAGATCGCGATCACGCCGAAGGACAAGGCGGCCAACGTCGGCATCAACAACGACGCCGGCGTCACGGTGAACGGCGGCACGCTGACCCAGGTGACCATGACCGAGGTCAACACGGGCAAGAGCGTGCCGGGCACCCTGCTGGCCGGCGGCAAGAGCTGGAAGCCCGACGGCCAGCTCGACCGCTCCACCGCCTACCGGATCAGCGCGACCGCCAAGGACGCCAAGGGCCGGGCGGCGACGGCGAACTCCACCTTCACCACCGTCTCGCCGGCCAACAGCTTCATCGCGTACTACACGCCGGACGGCGGCTCCACGGTCGGCGTCGGCATGCCGGTGTCGATCAACTTCGACAAGGCGATCAGCGACAGGAAGGCCGTCCAGTCGCACATCACGGTCACCTCGACCAGCGGCCAGCAGGTCGTGGGCCACTGGTTCAGCCCGACCCGGATCGACTTCCGCCCGCAGCAGTACTGGAAGCCGAACTCCACCGTCACGCTCAAGCTCGCCCTGGACGGCGTGAAGGGCGCGCCCGGGATCAGCGGCATACAGGACAAGACGGTCACCTTCACCATCGGCCGCTCGCAGGTCTCCACGGTCGACGCCAAGACCCAGATGATGACGGTCACCCAGGACGGCAAGGTGATCCGCACCATCCCCGTCTCGACCGGCAGCCCGCAGCACACCACCTACAACGGCCAGATGGTCATCTCCGAGAAGTACGTCCAGACGGAGATGAACAGCACGACGGTCGGCCTGGGCGGCGAGTACGACATCAAGGACGTGCCGCACGCCATGCGGCTGAGCCAGTCCGGCACGTTCATCCACGGCAACTACTGGGGCGACCCGTCGATCTTCGGCCATGACGCCACCAGCCACGGCTGCGTCGGCATGCACGACGTCAAGGGCGCCAAGGACCCGAACACCCCCGCCGCGTGGTTCTACAACAACTCGCTGATCGGCGACGTCGTGATCGTGAAGAACTCGCCGGACCGGACGGTCCAGCCCGACAACGGCCTCAACGGCTGGAACATGTCGTGGAGCGACTGGCTGGCGGGCAGCGCGCTCACCTCCTGAGCCCCCGAGCCGCCTGACGGCGCACGCATCCGGGCCCGGCACCGATCACCTCGGTGCCGGGCCCGCCCGTTCTCCGGGTGCCGTACCGTCCCGGCACCGCATTCTCATGCCCGTCTCATTCTGGCCTCAGGCCGCCCTAACCGCCGGTTCCTACCGTTTCGCCGCACCGGACAGGGGAGCGTCTCCCGTGACTCCCCGCCTCCCATCCCCCAGCCCTCGTCCCCCCGAGGGCGTCAACGGCGAGGAATCGCATGTTCTTCACATACCTACGGCGCGAACTCCGCCGCCGCAGAAAGGCGGCCCTGGTCGTCGCCATGGGCCTCGCCCTCGGCATCGCCCTGGTCATCACCGTCACCTCCGTGTCCGCGGGCATGAAGCAGGCGCAGGGCAAGGTCCTCCAGTCGCTGTACGGGCTGGGCACCGACATGACCGTCACCAAGGCGGCGTCCGCGCCCACCGGCGGCGGCACCGGGCGTCCCCGGTTCAACTTCGGCGCGCGCGGCGACAGCAGCACCCAGAGCGCCGACCGCGTGATGGTGCAGGGCTTCCAGTCGCTGGACTCCTCGGTGGTCTCCAAGGTCGCCGGGCAGAGCGGCGTGGCGGACGCGGTCGGCGGGCTCGACCTGCGGGTCGTCAAGATCAACGGCCAGTTCAGCCGCGGCCAGATCCAGCAGAACGGCGGCGGCACGGGAGGCTACGGCGGGCGCGGCGGCTACGGCGGCGCGGGCGGCGGCAACCCGACCGTCCAGGGCGGTGGCGCCCAGTTCGACGTCAACAGCTACACCGCCTACGGCGTCGACGTGTCCAAGCCGGAACTCGGCCCGCTGACCTCCTCCAAGATCACCAGCGGCACCGGCTTCACCACCGCGCAGTCCGACGCGGCCGTGGCGGTCGTCGACAGCGCCTACGCCAAGCAGAACAGCCTGTCGACCGGCAAGACGCTGACCATCAGCGGCACCGCCTACAAGATCATCGGCGTGGCGACGGCCGACAGCGGTGACGCCGCCGCCGACGTCTACCTCCCCCTCAAGCAGGCCCAGAAGCTGGCGAGCGCCACGAACAAGGTCACCACGATCTACGTCAAGGCCACCGACTCGCAGCAGATCGCGACCGTCAAGTCGGAGATCCAGAAGAACGTCTCCGGCACCACCGTGACCACCTCGGCGGACCTCGCCTCCACCGTCTCCGGTTCGCTGTCCACCGCCTCCAACCTGGCCTCCACGGTGGGCCGCTGGCTGTCCATCGCGGTGCTGCTCGCCGCCTTCCTGGTCGCCGGGCTGCTGACCTCCTCCGCCGTCAGCCGGCGGGTCCGCGAGTTCGGCACCCTCAAGGCGCTCGGCTGGAAGAGCGGCCGCGTCACCCGCCAGGTGATGGGCGAGGCCCTGGTCAACGGCCTGGTCGGCGGGGTGCTCGGCATCGCGCTCGGCCTGGGCGCCGCCTACGTCGTCACCTCCGTCAGCCCCACCCTGACCGCCCAACTCGGCGGCGGCGGGGGCTTCGGCGGCGGCGGTGGCGGTGGCGGCGGGTTCGGCGGCGGCTTCGGCGGCGCCCGCCAGGCGGCCGGCCGGACCCTGGAGATCGCGATGACCGCGCCCGTCTCCGTCTCCACGATCGTCCTCGCCGTGGTGCTGGCCGTCGCGGGCGGCCTGATCGCGGGCACCTTCGGCGGCTGGCGCGCCTCACGGCTGCGGCCCGCCGACGCCCTGCGCCGGGTCGAGTAGTGCCCGTGCCCGCAGCAGGTACGGAACCGACCACCCGGAACACCGAACACCAGGAGCCACCGCAATGTACAAGCTGAGCGGCGTCACCAAGCGTTACCAGCGCGGCCGCGAGACCGTCGAGGCGCTGCGCGACGTCAACCTCGTCATCGAGGACGGCGACCAGCTGGTCGTCCAGGGCCCCACCGGCGGGGGCAAGTCCACCCTGCTGCAGATGCTCGGCGCGCTCGACCGCCCCACCGAGGGCTCGGTGGAGCTCGACGGCATCGACCTGGCCCTCCTCAGCGAGGCCAGACTCACCCGGGTCCGCAGCGAGAACATCGGATTCGTCTTCCAGAGCTTCAACCTCATCCCCACCCTCACCGCGCAGGAGAACGTCGAGACGGCGCTGGTCCCGCTCGGGGTGAAGGCCGCGGCCCGGCGGCAGCAGGCCGTCGAGGCCCTGGAGTCGGTCGGGCTGGGCGAACGGCTCGGCCACCTGCCCGGGGAGCTGTCCGGCGGCCAGCAGCAGCGCGTGGCGATCGCCCGGGCGCTGGTGAAGAAGCCCAAGGTGCTGCTCGCCGACGAGCCGACCGGCAACCTCGACGAGGACACCCGCGACGACATCATGCAACTGCTCGAAGGGCTGTGGAAGGAGTACGGGCTGACGTTCATCATGGTCACCCACGACTCCGCCATCGCCCGGCGCGCCCCGCGCGTCGCCACCATCAGGAAGGGGCAGATCACGGTCACCGACCGGGCCTCCGCCTGACGGCGCACCACCCGGCGCGGCCCCCGCGGCCGCGCCGGGTGCCGCTCTTGCCGCTCCGACGTGCGTGCCGGGTGCCGTTTCCGCCGCTACGACGGCCGCGCCGGGTGCCGCTCTTGCCGCTCCGACGTGCGTGCCGGGTGCCGTTCCCGCCGCTACGACGGCCGCGCCGGGTGCCGCTCTTGCCGCTATGACGAGCGCGCGGGGTGCCGTTTCCGCCGTCACGACGAGCGCGCGGGGTGCCGTTTCCGCCGCTCCGACGAGCGTGCCGGGTGCCGTTTCCGCCGCTATGACGAGCGCGCCGGCCCGGTGCTGGCGCGCACCGTCAACTCCGGCTCCAGCAGCCGCACTTCCGCGGCCTCCTGCCCGCCGAGCCGGGCGACCGCCAGCTCCACCGCCCGCTGCCCCATCTGCCGGGCCGGGATCGCCACCGCCGTCAGCTGCGGGGTCGACGAGACGGCCAGCGGCTCCGGGCACACGGCCACCACGGACACGTCCTCCGGCACCGCGCGGCCCTGCTGGCGCAGCAGCATCAGCATCGGCCCGATGGCGGCCTCGTTCTGCACCACCAGGGCGGTGGTGCCCGGGCGCTCCTGGAAGATCCGGGCCAGCGTCCCGGCCGCCGACTCGAACGTGCCCTCGCACGGACGGTGGATGAGCCGCACGCCGCGTTCGCCGGCCCGGGACCGCAGCCCCTCCAGGGTGCGTACGGCGAAGCCGGTGTGCCGCTGGTAGACGGCCGCGGGCGGCCCGACGACGGCGACATCCCGGTGCCCGAGATCCGCCAGATGCTCGGCGCACCGCGCCCCGGCCGCCTCGAAGTCCAGATCGACGCAGGTCAGCCCGGTCGTGTCGGCCGGCAACCCGATGAGGACGGAGGGCGCGGCGGAGGCGGTGAGCAGCGGGATCCGCTCGTCCTCCAGCTCCACGTCCATCACGATCATGGCGTCGGCGAGCCCGCTGGCCGAGACCCGCCGCACCGCGCTGGGCCCCTCCTCACCGGTCAGCAGCAGCACGTCGTAGCCGTACTGCCGGGCGGTGGTGGCGACCGCGACGGCGATGTCCATCATCACCGGCACATACATGTCGGTGCGCAGCGGCACCATCAGGGCGATGATGTTGGACCGGCTGCTGGCCAGCGCGCGCGCCCCGGCGTGCGGGTGGTAGCCCAGCTCCCGGATGCTCTGCTCGACGCGCCTGCGGGTGGCCTCCGAGATCGACCGCTTGCCGCTGAGCACATACGAGACCGTGCTGGCGGAGACCCCGGCATGCCGGGCGACCTCGGCGAGCGTGACCATCGGAGGCTCTCCTCTCCGGGTGGTGCGGGTGGTGCGGGTGGTGCGGGCGGTGCGGGCGCTGCGTCGAAGAATCGTGGCGAAGCGCTTCGACGCAGACGACCGTAAGCCCGTCCCGTACTCCCTGTCCAGGCTGCCGAAGTGCTCGTTGAAGCGCTTCAACCCAGGCTCCGGCCACCGCTCCGGCCACCGCTCCGTGCCGCCCGGCACCCGCGCCCATGGCCGCCGACCCTACCGCCCGCGCCCCGGCGCCCGCCCGGACTCAGCCGAACAGCGGGAACCGCTCGGCGTCCGCGCCCAGCGCCTCGCGTTCGGCCGCCGTCAGCGGGGCCCGCCCGGTGCCGGTCAGGACATAGCGGACGTCGTCCCAGTCCTCGCCCGCCGACCGCCCCAGCAGCCCGTCCAGAGTGCGCCGCACCGCCCGCAGCGTGAGCCCCGACGGCCCCGGCGCCGGCCGGTGCGCGACCAGGTCCAGGTGGTGGACGACGGCCTCGACCGCGAGGGTGTGCAGCAGGTCGTCCACCGCGATCGTGTGCCCCTGGGTGCGCACCAACTCCTCGCCGGGCAGCCGGCGCGCCTGGACCAGCACCGCCCGCGCCGTCTCCTCGTACAGCTCCGCGAGCGGGCGGACGCTGGACCAGACACTGGCCATGATCCGGGTGTGGCGCTGCATCCGCCCGGCCCCCTCGGTGCCCGGCCGCCAGGGGCGCCAGTACGTCACGGCGTCCACGTCCGCCGGGCCGTCCGCGGGCGTCCCGAGGGCCACCAGGGCCCGCTGCGCGTCGCCGAGCAGATGGAAGACCAGGTCGCGCCCCGTCCACCCGGCGCAACCGGTCGGCAGCCAGGCCGTGTCGTCGTCCAGCGCACCGGTCGCCGCGAGCAGTTCGGCGTACGCGGCCTCCAGCAACTGGAGGGGAGTCGCCGTGTCCGTCACTTCCGTCATCCCGCCAGTATGTCGCTCCACCCGGTGCGTTCTCTCAGCGAACGGAGCGGTGGCGCACGGGAGTCGGCGCCCAGCCGCAGCGGTACGGCATCCGCGGAAACGACGGCTTGATCCACGTCAAGCCGTGTTCACCGTCCTTTTCGGCGGCGGTCCGCCCCCGACCGGGGCCGGTCCGCGACGCCTGGGAGGGACCGTGTGGCAGGCATGCCGCAGCCACGCAACTGCAGGAGTTCCGGAGCCAGGAGCGTCGCTCGGGCCGCGCTGGGGTCGTATGCGATCAGTCCGTCCCGCCGGAACGCGCCGAGTACGCGGTTGACGGTGACCCGGGTGAGCCCGAGCAACTCCGCGAGTTGCTGCTGCGACGGAGGCAGGCGCACCACGCCTTCCGTATCGGCTGCCTGCAGCAGCCAGGCGGCGAGCCGCGCCTGTGCGGGAAGCAGCGCGGCCACGACGCGCTCCTGCTGCCGCCGCGTCTCAGCGGCCAGGGTCCGCAGCACATGGCCGCGCACGACGGCGACGTCATCGACCAGGGCCAGGAAGGCGAGCCGTGGGAGGGCGCGGACACACACCTGCGTCTCCGCCGTGAACGTCGCCGTATGCCCGCGACCGTCGATCACCGCCGTCTTGTCCAGAGCGCACGGACGCGCCCAGATCCCATGACGGGCGACCAGCCCGTGTGCCGTGACCGAGGACGCCGCCACACGTCCGCTGAGCAGCAGCACCAGCTCATGTGCGGGCTCGCCCTCCCCGCGGAGGACCTCGCCGCCGTCATAGTGCTCGGCTCTCGAGGCCACCCAGGCCTCAGCCAACCGAGCCTGCGGCAGGCCGGCCAACAGCGGGATCTCCGTGAAGGACGGCAAGGGGGGTGTATCTCCCGATACAGACACACACATGCACTCGACACTAGCGTCCCGAGCATGTGGACCCTCGAACTGCGCTTCAGTACGGACAACGCCGAGCACACCGCCGCGCGACTCGCCGCCCGCCCCGCTCACCGAGCCTCCCTCACCGAACTCCACGCGAGGGGTCAGCTGCACGCGGCCGGCCCCTTCGCGGACGACTCGGGCGCACTGCTGCTCTTCGACGTCCCGGATCGCGCGGCCCTCGATAGCCTGCTGGACGCCGACCCCTATTTCCGCCTGCCGGGCGTCGAGCTTGCCAGCGTCCGGGAGTGGTCCCCTGTGGTGGGCGCTGACCGCTGAGGGGCCTCTCGCAGCGCCCTGCGAGCCGGTGCCGCGAAGTCCGGCCCTGCTGACGCCGGACGCGCCTCGGCGCACCGACAACCCGGTCTGGACACGCGGCTTGACGACCCACGTCAGGCCGCGTTCACGGTCCCTTTCGTCTGCTCCCGTCCATGACTCCGCCGTACAGCCCCACTCGTCGAGACCGGAGCAGATCAAGGCAGTGGCGGCACTGGGGAGCTGACAGGCACTCGGCCTCCCCGGTGTAGACGGCCACCAGCGAGTCGCTTCCCCCCACCCTGAGGCCGTGGGCACGGACGAAGTACCGGGCCCGCTCCGTCAGTCCCTCGGGCGCGCGATGGAGATGAAGCTCCACCCGGCCGAAGCTACTTGGCGGGATCAGCGCAGTCACGCGCGCAATGGACGTCTCCGCCTGTCGTCCTCACGGGACAAGCGCGTGGGGGCGGTTCTGATGAGAGCCACCCCCACGCAGCGCTGATCGCTCCGCTCCTTCACGTAAGCCACGGCCGTCATGCAGAGCCCGAAGGCTCCGGCGAAGACCGCAGCTCCGGTTCCGACCGCCGACGCAGGCGACATCGCGATAGGCCGAATCCTTGCGGCCTTCCTCCTGATGCGTTCGGGGCAGCGGCGGCCTCCCACGGACTGCCGCGGCAGGCCGGGCGCAGATCGCGCGGTCACTCGGCGGTGGCCCGCCGGCGTGCCGGCCGCTGCCACCAGTGACGGCGCCGCGGATGCACGCTGCGCCCCAGGCGGCGTCCCGCGAACACGTAGCCGAGGATCGCCCCGGAGGTGTTCAGGATGACGTCGTCGATGTCGAAGGCCCGCCCCACCACCAGCGTGCCCTGGGCGAGTTCGACGCACAGCATCACCACCGCGGTCACCGCGGTGACCCGCACCAGGCCGCGCGCCTTGGGGAACAGCACCGGCAGCAGCACGCCGAACGGCATCCCGAGCACGATGTTGCCGCCGATCTGCTTGACGGTGTCACGGATGGCCGGCTGGTCGAGATAGGCCCGCAGGGAGGCACCGGGATGCAGGTTGGCGTGCACCAGGTTCCTCGATGCCGGGGACGGCACCAGGGTCACCTTCGCCAGCAGCACCGCGAACGCCACCATGCACACGAACGCCACCAGCATCAGGCCGAGCCGCGCCACCCCGCTCAGCGGCGGCTGCCGCTCCTGCTCCCAGCGCGCCTCGGCGGCCGCCCGCTCCCGGCGCCTGGCCTCCCGGGCCCGCTCCCACCGGCTCCCCCCTCCGGTGGCCTTCCCCTTCGCCGGCCTCTTCGTCTTCGAGGTCTTCGGCGTGCTCAGTGTCTTCGGCGGCTTCCGGTTCTTCGTCGTCCGCTGGGCCTTCTGGGTCTTCTCGGCCTTCTGCGGCTTCTGCGGCTTCTGCGACTTCTGAGTCTTCTGGTCCTTCTGGGCCTGCTGCGTGTTCTTCGTTCCCGCTCCGCGGCGCCGGTCGCGCAACCACGTGATGTCCACTGCGGGTTCCCCTCCGATCCTCGGACCGCGCCTGTCCGCCCGTCAGACGCCCGTCTACCCCGGCGCCGGAGTCGTAGCCGCCGTCCCCCGGCCAAGGCTCTCCCCCCGCGCCCGGTGCGGACGACGGGAGAGCCGCCGCCGGGCGCTCCCCGGGTGGATCCCGAGTGGATATCCCGCAAAAGGGTTGAATACGGATGAAAGGGTACCCGGGCAGGCGAGCGTGACCTCTCGACCGCGATTTTCGGAAGGAGAGCCCCCATGGCGATCAAGAAGCTGCACTCGATGGGACTCCGGAGCGAGCACGCCTACACGGCCGCAATCGTCTCGATCGGCCTGTCCATCGCCTCCTGGGTCGGCTCCCTCAAGCTCGAACCCGGCCAGGACCTCGCCCGCGCCGACCGCTGGGGCATCTTCGTGGGGCACTGGGCGCCCACTCTCTTCGGGCTGGGGCTGGCCCTCTCCCAGTACGAGCAGAGCGACGAGACCGCCGCCGAGGTCAAGGCCCTGGAGGAGGCCTTCGCGCGGTCCGCCTACTGACGCTCCGGGCAACGGCCGGGTCCCCGGGGCCGCCGGGTCAGTTCTGGGCGGTCGGCCGGACGACGATCTCGTTCACGTCGACGGTGGCCGGCTGCTCGATCGCGAACGCGACGGCCCGGGCGATCGCGTCGGGCGGAATCGCGATGCGGTCCCGCATCGCCGTGACCTCCGCCCTGACCTCGCTGTTTGTCGACGCCTCCGCGAAGCCGGTGGCCGTCACGCCGGGTGAGACGGTGGTCACCCGCAGGGCGCCGCCGGCTTCCTGGCGCAGCCCCTCGCAGATGGCCCGGGCCGCGACCTTGGTACCGGCGTAGACCGCCATGGCCGGTACGACACGGAACGCGGCCGTCGAGGCGATGGTGACGAAGTGACCGCTGCCCTGGGCCCGGAAGACCGGCAGCGCGGCACCGATTCCGTGCAGCAGCCCCTTCACGTTGACGTCGACCATGCGGTCCCACTCGTCGACACGGAGGTCGTCCAGTGGCGAGATCGTGCCGACGCCGGCGTTGGCCACCAGCACGTCCAGCCGCCCGAACCGCTCTCCGGCCAGCGCGACCAGCGCGGTCAGGTCGTCCCGCCGGGTCACGTCCGTACGCGTCCACACGGCGGTGCCGCCCGCCTTCTCGATCCGGGCCGCCAGCCGTGCGAGGCGGTCGGTCCCGCGCGCGCCCAGCACCAGTCGCGCGCCCCGCCCGGCGAGCAGCAGCGCGGTCGCCTCACCGATGCCGCTGCCGGCGCCCGTGATCGCCACCACCTTGCCCTCGATTCCGGGGGTGCCGGTGCTTCCTTCGACTCCGGACATGACGTCGTCCTCTCTGTGACGTGACGTGGGTGACGTGGGTGACGTGGGTGCCGGGTGGCCGACGGCCTCGCTCCCGCTTCCCCTCACGCCAGTCTTCGTGAGGCTTAGCCTGGTATCCAGAGCGGGTTTATTCTGGAACCAGGGGTGTCACCGTTGTCCGATGCGTCAGGACCTTCGCCGGAACCGTCCGACCGGCGCCGCCAGTTGAGTGCCTTTCTGCGCAGCCGCAGAGAGCGCCTCACCCCTGAGGACGTCGGCCTGCCCACGACCGGCCGCCGCCGGACGCCGGGACTCCGCCGCGAGGAACTGGCGCTGCTGGCCGGGATCAGCGCCACCTGGTACACGTACCTTGAGCAGGGACGGGAGATCCGCGCCTCGGAGCAGGTACTGAACGCCCTGGCCGCGGCGCTCCGACTCGACGGGCACGAACGCGAACACCTGCTGCGGCTCGCCGGTCACCTGCCCGCGGCCGAAGACGGGACGCACCGGCCGCTCACCGCCGAGGTCGCGGCCGTTCCCCGGGTCCTCCAGCCGAATCCCGCGTACATCATCGACGGCACCTACGACGTGCTCAGCCACAACCAGGCGGCCGGCGCGCTGTTTCCCGGACTGATCGGCACGGCGGCGGCACGGCCGGCGAACTTCGTCCGCTGGACGTTCCTCGAACCGGCGGCCCGGGAGGTGCTGGTCGACTGGGAGCCCGAGGCGCGCGGCCTGCTCGCCCGGCTGCGGACGATGGCCGCACGCCATCCCGACGACCGGCGCTACACCCGGCTGATCGACGAGCTGAACGAGCACAGCCCGGAGGCGCGGGCCTGGTGGTCCCGGTACGAGGTGCAGGCCCGGCACGGCGGGCGGAAACGGCTGCGACATCCGGAACGCGGAGTGGTCACCTACGCGTACACCGCGTTCCACCTGGCCGAGCAGCCGGAACAGACCCTGGTGATCTATCTCGACCCCGCGGCGCCGGCGGACCACTGACCTGCCCGCCGCGGTACTACTTCGTCACCTCGCTGGCGGTGCGCAGGGCCAGTGTCTGCCGGGCCGGCCCGGTCAGGTCCACCGCGCCCGAACCGGTGGCCTTGACGTCGCCGAGAAAGATGACCATGGCGATCGTGCTGTGGTCGGCCCAGGCGCAGGCGGGAGCCGACGCGCCGTCCGTGTTGACCACCGCGCACTGCGTCGCGCCCCCCAGCGGACCGCTGCTCTCCACGGTCTTCTGCGTCACGCTGCCGGTGTGGCCGGAAGTGCCCTGGGCGGCCGCCTGCCACAGAGTGTCGATCCGGTCCGTGACGAGCACGTCCCCGTACACCCCGACCAGCAGTATCTTCGGGACCTTGTCCCCGGTGTGAGTGGAGTAGGCGGTCGACACGGAGGACACGTCGAAGCCCCCGCTCCCGCCGTCGCCCGCGGCCGCCGACATCTGCCGCGCGAGCGCGTTGCCGGGATCCGACGCCAGGTTCTGGAAGGTGCCCGGCGGAACGAGCTTGTACGCGCCGACCTTCCAGACCACACCGAGGACGTACGCGGCCACCCCGCCCACTCCGAGGATCAGCACGACCAGGATCGCCAGGCAGCCGCGCAGCCGCCTGCGCCGTCGCCGGGGCGGTTCCGGCTCGCTGTCCGCCTCGGGCTCGGATGCGGGCCGCCGGGTACGGGGCTCCGGATCGGGCTCGTCGGCCAACCGGCCCAGTTCCTCGTAGGGGTTGGGGCGCAGTCCCCCACGCGGCTGCGGCTGCGGCTGCGTTTGTTGCGCCTGTTGTTGTGCTTGTTGTGATTGTTGTGTCTGTTGCGGATGCTCCGGCTGCGGGGCGTAGGCCCCGGGCTGCGGTGGGTACTGGGGTTCGTACTGTGGCTCGTACTGCGGCTGCGCGTAGGGGCCGTAGTCCTGCTGCCCGTACCCGTAGTCTCCGTACGGTTGCGCGGGCTGCTGCACGGGCTGCCCGTACACGTCGTACTGCTGCTGCCCGTAGGACTGGCCGTACGGCTCGTACTGCTGCTGGCCGTAGGACTGCCCGTACGGATCGCCGGGCTGGCTTCCGGGCGGAGGCGGGTACGTCGACATGGTCGAACATGAGATCGCCCTGTGATGGTGATGTCAATCCCAGGTGAAGAGGTCGTGGGTCGGTGAACGCTCCGGCTCGGCGGCTCACAGCCCCAGGACGGTGAGGCCGTGCCTGGCGGCGAGTTCCGGAACCCAGTCCATCAGCAGGCTCATCCCGTAGCGTTCCGCCAGTCCGGCGAGGCGGTCGAAGTCGGGTTCGCCGCCTTCCGGGAGAAGGGCGGACGCCTCCCGGAAGAACCGGCCGAACTCCGGCGGCCGCAGGATCTCCAGGAGCCGGGCGTCGCCCGGCCCGGAGTTCCAGAAGGTGTGCGGGACACCCATCGGCTTGACCACGTAGTCGCCCGGTCCGGCCGTGAACTCCCGATCACCGAGACGTATCCCGACCTCGCCCTCGATGACGAAGGAGTACTCGTCCTCCCGGGTGTGCAGATGGGGCGGCACCAGGACCCCGGGGCGCAACGGGTGCTCGATGATCGCGAAGGCTCCGGCGGTGACCTCGGGCGGGATCTTGTACTGGACCCCGAGCCCGCCGAGCCGCAGCATCTCGCCCTGTTCGGGTGTGACCACGGGGTGCGACGCGTCGATGGGCATCACGGCCTCCCTGAGTCGCCGTGGGTGGACGTCCCGCCGGTCTCCCCGTCCCCCCGTCCCTTCCGTCCCCCTGTCCCTCCGTCCCTTCCGTCGGTCCGGATGCCGCTCGCCGCTTCCCGCGGAGGCGCCGGAACTGCCGGCGGGCATGCCCCTTGTCCGTTTGTTCCTTTGTCTCTTTGTCCCTTTCGACGCTACGCCGCCCCTCCCGCCCCTGCCACACCGGTGGGACGCCGGCATGCCGGCACGCCTGACCGGGAGCTCTCAGCTCCGGCCCGAGGCGCTCCGGGCCCACTGCGCGGCCCGGACCGTTCCCTCCTGGATGGCCTGCCGGGGCAGTTGCAGGCCGAGTGCGGTCTCCAGAGCGTGGAAGTACAGCGCGAACGTGTCGGTCAGTTCGGGGTGGTCCAGCTCGGCGCGGCGGATGGCCCGGTTGAGGAAGTCGAGCCGGCCACCGCGGTAGTAGGGGGCACGGCCCCGGTCGTACCCGATCAGTTCCAGTACGCCCCCGTCGTCGTCGACGCGGTGGCCGTCGCGTATGTAGTCGAACGTGTAGATGGCCTTCGCGGCGCAGGCAGTCAGCCGCACGTGCTCCGTGACGTCGAGCCGGGGGAGCGCCGCACCGCCGGCCCTCGCGCCGGGCGGGGGCGTCTCGTTGTACAGCAGGAACACCCAGTCGCCCGCCTGCCCGAAGCAGAAGGACTCCCAGGCGATGTTCCACCAGTCGCGGCCGGTGCCGTCCAGCGCGCGGAGGTCCGACAGGCGTGTCCCGGCGGCGACCTGCTCGGGGTCGGCTCCGTGGCGCAGGGCGACCTGTTCCGCGGTGACGCCCTCGCCGCGGAAGAACTCGAGGACGGTGTAGGGGTCCTGGTCGAGCCAGCCGCGGGCGATCCAGGCGAGGCGTTCCAGCGGGTCGCGGCCGCACGGCTGGGCCGTCCGCGTACCGTCCAGGCCGCCGCTGCGGAATCTCCTTCCCCAGACCGGGTCGATCCGGTCCAGCATCTCGGCCTGCCTGGTGACGAGGCCGGTCCCCGGGCCCTCGCCCGGGGACTGCGCCACGGCGTCCCCGGCGAGCTCACGCACCGCTTCCTCGGCGGCGAGGTACAGCACCTGGTCGAGGTCCCGGGTGGCGAAAACCTCCGCGTAACGGCTGCGATGGCCCCGCACGGTGCCGTCCTCGTCCAGGACGAGGAAGAGGGCGCGGGGATCGTCCGCGCGGTGTGCGTACTGGTCGGGCGAGGTGCCGATGGGCGGGAACATGGCGTCGTCGAGCAGGCCGGAACCCGCCGCCACCCGGTGCCATGCCTGTCTGAGGGTGTGCTCCGTCAACCGCATGGCCGTCAGTATGCGGTCGGGCACTGACACAGCCGGCCGTCGCGCGGCACCGTACGCGTCGACGACAACGGCAAGCCCTTCCGGACGAGCGGTCTCACCGAAGGCCAAGGTGGCGCAGCAGGCTTGAGAGTCCAACGGGGAGACGACTTCAATGGCGCTGTGACCACGACACGGGCGGGCAGCGTGGCGAACATCGCTGAGAAGGTCTCACTCGACGACGTCATGGGGGAGTTGCGCGGGCACCGGCCGGTCTTCCACTCCGAAGCCGACTTTCAGCACAGCTTTGCCCGGGTGCTCTGGGAACTGGCGCCGGACGTGCACTCCAGGCTCGAGGTACCGCAGCGAGTGCCGGGTAGGGCCGAGTACCTGGACCTGCTGTGCATCGGGCCGGAAGCCCGCACCGCGATCGAGTTCAAGTACTTCACTCGTGCGTGGACAGGAACGGCCGGCGTTCCGGCCGAGGACTACGTCCTGAAGGACCATGCCGCCACCGACCTCGCTCGCCTGCACTTTCTCCGTGACATAGCGAGGCTGGAACGCTTCTGCCGACGGTCGGACCAGAACGGTCTCGCCCTCATGCTCACCAACGAGGCGTCCCTGTGGACCCCGCCCGGCGCCGGCCGCCGGCGAACTCGGGACCACCACTTCAGGATTCACCACGGACGGGAACTCGCCGGGACGCTGCTCTGGGCGGAGGGGACGTACGAGCCGAACACCTGCAGCCTGCGCGGCACGTACTCGCTCAGGTGGGAGACGTACTCCGAACAGAGCGGAGCCGGTGGAGAGTTCCGCTACCTGGCGGTCTTCGTCAGCCCGTCGGCTTTCGAAGCCGACGACCACGCAGATGCGTAGGGCCTGCATGGATCACTCCGCGAAGCGAGCGAGTAGTCGCGGGCCTTGCATGCCCGCGGCTCCGGCGCGTGCAGAGAGCCGAGGTCAGGGCGGTGGTCGGTGCCGCAGCCCCCAGAGGGCCGGTTGCCGGCCCCAGGGGATGTCCCTTACGTCTCCCGGGAGGCGCAGGCTGCCCCGGTTACGCCTCTGAGGGGACGTCAGCTCCACTGTGCCCGTTCTAGCGTCATCTCCATGACAAGAACCCGTCGCGCAGCCACCGCTGTGGTGCTGGCCCTCGTCCTGCCGCTGCCCGTCGTCGCGGCAGCCCCCGCGCCGGCCGCCACCGCCCCTGTGCACCGAACCGTTGGGGCCACCGACACCCACGTCTCCCCTGCCGCACTGCCCGCCCCGACCGGGCCGCACGCTGTCGGCCGGGACATCCTGCACCTCGTCGACGAGCACCGCCAGGACCCGTGGGTCCCGTCGGCGGGGCCCCGGCAACTCATGGTGTCGATGTACTACCCCGCCCGGCCCGGCACCGGCGGGCCCGCCCCCTACATGACCACCGAGGCCGCCCGGCTCATGCTCCAGATGAAGCTGCCGGGCACCACCATTCCGCCCGAGGCGGTCAGCGAAACCCGCACCTGGTCGCACACCGATGCCGTCCCGCTGCACGGCAGGTTCCCGCTCATACTGCTCTCCCCCGGTTTCACCATGCCCCGCACGGAGATCACCAGCCTCGCCGAGGACCTCGCCAGCCGTGGCTATGTCGTCGCCCTGGTCGACCACACCTACGAGAACTCCGGGACCACGTTCCCCGACGGGCAGACCCTCACCTGCGCCGTCTGCAACGACCCCGACGCGTACCCGCCGCAGGCCATCGAGGAGAGCCGGGCGAAGGATCTCTCGTTCGTCATCGACGCGTTGACCAACCGCCGCCACCCGGCCTGGCGCGCCGCCCACATGATCGACAGCAAGCGGATCGGCGTGGCGGGGCACTCCCTCGGCGGCGCCTCCGCCGTCCCCACCATGGAACACGACAAGCGCGTCCTGGCCGGGGTCGACCTCGACGGCACCATGTTCGCGCCCGTCCCCGACAACGGCCTGGGCGGCCGCCCGTTCATGATGATCGGCCATCCCACGGGCTCCCAAGAGGACCCCACCTGGACGGACGCCTGGGGCCGGCTCAAGGGCTGGAAGCGATGGCTGACCTTCGCCGGCTCCAACCACGCCAGCTTCACCGACGTACCCCTCCTCGCCGACGCACTCGGCATCCCCGAGCCTCCGGGCACGACCCTCTCCGCACAGCGCTCCGTCCAGCTCACCCGCACCTACGTCGCGGCCTTCTTCGACCTCCACCTGCGGGGCATCCCGGAGCCCGTCCTGGACGGACCCACCTCGGCCTACCCGGAGGTCAGCTTCCACGCGCCCTGACCGGCGGCCGGCGACAACCTCGTGATCCCCGTCGGCGGCACCGTCCCCACTCGGTCTCCACGGGGTCACTTGGTGGCCCATGGGCCGGAGCCGGCCGTCGGGTGGACCGGTCTGTCATCCGTGCAGGTGGGAGAGAAGTCCGTCCTCGACGGGATAGGGGCGTTCCTGGGGCAGTAGCCGGGCGGCGGAGTCCGGATCGCCATCCTTGACCAGGGCATGGATCTCGTGGGCGAGCGGGGTCACGTCGCGGATGGCGACTGTCCACTCGTCCGCGTAGCGCCGTGCGGCCTCGCCGCAGAGGCCGAGTTGGAGAGACCGGTACGGCAGGGGGCGCAGGCGCAGATCCCGCTCGGGGTCCCACTGCACGCGAGCGGGCGCGCGCTTCACCTGGCGCTGCCAGGTGGCCCGGTCCGGGTGCAGCCCGCGGACGTAGCTCGACAGACAGGCGTGACGCAGCATCCACTCGAAGCCGTCACGGCTGATCTCGACTGCGAGAACGGTCTCCTGCCCGTCCTTTGCGCCCCAGCCGCATCGGTACATCATCCAGAGAAACGACGGCTTGATCCACGTCATCCTGTCGCGCTTCCACGCGGCGGGGAAACGGCCCTCGCGGACGGCGGGCAGGCCGATCTCCGGGGCGTACGCCTGGTAGACGGTGATGGTGGAGTCCGCATAGGCCGCACGGATCTCGCGTCGCGGTTGTTCCATGGCGTACAGCGTGGAGTCGGCCGGTTCAGGCGGCCACCGATTTTCGAGTGCCGTCTACCGCGACGGAGGACGCCGGCCGCAGCGGCGCGGCTCGGAAACCCGGAGCAGTCCTCCGCCCTTGGGGCGCATCGGCCTCGGCGACTGTCCGGGAATCCGGGAGCCGGCGCGGTGCGGGGGGCCGCCGTTGTGTCGTCGATCAGGCGGTGGTCCGGCCGGGCGCGGTGATCGCGCTCCCCTGGCCGATGCCCAGGACGGGCAGGCACTCCTCGACGCCGGCCAGCGTGATGTCGTCCCGACGGTTCCGCTCCCACGCGTCCCGAGTGAGCCGCCACTGCTGGATCCGCGCGGGCTCGCCGCGGCGGGTGTCCCAGTCCGTGCCGTTCGGTTCGTAGCCAAGGCCACGGGAGACGCGGTTGGACGCTTCGTTGTCGACGAAGGCGTCGCTGCCGGCTTCGCGTGCGCCCAGCCCGGCGAAGGCCAGGTGCAGGATCGCCGCCCGCATTTCCCTGCCGAGCCCCTGTCCGCGCCGGCCGGGGGCCAGCCACGAGAAACTGGACACCGTGCCGAACCGCGTGAAGTTCGTGCCGATGAGGTCCTGCATGCCGACCGGTTCGCCGTCGACGAGCACGGCGAAGTACAGCCGCCACGAATCCGGGTTCACGCGGGCGCGGCCGGCCCAGATGGAGCGCAGCCATCGCCATTCGCGTTCGGGGCTGTCGGCGTAGAACGAGCTCGGGTCGTCGAACGGCCACGGCTTGGTGTCGGCGACCCCGGCCCGCACGAGCGGCACGAGACGTTCCAGCAATTCGTCGGACGCGCCGGCCAGCGTCAGGCGCGGCGTGCGGACTTCGACGTTCAGCGGGGGATAGGCGTGAGCCACACCTGGACGGTAGTCAGGCCGCCCGGGCGCCGCATCCGGTTTTCCCCGGGCGCGGCGCCTGCGGTTGATCCCGGGGCCACTTCGGGACCACACGCTGTGCCCGCGGACGCACAACGCCGGTTCAGGTGAAACGGGCGGACGTGTCCCACGGGAACCCTTGGAGCGGTGAGCCGGTGGTCAACAGTGCCGAAGCCGCGGCCCCTAGCGCCCCGGTGATCGCCGCCGCAGGGGACGGAGCCGGCTTCTCAGCCGTCGGCCTTCGCCACCCCGATCGGGCAGGACGCTCCCGTCCCCGCGATGGCCTGCCGCCATGTGCCCCGTCGGAGCCGGGAGTCGGCTGCTATACGTCCTCGAACGGCGGCATGATCCGCACCACCATGATCAAGCGGCTCCGCTGGGCCGCCAGGAAGAAGAACCAACCGCTGCCGCGTCCATGCGGCGCAGGCCGCCCCGTCTGGGACCGTGACCGAGGTCGGTGACGTCGACCCCTGTTGCGGCGAGGTCGACGAGTTGACCGGCAAGGCGTTCCACCTCGCTCACGACATGAGCGGGTATGCCACGGGTGACGTGCGCGTGATCGGGGTCGTACTCCCAGCGCCAGTCGGTGGTCACCGCGGAGACAGGGACAGGGCGGCGTGTGCCGCGTCCAGGATCCTGCCGATCTCGGATGCGGCACGCCGCGCCTGCGTGGCGTCCCCCGTCTCGGCCGCGTCCTCCCAGTGGCGCAGCTCGCCGGCCAACCGCGGCTGCCGCTGGATGTGCACGTAGACGGACCACTGGGCCACGAAGCGCCGCAGCGGCGCCAGGTCGCCGCCGTGGCGGGATTGGTCGGCAGCCTGATCCAGCTCGCGGGTGAAGGCGGGCAGCGCTGCCGGGGCGATCTGGGCCAGCGCCTGTCGCAACGCCGTGACGGTGGCAGGCGGCTGCGGAATGAGCGGCTGTCCGGCGGCCGAGGTCGTCATTGCTGCTCCCATGGGGGAGGATTCTGGTACGCCCTGGCACATTACCGAGTGTGGGTGCGTTCCAACCGCTCGAACGGGTGAGGCAGGAGCGATTCAGCTTTCATTCTTCAGCCGTCGGTCTTCGCGATCCCCGTAGGGCAGGACCGTCCCCAGTTGGTCTCCACAGGGTCACTTAGCTTGGCGCCCGTCCCGCCCAGCCCGCAGTAGCCGTTGGGGTTCTTGTCCAGGTACTGCTGGTGGTAGGCCTCCGCGGCGTGGAAGGGGCCGGCCGGGGCGATCTCGGTGGTGATCGGGCCGTAGCCGGAGGCGGCCAGTACCGGCTGGAAGGCGTCGCGGGAGGCCTCCGCGGCGGCGCGCTGCTCGTCGGAGTGGGTGTAGATCGCCGAGCGGTACTGGGTGCCGACGTCGTTGCCCTGGCGGAAGCCCTGGGTGGGGTCGTGGGACTCCCAGAAGACCTTCAGCAACTGCTCGTAGGAGACCTTCGCGGGGTCGTAGACGACGCGCACGGCCTCGGTGTGGCCGGTGAGGCCGCTGCACACCTCCTCGTAGGTGGGGTGTGCGGTGTATCCGCCCTGGTAGCCGACGAGGGTGGTCCACACGCCGGGGACCTGCCAGAAGCGGCGCTCGGCGCCCCAGAAGCAGCCCAGGCCGAAGTCGGCGACGCGGAGGTGCTCCGGGTAGGGGCCGAGCAGCGGGGTGCCCAGGACGGTGTGGCGCTCGGGGACGGCGTAGGGCCGCTCCGGGCGGCCGGGCAGCGCCTCCTCGGGAGCGGGCATCCGTACCGTGGGGTGGTGGAAGAACATGGCGGTCTCCTCGGCTTCGCGGGCCCTGTTCCGGTCAACGTACGGGCGGGCCGCGGGATTCCGCGGCGGGACCGGGGGCGCGTGGGGCGCGGATCGGCCCCGCGCGGCGGGGCGCCGACTACGCTCGGGCCCATGAGCGATCAGCAACCGCAGCCCCATCCGGCCCACCAGAACTTCGAGACGCTCGCCATCCACGCCGGGCAGGAGGCCGACGCCGCGACCGGCGCCGTCGTGCCGCCGATCTACCAGGTGTCCACCTACAAGCAGGACGGGGTGGGCGGGCTGCGCGGCGGCTACGAGTACAGCCGCTCGGCGAACCCGACCCGCACCGCTCTGGAGGAGAACCTCGCCGCGCTGGAGGGCGGCCGCCGCGGTCTGGCGTTCGCCTCCGGGCTGGCCGCGGAGGACTGCCTGCTGCGTACCGTGCTCTCCCCGGGTGACCACGTGGTCATCCCCAGCGACGCCTATGGCGGGACGTTCCGGCTGTTCAGCAGGGTGGTGGAGCGCTGGGGGGTGCAGTGGTCGGTGGCCGACAGCTCCGATCCGGCCGCGGTCCGCGCCGAGCTGCGGCCGAACACCCGGCTGGTCTGGGTCGAGACGCCGAGCAATCCGCTGCTGGGCATCACCGACATCGCGGCCCTGGCGGACGTGTCCCGGCAGGCCGGGGTGCGGCTGGTGGTGGACAACACCTTCGCCAGCCCGTATCTGCAGCAGCCGCTGGCGCTCGGGGCGGACGTCGTCGTGCACTCGACGACCAAGTACATGGGCGGGCACTCCGATGTGGTCGGCGGCGCCCTGGTCACGGCGGACGCCGAGCTGGGCGAGCAGCTGGCGTACCACCAGAACGCGATGGGCGCGATCGCCGGGCCGTTCGACGCCTGGCTGGTGATGCGCGGGATCAAGACGCTGGCGGTGCGCATGGACCGGCACTCCGCCAACGCGGCCCGGGTCGCCGGGATGCTGCAGAGCCACCCGAAGGTGACGCAGGTGCTCTACCCGGGGCTGCCGGAGCACCCCGGGCACGAGACGGCCGCCAAGCAGATGCGGGCGTTCGGCGGGATGGTGTCGTTCCGGGTCGCGGGCGGCGAGGAGGCGGCGGTGCGGGTGTGCGACCGGGCCCGGCTGTTCACGCTCGGTGAGTCGCTGGGCGGGGTCGAGTCGCTGATCGAGCACCCGGGCCGGATGACGCACGCCTCGGCGGCGGGTTCCGCGCTGGAGGTGCCGGCGGACCTGGTGCGGCTGTCGGTCGGCATCGAGGCGGCGGACGACCTGCTGGCGGACCTGGCCGAAGCCCTGGCCTGAGAGCGCGCCCGTCCCGGCCGGCCGGTCCGGCGAGCGGTACCGGGCTCACCAGTTCGGCGCCGCGCTCAGCGGTCCCGTGCCGGGCCGGGCTTCTCCGGTCCGGCGAGCGGTACCGGGCTCACCAGTTCGGCGCCGCGCTCAGCGGTCCCGTGCCGGGCTTCTCCGGTCCGGGGAGCGGTACCGGGCTCACCAGCTCGGCGGCGGGCCGACCGGGGCCGGGCGTCCCACCGGCCCGTGGAGGGCGAGGAACGCCAGCGCGGCGGCCGCGGCCACGGCGGCCAGCAGCCACAGCGCCGTCCTCAGCAGACGGCGGCGCCGCAGCAGCCGGCGCCCCTGGGCCGCGGCCCGGGCGGTCAGGCCGGCCGGGACCGGTGGATGCGGGGCCTCCAGCATCCGTCGGACCTCGTCGGTCTTGCGGTCGGGGAGGTCCCGTTCGGCGGGCTCCTGACAGGCGGCGGGCTCCGGATGGGCGGCGCGCCCGTCGGACGCGGCGGGC
>JBEHXI010000049.1:0-34167 GCA_048498775.1 Actinomycetota bacterium | reverse complement strand
TCGCGGCGCTCGACGAGGCCGTCGGTGAACAGGACGAGCCTGCTGCCCTCGGGCAGACGCAACTCGGCGCATTCGAAGGGCAGTCCGCCGATGCCGAGGGGCAGGCAGGATGGGACGTCCACGAGCTCCACTGTCCCGTCGGGGTGTGCGAGCGCCGGCGCCAGATGGCCGGCTCTGGCGATGGCGCAGTGGCCGGACACGGAGTCGTAGACCACGTACAGGCAGGTGGCGCCGGTGACGGTGGTCTTGTCGCCGGCCGCGATCGCGTCCTGGTCGATAAGGGTGACCAACTCGTCGAGATGGCTGAGGAGTTCGTCGGGTGGCAGGTCCAGGGGCGTGGCGAAGTTGTGCACGGCGGTGCGCAGCTGCCCCATGGTGGCCGCGGCATGCAGTCCGTGCCCGACGATGTCGCCGATGACCAGCGCGACCCTGGCGCCCGGCAGCGGGATGACGTCGAACCAGTCGCCGCCGACCCCCTCTTGCGCGGGGAGGTAACGGGAGGCGACCTCGACGGCGTTCTGCTCGGGAAGCGCGCGGGGCAGCAGTCTTCGCTGCAGTGCCACGGCCATGCCGTGTTCGCGGGTGTAGCGGCGTGCGTTGTCGAGGGACACGGCGGCCCGGCTGGCCAGTTCGGCCGCGAGGGAGAGATCGTCCTGGTCGAAGGGCTCGGGCTTCTCAGAGCGCCAGAAGTGGACGACGCCCAGCAGGACGCCCCGGGCGGACAGCGGCGCCGAGATGAGCGAATGGATCCCGTAGTCGACGATGCGGGAGCCCCGCGCGGGGTCCACCTCCTGCCAGCGCGTGGCATCACGCAGACGAGGCACCAGGACCGCCTGCCCGCTCTCGACGCTGCGGGCCTGTGGCGAGGACGGTCCGAAAGTGATCAGGGCGCCGACGGGGAAGAAGGGGGCGTCGTCACGGATGCCGCTGATGGCCGCGCGCTGCATCCGCTTACTGCCGGTGCTGGTGCCGTTCATCCCCAGTCCCTCTTCGCGCAGCACCGGCTCGGCCAGGTCGACGGTGACGTAGTCGGCGAAGCGCGGAACCGCGACCTGCGTCAGCTCTTCGGCCGTACGGGTCACATCCAGGGTGGTGCCGATCCCGCCGGTCGCGTCGTAGAGCAACTTCAGCCGCCACCGGACCAGCTCGACCCGCTGCGACGCCTCGCCGATCATCTCCATCACTTCTTCGGTGCCGACCTCCTCCTCTCCGGCCACCGCGGCGACCGCGAGCCGCGCGGACGCGGCGCCTACCGAGCCGGCGAGCTGGGCTTCCGCGTGCTGGACCAGCTCCGGCGGCGCTTCGGCTGCCGGCGAGCCGGGCCTCTTTCCGGGGTAGGAGCGCAACGTTCGCTGGGCGCCCTCCCGCCCGAGGAAGCGCTCCAGCAGGGTCTGGAGTTCGCCGACCGTGGCACGGACGTGCCAGCGCCGCTCCCTGACAGGCTCTTCGAGGATCTCGACGAACTGCTCGGCCTGCGCCCGCTCGGCGGCGTCCGGTCGGTCCGCGAGGGAGACCGCGACATACCCGCCGAAGTTCAGCAGCGCACTCCAGAACATCGCATGGCTGATCGGGTCCATTCCCGCCAGGCCGAACAGCTGCTGTGGCCGGAGCAGCCCGATGCCGAGCGGGCCCTCCCGCAGGAACGAAGCGGACAGCAACCCGGCATCGGCGAAGGTCGGCAGCACCAGGGTGTACGCCCACACCGCGAAACCCGCCACCAGGCCGACCAGCGCGCCCCGGCGGGTACCCCCCTTCCAGAACAGGCCGCCCAGGATGGCGGGCGCGAACTGTGCAACCGCCGCGAACGACACCAGGCCGATCGACACCAGTGCCGTCTGCTCGCCCGCAAACCGGAAGTAGGCGTACCCGAGCAGCAGGACCAGCACGATGGTCGCCCGGCGGATGCCCAGCACCAGCCCGGCGAGGTTGTCCCGGTGCGCCAGCCGGGAATTGCTGCGCAGCAGCAGCGGCATCACGAGTGAGTTCGACACCATGGTGCTGAGCGCGGTCGTCTCGACGATGACCATGCTGGTGGCCGCGCTGAGACCGCCGACGAAGACGAGCAGTGCGAGTGCCTGCCGGCCGTCGGCCATCGGCAGGGTCAGCACATAGGTGTCGGCGTTGACGGATTTCCCGAACCGCAGAAGCCCGCCGGCCGCGATCGGAAGCACGAAGATGCTGATCGCGAGCAGGTACAGCGGGAACAGCCACATCGCCCGTTTGAGGTGCCTCTCGTCGACGTTCTCGACGACACCGATCTGCCACTGCCGGGGCAGCAGCACGATCGCCAGCATCGACAGCACCACGAGCCAGACCCACATGCCGTAGCCGGTCTGCTCCCGCAGTGTGAACAACGTGGTGAGGCCGGCGCCCGCGGCCCGGGAGAACAGCCGGCGGACCCCACCGAACATCCAGAAGACCACGAAGATCCCGGCCGAGAGGAACGCCACGAGCTTGACCACGGACTCGAACGCGATGGCGGCGACCATGCCCTCGTGGCGTTCGGTGGCGTCCAGATGACGGGTGCCGAAGACGATGGTGAACGCGGCGAGCACCAGGGCCACGTACAACCCGGTGTCCTGAAACAGGGGGATATGGCTCAGCTGAGGGGTGGAGGTGACCTGGGGATGCCGCCGAATGATCGCAAACGTGATGGAGACCGCCTTGAGCTGCAGCGAGATGTAGGGAACGACCCCCACCACAGCGATGATCGTCACCAGGCAACCCAGCGCGGTGCTCTTGCCGTAACGCGCGGAGACGAAGTCGGCCAGGGAGGTGACCCGGTGCCGGTGGCTTATCCGGATGATTCTGCGCAGCACCAGCCAGCCCAGCGCGAGCATGAGCGTCGGCCCCAGGTAGATCGGCAGGAAGCCGACTCCGGCCCGGGCGGCCCAGCCCACGCTGCCGTAGTACGTCCACGAGGTGGCGTACACGCCGAAGGACAGCGCGTAGACCGTGGCGTTGTTGATGATGCTCCGGCCGGAGTCCGCCCGCCGGTCACCGTAGAAGGCCACAGCGAAGAGCAGGCCGAGGTACCCGGCCGAAACGGCGACGATGAGCCAGGTCTGGAGCACGGTCCACCTCGCTACCTCGATCTGCCGCCGATCACGGCGACCAGGCCGATCACGATCGCCCAGACGAGATACAGGTAGGCCGCGAGAACGGGGATGCCGAAGACCTGGCCCAGGTGATCGAAACGCGCCAGGAACGGCGGAACGATCAGCACGAATCCCAACGCCGCCACGGCCGCCAGGCGCAGACTGAGCTTTTCGTCGTCTCGCGACTCCGCCATGAGCCGCCTCCGCATCCTGATGTTGCACTTTGAAGCAATGCCGGAATGTGACCGATGCCCTACCTTGCGTCGATGGGCGCCGGCAGTGACGCGCACTCTGCTCAGTTCAACACGGCACCGAGACGCCCGCTACCTCGGCGAACCGCCACACCCACCACCTGCACCACGGCCCGGAGCCTCGCGGGCCCCGGTCCCGCCGAGCCTCGTGAGCGGTCGGACGCGGGTCGCCCCGAGCTCGGCGAGCGGACAGGCCGGCCAGCCGTCGACGGCCACCTGCGCTCAGCGGAGCAGATGGCGTCTCGTGCCTCGCCCAGCCGAGTGAACTGCGTCCACGGAAGCCGCGGAGCGAGCCTTTCGTCTCGTTTTCCTCCGCATGTGGGGCCGGAGATGCGTCGGGCCCCGAATAATTCGGTAACCGTTACAATGGGATCGTCGGAGTGGCCGGCGGTGTGACGCCCACATGGCCGGCGTCACGGACGGGGAGGGGACGTGGCGGTGCCCACGAAGACTCACAGTGGAAGGCCCAGCGGCTGGCCCGCCTTTCTGATCGAGGAGAGGCCTCGGCCGGAGCGCATACGCACCCGTCCCGGCGCCTGGTGGTTCGCCGTGGCGACGGTGTGCTTCGGCGCCTTCATGGGGCAACTCGACGCCAGCATCGTGACGTTGACCTACTCAAGCCTGCGCAGCGAGTTCCATGCGACGCTGGCAGCCGTCGAGTGGGTCTCGCTCGCCTACCTGCTCACCCTGGTCGCCCTGCTCATCCCCGTGGGGCGGTTGGCGGACGCGCACGGGCGCAAGCTGTTCTACCTCTACGGGTTCGTGGTGTTCACCGCGTCCTCCGCCGCCTGCGGACTGGCACCCGGCCTCGGGGCCCTCGTCGCCTTCCGGGTCGTCCAAGCTGTCGGCGCCGCGATGATGCAGGCCAACAGTGTCGCCCTGGTCGCCACCAGCGCGCCGCGGGAGCGCATGCGGGCCGCGCTGGGGGTGCAGGCCGCCGCCCAGGCGCTCGGGCTGGCGCTCGGACCCACCGTCGGCGGGCTCCTGGTCGCCACGATCGGGTGGCGCTGGGTGTTCGGCATCAATGTGCCGATCGGCGTCATCGCCTTGATCGGCGGTCACTATCTGCTCCCGCGCACCCGCAGTCACAACCGCGCCGAGGGTTTCGACTGGGCGGGCCTCGCGCTTCTGGCCGCCGCCACGGTCACCGGACTGCTGGCCATCTCCGCCGCCTCCGGACTGGCCGTGCCGGGATGGGGCGTCTGGATGCTGTTCGCCGTGTCGGGCACCTGCGCCTGGGCCTTCGTCGCCCGGCAGCGGCGAGCCGCCACACCACTGCTCGACCTGGGCCTGCTGCGCGTACGTGCCGTCTCCTCCGGGCTCGCCGGCGCGCTCAGCGGGTATCTGGTGCTCTTCGGTCCCCTGGTCCTCGTTCCCGTCGTGCTGACCGGCGCCGGATCCTCCGAATTCGTCGCCGGTCTGGCGCTCACCGCGCTGCCGGCCGGTTTCGCGGTCGCGGCGACCAGCGCCGACAAGGTCATCCCGGGTGCCGTCAGCGACCGCGGCCGCTGCCTGCTGGGGGCCGCCATCTGTGCGGGTTCACTCGCCGCCCTGCTCTTCCTTCCCCTGACGGCGAGGTGGCTGCCCCCGGTGCTCGCCGTGCTGGGGCTGGGACTGGGCATCTTCACCCCCGCCAACAACAGCCTGGTGATGGGCGCCATTCCGGCCGGCTCGGCGGGCACCGGGGGAGGTCTGGTCAACATGACGCGCGGCCTGGGGACCGCACTCGGCGTCGCCCTGGTCACCCTGGCACTGCAACTCGCCCCAACCGGCGGCGCCTTCGACGGCGCGCGCTATGCGATCGCCGTCCTGCTGGCCGCCTCGGTCATCACCGCGGCCGCCGCCTGGCTCGGACCACGAGGATCCGGCACGGCAGCCGATGGCCTGCCGTCGGGCCTCGAACTCTGACGAGCCAGAGGTCGGACACGTAAGGCAGTGGGCCTCCGGCGGGCCCGAACGGCGCCGAGAGCGACCGGCTCCTTCGCGCACCGCGCCGCCGAAGAGTGCCATGTGGTGCGATCGAGGCGCACCCTCCCGGCGCGGGGCCGTGCGGCGCGCAGTGCCGGACGCCGGCAGGAACCCGGGCAGCTGTGGGGCGTGACCAGTCGGGCGCTTATGGCCACGGCCAACGTGGCGGTGACCAGCAGCACGACGGAGAGCAGCAGCATCGCGGCACTGCGGGGGCGCGGCAGACCGTGCTCGGAGGCCTTGGCGCACCATTCGCGCCACTGCCCGTGGGCCACCATGGCCACGGGGACAGTCGCCACCACACACGCGAGTCCGATGACACCGCGCAATTCCCGGTAGGGCAGGAACGGCAGCGAGCTGATGGCGGTCCCGGTGGCCAGCAAGGTCAGACAGGTGCGGATCCACGCAAGGAATGTGCGCTCCGCGGCCATCACGTTCCGCGCGTCCATCCCACCCTGCGTGGTCGCCCAGCGGGACACCGCTCCCGAACTGGCATGCCTGGCGCCGTTCGGCGATCTGAGCATCGGTGGCTTCCCCTCCCAACGCGTCTCCCCCATAAGGGAGTTACCTTATTGTGGGCATTTAGCCCCTTTAGTCGCGCTCTCTGAGAGTATGCAGTGCGTCACGGAGCGCGACAAGAGGGCTCGGTTCATATCCCTGGCGGGTGGGTCAAGCCCGCGAAGGAGATCAACGCCACGGAAAGGTGCAGGCGACCTTCGTCCGCTCGTTCATGACGGAGCGGCACATGGCACGGACAGGGCCGGCACACCGCGTTGCTGGAGGCACGGCGAGCCAGGGCGCTGGTCAGCCGGTGGCCGGGGTGCACCGGTGGTCGTCGGTGTGGTGGTCGAGGATGTCCTCGTAGACGGCGACCTTGTAACGGATCAGGTCGAGGGCGCGGGTGAGTTCCGCGATCTGGCCGAGGACCCGGTTCTCGTGCGCGCGCAGCAGGGCCAGCCGCCCGGGTTCGGTGCCCGCGCCGGCGCGGACCATGTCGGTGTACTCGCGGATCGCCGGCAGCGGCATGCCCGAGGCCCGCAGGATGACGCACAGGTTGAGCCACTCGACGTCGTCCTCCGTGTACCTGCGTCGGCTGCCGGCGCCGCGCCGTACGGGAGCGGTGAGCAGGACGCCCTCTCGCTCGTAGAAGCGCAGCGTGTGCACGCTCAGGCCGGTGCGCTCGGCCACCTGGCCGATGGTCAGTTCCGCCGCGGTGTCGCTCACTGTTCCGCCCCCGTCCGTGCTTGATGTGAAGCCGACTCGAGATCCTAGAGTCCCCGAGTGACTGGCGGATCCAACCACGGCAGGGGGAACAGGTCATGCGCTACCGCGTCCTCGGCGGCACCGGCATGGAGGTGAGTGCCCAGTGTCTCGGCACCATGATGTTCGGGGCGGTCGGCAATCCCGACCACGGCGAGTGCGTGCGGATCGTCCACGCCGCGCTCGCCGCCGGCATCAACTTCGTGGACACCGCCGACATGTACTCGGCGGGCGAGTCAGAGACCATCGTCGGCAAGGCGCTCCAGGGGCGGCGGGACGACGTGGTGCTGGCCACCAAGGTGCACTTCCCGATGGGTGAGGGCCCCAACCGGGGCGGTAACTCGCGTCGATGGATCGTCCGGGCGGTGGAGGACAGCCTGCGCCGGCTGGGCACCGACTGGATCGACCTCTACCAGGTGCATCGGCCGGACGAGCGCACCGACATCGAGGAGACCCTGTCCGTCCTCGGCGACCTGGTCCGGCAGGGCAAGATCCGGGCCTTCGGCTGCTCCACCTTCCCGGCGGAGGACATCGTCGAGGCATACCACACCGCCGGCCAGCGAGGGCTGCCGCGCTTCAGGACCGAGCAGCCGCCCTACTCGCTGCTGGCGCGCGGAGTGGAGGCGGACGTCCTGCCGACCGTCCGGCGGCTCGGGATGGGTGCGCTGACCTGGAGCCCGCTGGCCTTCGGTTTCCTGACCGGCCGCTACCGCAAGGGCCGCCCGATGGATCTGAGCACTGGGCGGGCGGCGCTCGCCCCGGCCAGGTTCGACCCGGCGATGCCCGACACCATGGCCAAGCTGGAAGCGGTGGAGGCGCTCGTCGAGGTCGCGGACGGCCTCGGCCGGACTCTGCCCGAGCTCGCGGTGGCGTTCCCGGCGGCTCATCCGGCGGTCACGTCGGTCATCATCGGCCCGCGCACCATGGGGCAGCTCGAGGACACCCTCAAGGGGGCCGACCTGGTGCTCGACGACGAGGTGCTCGACCGGATCGACGGGATCGTCGCTCCGGGCACGAACCTCTACCACCCCGACGGTGCCTGGCGCCGCCCCGCCCTCACCGACCCGGCGCGACGCCGCCGCCCCCTCGGGGAGCGGGCCGCGGCCTGAGAGCCCTTCGGGCCGCGCCGGAGGCTCGCTCCCCCGGCCGGCCTCCCCCGACTCAACGCGGGCGCCGGCCGGTGCCCGGGCTGCCGTGGGTTGCGGAGTCACGCTGCGGGCAGAACACGGTCCGCAGCATCTCCGCGTTGGTCGTGTCGTCCTCGACGTAGTCGTCGTTGTGGTTGAACGCGTACGAGCGATGACCGCCCAGCACCGCCACCGCATAGGTGCGGGATCCGTAGACGTCCCCGACATGGCCGTAGGCGGTGACGCCGCACGGCACTTCCCAGATTTCGATCCCCAGCCCGTACAGGAAGGTCTGACCACCGGCGACGGTCGGCGCCAGCATCGTGCGCAGCACGGCAGCGGGCAGCAGACGTCCGGCAAGGAGGGCGGAGATGAAGCGGTTGAGGTCTGTCGTGGTGGACACGATCTCGCCGTCCGCACCGTAGTCGTCGAAGCGCGTTCTCTCCTCGATCTGATAGGGCGGGCTCGGCGATTTGATGTATCCGTTCATATGAGGGCGCGGGAGGTCGGGGTCATGACCGGCCAGGAAGGTCTCGTGCAGCCCGAGCGGCCTGATGATCCGGTGGGTGATCTCCGCGGCGTAGGAGTGGCCCGTGACCCGCTCGATGACCATCCCGAGCAGGATGTAGTTGGTGTTGGAGTAACTCCAGTCGGTGCCGGGCGGGAAGACCGGCGGATGGCTGGTCCCGATGCGCACGAGATCGCCGGCCGTGAAGTACAGAAAGGGGTTCTGATAGAACAGGTCGCCGAATCCCTGGTCATCCGTGTAGCTGTAGATCCCGCTGGTGTGGTTGAGCAGCATGCGCACGGTGATGGCGTCGCTGTTGTAGCCGTTGCCGGTGACCACGCCCGGCAACAGGTGCCCGACGGTGTCGGAGAGCCTCAGCCGCCCCTCGGCCACCAGTTGCAGGACGGTCGTCGCGACAAACGTCTTGGTGACGCTGCCGATCCGGACGTGCACATCCGGCCGCGGCGGCCGGCGGCTGATGAGGTCGGCGACGCCGCTGGTGAAGTTCCGGATCCTGCCGCCGGTGTGCACCTGGGCCACAGCTCCCGGCGCGCCGGCGCGCACCAGGGCGTCGAGGATCCGCTGTGTGGCGTAGGGCGCCGGCCGGCCGGTCACAGCGGGGACCGCCGCGGAGCGGGCCTCGGAGGCCGTGACCGCGCCCGGAACCAGCGGCACCAACACCGCCATGACCATCGCCGCGCGAGCACACACCGCCGAGCGCACCGACCCACGAACTGACATGACGACTCCCAGCAACCCTGACAATGCCCGCCACCGCGGTCGGCCGACCCGGGGCACCCTGCCGCGGGACCGTGCCCGGGCAAACGCGATCAGCCTTCCGGTGATCCTTCCCGCCCTTCGTCACCATGCCAGGCCTTCGGATGGTCCGCCTGTTGTGCGCGGCGGTCCGGTGGATTGACCTGCCCGCACTCGCCTTGCCGCGGCGATACCCGAACCTCCGACCGGTGGCCTGGCGGCCGTGGTCCGGCCGCGGGGTTCCGACGAGGGATCGTCCGCCCCGTCCGCACTCCGGCGGCCGATCGCCCGCGTGGCCCCGTCGACGGGCGACGGCCGGCGGACCTCGTTACCGTGAACCGCGTCGGCCCGTCATCGCGAGGCGTCTTCCGCCGACCACCCGCCGAGCTTCCACCCGTGCGCCCCTCCGGCAACCGGAGGCAGACCGCTCCGCCCGTGAAGGCCCGGTACCCCCACCCGACAGCAGGAGGTATGACCATGGGGCGGCCCCTGATGCACGACGACGCCATCGACATCCTCACCAGGCAGCACGCGCAGATCAGACGCGGCTTCTACAAGGCCGCCCTGCCCGGACGCATGGGACGCACGGCCTTCGACCAGCTGATGCGCCTGCTGGCCGTCCACGAGGCCGCCGAGGAGGCCCACATCCACCCGATGGCGCGCCGGGTGCTCAAGGCGGGCCGGATCCTCGCCGCACGGCGCCGCGAGGAGGAGAAGCAGGCCAAGAAGCTGCTGGTCGCGCTGCGGCGTACGGGGCCGGGCGGCAAGGGGTACCTGCGGCAGCTGAACGCGGTGCGCCGCACCGTCCTGGCCCACGCGGCCCGCGAGGAACGCGAGGAGTTCGCGGCCCTGCGGAAGGCCATCGCGGCCCCGCGCCTGCGGTTGCTCGGAGCCGAGGTCAAGGTGACCCAGGCCCTGGCGCCGACCCGGCCGCACCGCTGGGTGAACAACGAGGCCACCAACAAGATGGCGGCGCCCTTCCTCGGCCCCCTGGACCGTGGCCTGGACCGCGCCCGGCAACTGCTGTACCGCTGACGGCCCCACCGCGCGCGAGTGCCGGGCCGCCGTTCGCGTCGCCGGTGCCTCGCGCTCGCCGGACGCCGACCGGACTGTCCGGGTCGCGGGCATCAGGTCACCGTGGGTACGCGACCTGATGGCCTGTCCCAGGTCGCACATGGCACCGTTCACCGCCGACGCGTCAGGGCTCCGGGTGCGGCCACGTGACGTGGCCGTACCCGGAGCCCCGGTGTTCCGAACGGTGGGTGGGTCTACCTCACCGCCACACGATGCCGTTCCCGCCGTCCTGGGTGAGGGTCTGGGGGATGACGTCGCTCGGGTAACGCGGGTGCTGGCTGAAGTAGCCGGGGGCGTTCACGAGCGAGAAGTTGCAGACGGGGTCGCCGCTGAGGCAGTAGCGCTGGACGGGGATGCTGCCGAAGTTGACCGGACCGGCGCCGGGAGAGGTGAAGCCGAGCGCCCCCACTCCCCTGGGCAGCAGGGTTCCCACGCCGGTGCCGGGCTGCATCGGGTCGGCGTAGAGCATGCCGTCGACCTGGGAGCTGGGGATGTCGGTGCCGTTGGCGATCGTCTGGAGCACCTCGTCGGCGACCTGCGCACCCTGGGAGTAGCCGGTGATGGTGATGCGGGCGCCGGGGTGGGCGTGGTAGGTGTCCTCCGCGACCTTCAGCGTGTTCTGGTAGCCCTGCTGCACGCTGGAGTCGTAGTTCGGCGCGCCGATGCTGTCGGGGTGGATCTGCCCGTTGCTGAGGTCGATGATCGGGCCGTTGGTGCCGATGACCGGGCCCGCGGTGGCCGGGTAGCACACCGGGATCGCGACGGAGCCCGGCGGCAGGGTGTTGTTCGCGGCGTCGTAGGAGTAGGTGCAGTGGGGCGCGGGCGGCGTGGCGCCGGTGCCGCCGACCTCGATGTAGTAGTGCTCCGCGTCGGCCGCGTGCGCGGTGGCGGGCACGACGGCGGCGGCCCCGACCGTCAGCGCCGCCGCCGTGGCCGCGGTACCGACGGCCCGTACGAGCCTGCTCGTTTTCGACATCGCCTGGTTTCCCCCTCGGGCTTGTGACATGTCGTGTCAGTGACGGTCCAGACGCTAGCCAGGAGCGCTTTCATCGCGATGACATGCCGATAACCGCGCTGGTGGGGCGGCCTTCGGGCACCGCGGTGGGGGCCCGGCCGGTGTTCGGGAACGGCGGCGGGCCCGTACCCGGCGCCGGCGGTGCCGCGTTACCTGTGGTGGTCACGGCATGGGACACAGCGTGCCGCATCGCTCCACAAGTCGCTTGACCCTGACGTCGCGTGAGGCTCCAGGATGCACGCATGGCCGACTACTACGACGCGTTCGAGATCAGCCCCGTCCCCGCGCCCGCGCTCGACGCCACGCCGCCTGAGGTCCACCGGGGCATCTACGGCATGCCGATGTTCGTCACCGTGCCGACATCCGACCTGGCCGCGTCCGTGGACTTCTGGGTCCGCGGGCTCGGCTTCATCGACCTGTTCACGATCCCCGGCCGGCTCACCCACCTCCGGCGATGGGCGTTCCAGGATGTTCTGCTGGTGCCGTCCGGCCGCCCCGCCGACCCTCCCGGGGTGAGCGTCAGCTTCGCGTGTGTGCTGAGCCAGGTCGACGGGATCGCGCAGGCGTGTGCCACGCTGCTGCCGGGATGCACCTCGGGACCGCGGCAGACCCCGTGGAACACCGTGGACCTGGAAGTCGTCACGCCGGAGAACGCTCGCGTGATCATGACTGCGGCTCGTCCCCTCGATCCCGACAGCATCGAGGCGCGAAACCTCGAAGCAGCCGGCTTCCGCCTCCCGAAGGGGTGAAAAGCCCGCGGATGTCAGACTGGTCGGCGTGAGAGACACCGCGATGAACGAAGCCGCGGAACCCGACGGGCTGACCGTCGGGGCCGTGGCCTCACGCGTGGGAGTCACCGTCCGCACCCTCCATCACTGGGACGCGATCGGCCTGGTGCGCCCGTCCGGGCGAACCGCCGGCGGGTACCGGCTCTACTCGGCCGCCGATGTCGCACGCGTACACCGGGTGCTCATCCACCGCGAACTCGGGCTGCCGCTCGACACCATTGCCGAACTCCTCGACGCTCCGGCCTCCGACGCGACCGTGTCGCTGGAACAGCAACGAGCCCAGCTCCTTGACCGCGTCTCCCGCCTGCAGGGAATGGTCGATGCGATCGACCGCCTGATCAAGGCCGCGAACACCGGGATCCTGCTCTCCCCCGAGGAGCAGGTCGCGGTCTTCGGGCAGCACTGGCAACCGTCATGGGTCTCGGAGGCACGCGACCGGTGGGGCGACACCGCCCAGTGGGCCCAGTACGCCGAGCGCGTCGCGGGCATGACCCCGGAGGACTGGGAGCGGATCGCGGACAGCACCACCACGCTCGGTACCGACCTGGCGGCGGCCAAGCGCAGCGGTGTCGCTCCGGGCGGTGCGGAAGCCAACGCCCTCGCCGAACGGCACCGGGCATCCCTCTGCGTGTACTTCCACTGCACCCACTCGATGCACGCCTGCCTGGGGAGGACGTACGCCACCGATCCCGGCTTCGCGGCCTACTACGACGCGATCGAGCCGGGCCTGGCCGGCTGGCTCCGCGACGTCATCCACGCCAACGCCCGCGTCCGGGGCATCGACCCGGACACGGCGACCTGGACCTGACGCCGGCGCGGCAACGGCAACCGATGCCGTTGCACCGCCGGCGTGGTCCGTACCGAAACCGGCTCAGGTCTCCCGCTGCGGCGTGTAACCGGCCTCGTCCAGTCCGAAGGTCCAGGCCACCCCCTCACGGGCGGTCCGGGTCCGCGGCGGCACGCGCAGCCAGTAGGTGCGGTGGGTGCCGTCGGGCTCCGGCGTGGAGTTGACGACCTCGACCATCACCAGCGGTTCGTCCCCCTCCAGTTCGATGCGCCACAGCACTCCGGCCTCGTCCCGCTGCACCGGCTGGGCACCGGACTCCTCCAGGTAGCGGTCGTAGCCGTAGTGCTCCAGCATGACGCGGCGCAGTTCCGCGTTCTCCTCGCCGCGTATCCGCTGCGGGGTCAGGGTGGCCAGCCCGTCGAGGAAGTCGGCGGGCACCGGCATGCCGTGCCAGGCGTGCAGGGCGAATCCGTCGGGGAAGGCGAGCGCCGGGCCGTCGCCGCGATGCAGCCGGGCCGCCTCGTCACGGTGGAGTTCCACGGGGCGTTCGGTGATGACGGCGGTCTTCTCGTAGGGCCACCACCAGCCCGCGGCGCGGGCGACCGCGGCGATCCCCGCGAGTGCCTCCGTGCCGTCCTGGCCGTCGAACGCGGCCAGCCAGGCTGCTTCGTGCTGCCCCAGGACCGCGTCGATCAGCACCAGCCTGGTGCCCTGCTCACCCTCCGGCCCCTCGGCCAGGGCCTCGACGACACTGCTGCGTATGCGGTCGGTCAGCATGGCCGTGGTCTCCCACAACTGGGCGCCGGTCACGGCCCAGTGTCCGGCCCAGCCGGCCGGTCCCAGCCGGTCGGAGACCTGCTCGCGCGCCGCGGCCCACGGCCGGGTGCGCACCTCGTCGCGGACGCTGCGCCCCGCGCCGCCGTCCGCCGTGAGCCGGGCGGCCAGTGCGGCGCCCTCGCGGGGCGAACCGGCCCATACGATGTGTTCCGGCTCGGGCAGGCCGGCCAGCCGGTAGGCGAGGCGCACGCCGTCCTCGGCCACCGCGCGGTCCGCCGGGCCCGTCGCCGCCGCCACCTCGCGCCATACCGCCGTCGCGTCGGTCCGTGTCGTTTCCGTCGTCGTGGTCATCGCTTCCGTTCCCCTGTGATGTCGAGCCGGCCGTGTTCTCAGTCCGCGACGACGCGCACCGCGCCGGGCACGTACTCGCGCTGCCGGATCACCCGGTACCAGCCCTTCGGCAGCGGTATCGCCGCGTGTTCCTCGTGCACCACCCGCCCGCCGTCCGGCAGATGCAGGTAGGCGGCACCGAACGGCCCGGACTCGCGGACCAGGGTGCCCGGCCCGACGACCGCGTGCGCGTGCCCGGTGACCTCGCCGAGCGCCAGCACGAGCCGCCCCCGGGCATCCCTGGGCTGCTTCGGCAGCCGTTCGGTGCCCGGCGGCACGGCCGTCTCCGCCATGGGCACGATCAGGACGTCTCCCTGCCGGTACATGTGTGTCCCCTCTCCCCCGTCAGCGCGTGCCGACCGGTGTCCACGGCAGTCGGCGCCTCGCCGACCGGGATGTCCATCACGCTATGCGAGGGGTCTGACAACGCCCCGGAACCGGCAACCGCACAGCCCGCCGAGGGGTGTTGTCAGTGGTGCTTGGTAGAACTCTTCCCACGAGCTCGCACGGGTTCGTACCAGCAGCGGCGCCGCGCCCATCCACCTCAGGAGATCAGCGACATGTCCGACGTCGAGCATCTGCAGGAACTGCACGGCCTGCCGGCCTTCGACTTCCCCAAGCCCAGCGCACACCGGGAGCTGCCGAAGGCGGACGCCGTGGCCTGGCGGCTGGACGTGGATCCGTACCACAACGCGGAGGAGACGTTCGGTGAACTGTGGGACCGCTTCATCGACTCGGTGGATCCCGCCGGTGTCCAAGCGATCATCGTGGGCCCCTGGGGCGAGGTCTACGACAACGACTCCAGCGACATCGTGCGGCGCCTCGTCGACGCCCGGGACCGGCTGACCGGCCTTCGCGCGGTCTTCATCGGCGACCTGGAGATGGAGGAGGCGGAGATCTCCTGGATCGAGCAGTCCGACGTGACGCCGGTCCTGGAGGCCTATCCGCTGCTGGAGGAGTTCGGGGTGCGCGGCGGCACCGGACTGCGCTTCCCCGCGGTGCGGCACAAGCACCTGCGCACGCTCTGCTTCGAGGCGGGCGGCCTGCCCGGCGAGGTGGTGCGCGGCGTGGCCGCCAGCGAACTGCCCGCGCTGGAGTACCTCGACATATGGCTCGGCGTGCAGGAGTACGGCGGTGACGCGACGCTCGCCGACCTCGCGCCGATCCTGGCCGGCGGGCGGTTCCCGGCGCTGCGCCATCTCGGCCTGCGCAACAGCGAGATCCAGGACGAGATCGCCGCCGCGGTGGCCGCGGCGCCGGTCGTCGCCCAGCTGAAGTCCCTCGACCTGTCCATGGGCGTGCTCACCGACGACGGTGTCGCGGCGCTCCTGGCGGGCCAGCCGCTCACCCATCTGACCTGGCTGGACCTGCACCACAACTTCGTCACCGAGCAGGTGGCCGAGCGCGTGCGGGCGGCACTGGAGCCGTCCGGTGTCGAAGTCGACCTGTCGGAGCGCGGCGAGGAGTGGGAGGACGACGGCGTCGTCCAGCGCTTCACCGCGGTCGCGGAATGAGGCCGTCATGACCTTCGCGGATCACTTCGAGACCTTCCACGGGCTCCCCGTCTTCACGCTCCCCGAGCCCGGCGCGGAGGACCTTCCGGCCGCGGACGCCGTGGCCTGGCGGCTGGACTGCTTCGCGGCCGGGGATGTGCCGTTCGCCGACCTGTGGCGCGACTTCACCGAGCGGGTGCCGAGCAACCGGGTGCGCGCGCTGGTCATCGGGCCCTGGTGGGACGACGAGTACTCCGAGCTGCGTCCCGCCTTGGAGCTGGTCCTGGCCGACGCCGACCGCTTCCCGGCCCTGCGCGCCCTCTTCCTCGCCGACGTCACCGGTGAGGAGTGCGAGATCTCCTGGCTGCAGCTCACGGACGTCACCCCCGCGCTGGAGGCCTTCCCCCTGCTGGAGGAGTTCGGCGTGCGCGGCGGTGACTCGCAGGGCCTCGGCGAGGAGCCCCTGTCGCTGCGCCCGGTGCGCCATGACGCGCTGCGGGTGCTGCGGTTCGAGTCGGGAGGCCTGCCCGGTCAGGTGGTGCGGGCGGTCGGAGCCTGCGAACTGCCCGCCCTGGAGCACCTGGAGATGTGGCTGGGCGTGTCGAACTACGGCGGCGACACCACCGTCGCCGACCTCGCGCCGATCCTGGCCGCGGGACGCTTCCCCGCCCTGCGGCACCTCGGTCTGCAGGACAGCGAGATACAGGACGAGATCGCGGCGGCGATCGCCTCCGCGCCGGTCGTGGCACAGCTCGAATCGCTCAGCCTGTCGATGGGCACCCTCACCGACGCCGGTGCCGAAGCCCTGCTCGGCGGGCAGCCCCTGACCCACCTCAAGCGGCTCGACCTGCACCACCACTTCCTCAGCGAGGCCGTGGCCGACCGCCTCCGCTCGGCCGTCGGCTCCGCCGGCACCGAGGTGGACCTGTCGGGGCGTCAGGAGCCGCACCGCTGGCGGGACGAGGAGTGGCGCTATGTCGCCGTCTCCGAATAGCCCCTCCCCCGGCGGCGGCCTGCGGTTCGCCGTCGTCGGCAACCCGGAGAACCGCCGGACGACGCTGTTCGCCGACGCCGTCCGCGCGGCCGGGCATCCGGCGCCACGCGTCGTGGCGTGGCGCGACGTGCTGCGCGGACGGTACGCCTTCACCGCCGGGGAGCTGGTCCGCGTCGACTCCCCGGGCGAGAACGCCGAGGTGGACCGGCTGCTCCGGGGCACCGACGATCCCACCCGGGTGGAGGGAACGGCGCTGTGGTACCGCCGCTTCACCGCGGCGGTCCGGGAGGTCGCGGACGCGGCGTGCCAGGCCGGAGCGGTGCCGTCCGCCGACCCGGAGGACGTCGCGGTCATGTTCGACAAGCGCCGCTGCCATGCCCGGCTGGCCGCCGCCGGCATCCCCGTTCCCCCGGCCCTGCCCGGTCCGATCGGTGGCTGGGAGGAACTGCGGGAGAAGCTGGCGAACGCGGGAATGACGCGGGCGTTCGTCAAGCCGGCGCACGGTTCGTCGGCCTCCGGCGTGGTGGCGCTCGCGCTGGCCGGCCCCGGCCGCCTGAAGGCGACGACGTCGGTGGAGACCGCTGTGGACGGGCGGCTGTTCAACTCGCTGCGGGTGCGGCACCTCACCACGGAGCCCGAGGTCGCGGCACTCGTCGACGCGCTGGCCCCGGACGGGATCCATGTCGAGCGGTGGCTGCCCAAGGCCTCGCAGGGCGGCCGTGCCGCCGATCTGCGGATCGTCGTGGTCGCCGGACGCGCCACGCATGCCGTCATACGGACCAGCCGGCACCCCATGACGAACCTCCACCTCGGCGGTGCCCGCGGCGACCTGGACGCGGCACGCGAGGCGATCGGCGCCGCCGGGGGGAGCTTCGACGACGCCCTGGACATCGCCGAGCGGGCGGCCGGGTGTTTCCCGCGCACCCTGTGCGTCGGCGTGGACATCCTGCCCTCCACCGGGTGGCGCCGCTTCACCGTCGGCGAGGTCAACGCCTTCGGGGACCTGCTGCCCCGCCTGACCGGCCTGCCCGGCAGCGGCGCGGAGGGCATGGACACCTACGCCGCGCAGGTCGCCGCCGTGGCGGCCGCCGCGCACCGCGCCGAACACGAGGAGCACCACCATGACGCCGCCGGTTGACATGAACCAGGTCGTGGGCAGCCACGATCTGCTCCTGGTCACCCTGGACACGCTGCGGTACGACGTGGCCCAGGAGCTGGCGGCGGCCGGCCGAATCCCGCACCTGGCCCGGCATCTGCCCGGCGGCGCCTGGGAGCGCCGGCACGCCCCCGGGAGCTTCACCTACGCCTCCCACCAGGCGATCTTCGCGGGCTTCCTGCCGACACCGGCCACGCCCGGTCCGCACCCGCGGCTGTTCGCAGCCCGCTTCGCCGGCAGCGAGACCACCGCGGAGGGCACCTTCGTCCACGACACTCCCGACCTGGTCTCCGGCCTGGCGGCCGCCGGCTACCACACCGTCTGCATCGGCGGGGTGGGCTTCTTCAACCGGCAGGCACCGCTGGGATCCGTGCTGCCCGGGCTGTTCCGGGAGAGCCACTGGGAGCCGGAGTTCGGGGTGACCTCACCCACGTCCTTCGAGGCGCAGGTGGCGTGTGCGGAGAGGGTCGTCGCCGGACTCCCGGCCGAGCAGCGCCTGTTCCTCTTCGTGAACGTCTCGGCGCTGCACCAGCCCAACTGGTTCCACCTGCCCGGGGCCACCCGCGAGGCGGGCGACTCCCGGGCCAGCCACGCGGCGGCGCTGGAGTACGTGGACCGGCACATGGGGCGGCTCCTCGCGGCCGCCGCCGGCCGCCGGCCGTGCTTCGCCATCGTCTGCTCCGACCACGGCACCGCGTACGGCGAGGACGGCTACACCGGCCACCGGATCGGCCACGACGTCGTCTGGACCGTGCCCTACGCCCACTTCTTCCTCGACGAGGCCCGATGACCAGCACCGCCACGGCGCCCCTGCCCACCGTCCGCCCCTACCAGCACTACGTCTACGCGTATCCGCACAAGACGGCCTACCGCCCACTGCCCCGGGAGCGGGCGTCGCTGCGCGAGTTGTGGGCGGACGAGCCGAAGGAAGCCCTCTCGCTGTACTTCCACATCCCGTTCTGCGAGGTGCGCTGCGGGTTCTGCAACCTCTTCACCCGGATCGGGGCTCCGGACGGCCTGGCCACCGCCTATCTGGACGCGCTGGAGCGCCAGGCCGCCGCGGTACGCGAGGCGCTCGGCGACACGGCGCGGTACGCCAACGCCGCGTTCGGCGGCGGAACCCCGACGTTCCTTCAGGCGGCCGAGCTGGAGCGGCTCTGCGATCTGGCCGAGCACCACCTGGGAGCCGATCTGCGGGCGATCCCGCTGTCCGTGGAGGCCTCACCCGCCACCGCGACCGCCGACCGGCTGGCCGTGCTGGCCCGGCGCGGCACCACCCGGCTGAGCCTGGGCGTGCAGACCTTCGTCGACGCGGAGGCGCGGACGGCCGTACGCCCGCAGCGCCGCGCCGATGTCGAGGCGGCTCTCGCCCGGATCCGCGACGCCGGATTCCCCGTCCTCAACATCGATCTGATCTACGGCATCGAGGGCCAGACGGACGACTCCTGGCGTTCCTCCCTCGACGCCGCTCTCGCCTGGCGGCCCGAGGAGCTGTACCTCTATCCGCTCTACGTCCGCCCGCTCACCGGTCTCGGCCGCCACCGCGACCCGGCCCTCGCCGACGCCGAGTGGGACGGGCACCGGCTGCGCCTGTACCGCGACGGCCGCGACCACCTGCTCGCGCACGGCTACGAGCAGGTGTCGATGCGCATGTTCCGCCGCGGGGACGCCCCCAGGACCGGCGGGGAGGACTACGCGTGCCAGACCGACGGCATGGTCGGCCTGGGCTGCGGCGCCCGCTCCTACACCGCCACGCTGCACTACTCCTTCGACTACGCCGTCGACATGCGCCGCATACGCGGGATCATCGACGACTACACCGCCCGCACGACCGAGGACTTCCACCACGCCGACTTCGGCTGGCGGATGAACGCGGAGGAAGCCCGCCGCCGCCATCTGCTGCAGTCGCTGCTGCAGGCCGAGGGCATGCCCCTCGCGGACTACCGGGCCCGCTTCGGCACCTCGCCCGCCGACGACTTCCCCGCCGAGCTGGAGCGCTTCGGCGAACGGGGCTGGCTCGACGACTCCGCCGGACCCGAAGTCCTGCGTCTTACGCCCGAGGGCCTGGCCCACTCCGACGCGCTGGGGCCGGAGCTGTTCTCCACCGCCGTGCGGCAGCGCATGGCCGCCTACGCGCCCAAGTGAGCGGAAGCAGCATGGACCTGACGATCCTCTACCGCGGCCCACTGGCGTCCTGCGACTACGACTGCCCCTACTGCCCGTTCGCCAAGCGCCGGGACAGCCGCGCCCAGCTCCTCGCGGACCGCGCCGCACTGGAGCGCTTCGCCGGCTGGGCCGCCGCGCAGCAGGGAGACCGGCTGTCCCTGCTGTTCACGCCCTGGGGCGAGGGCCTGGTGCGCTCCTGGTACCGGCGTACGCTCACCGAGCTGAGCCACCTGCCGCACATCCGCCGGGTGGCGATCCAGACCAACCTCAGCTGCCGCACGAGCTGGCTGGACGCCGCCGATCCCGGCACCCTCGCCCTGTGGTGCACCTTCCACCCCGGCCAGACGCCGTACGACCGCTTCCTGGCCAAGTGCCACGACCTGGCCCGCCGCGGCATCCGCCACAGCGTCGGCATCGTCGGCCTTCCCGGACACCTGGAGCACGCGCACCGCCTGCGCGCGGACCTCCCGGCCCAGGTGTACCTGTGGGTCAACGCCGCCGAGGGCCACACCTACACCGACGCCGAGGCCGATCGGTGGACGGCCGTCGACCCGCTCTTCCCCTACAGCCGCCACCCGCACCGCAGCGCGGGCCTGCCCTGCCGGACGGGTGAGTCCGTCATATCGGTGGACGGCGAGGGCACGGTCCGGCGCTGCCACTTCGTCCCGTCCGAGCTGGGCAACCTCTACGACGGCTCCTACCGGCAGGCCCTGCGCCCCCGCCCCTGCCCACTCGCCGTCTGCGACTGCCACATCGGCTACGTCCATCTGGAAACCCTGCCGCTGTACGACGTCTTCGCCGGTGGCGTCCTGGAACGGATCCCCGCCGGGCTGCCCCTGGTGCGGCGCTGACGCCGACAGGTCCGATCAGGGCAGGGTCAGGACGCGGGGGCCCTGTTCGGTGATGGCGACGGTGTGCTCGATGTGGGCTGCCCGACTGCCGTCGATGGTGTGCAGCGTCCAGCCGTCGGGGCCGGTGCGGTAGGCGTCGCGGCCGCCCGCCATGAACATGGGCTCGATGGCGAGGGCCAGGCCGGGGCGGAGGGGGAAGCCGCGGTGGGGGCGTCCACGGTTCGGCACATGGGGGTCCTCGTGCATACGGCGGCCGATGCCGTGGCCGCCGAAGTCGGCGGGCATGCCGCAGCGGGCCGCCTGAGCGGCGGTGCCGATGGCGTGGGAGATGTCACCGATCCGGTTGCCGGGGACGGCGGCGGCGATCCCGGCGTCGAGAGCGCGCTGGGTGGCGTTGATCAGTTCGACGTCCTCGGGGCGGGGCGTGCCGACGGTGAAGCTGATGGCGGCGTCGCCGGTCCAGCCGTCGAGCTCCGCGCCGCAGTCGATGCTGACCAGGTCCCCGTCGCGCAGGCGGTAGCCGGTGGGGACGCCGTGCACGACGGCGTCGTTGACCGACGTGCAGATCACCCCCGGGAAGGGGGTGGGAGCGAACGAGGGCCGGTAGCCCAGGAAGGGCGAGCGGGCCCCGGCCTTCGCCAGGACGACCCGGGCCGCCTCGTCCAGCTCCGTCAGGGACACCCCGACGGCTGCGGCCTCCCGGACGGCGGCGAGGGCGCGGGCCACGACGCGCCCGGCCTCCCGCATGGCGTCCAACGACGCATCGGTCTTGATCTCCACCATGGCCTGCCACTCCTTGCTTCCACGCACCGGCACCCAATTCTTATACCGGTATTAGTATCACGGGCATGGTGAGAACTCCTCTGACTCCATGGGAACGGCAGCGCGGAGAACGGTTCGGCGCGCTGCTTCGTCAGGCGCGCGGCGACCGCAGCATGGTGGAGGTCGCCGCGGCGGCGGGCGTATCGGCGGAGACGCTGCGCAAGATCGAGACCGGCCGGGCGCCGACTCCGGCGTTCTTCACCGTGGCGGCCTTGGCCGCCGCACTGGAGGTGTCCCTGGACGAGCTGGCCGCCGCCTGCCTGCCGGACAGCGACTGCGACGATCAGACGCTTTCGGCGTGAGGCGAACACGGCCCGCACGGAGCCGGCGTAGCGCGTCGCGGTCCCCTCGACGCGTCTGAAAGACGTCGGCGAGACAGAGCAGGTCACGGTCTCGAACCATGCCCCCTCGGGACTGCCGATACCCTGAAACGTATCAGCTCAGCGGATCGGCACCCGTCACACCGAGGGAGCAGGCGGCGGCCCGGACGCGCCGGCGCTCGCCCCACGGGCACAGTCCGAAAGGCGACAGCGGCGCCGACGCCTCTTCCCCGATGGCCAATCACCGCCTCCGCACGCGGATTTCCGGCCCACCCGCGAACAATGCGGCCGGCCCATGGCCGCCTGCGCGCTTCCCGGGCCTTGACCATGAGAAAGCCGGAGCACTAACCTTCAGTCGGCTTCCGCGTTTGAAACGTTACAAAAGCCATGGCTCCACCTGCTCCGCGCCATCAGGCCTGCCGGCCGGCTCACCTGCCGTTCGGCGGCCCGCCACCGAGGAACGGCAGAGTGCCCATGCCCGGATACCAGGTCAGCGTCCCGCGCACCGCATCGTTCAGCCCGGCCGCGCGAGCGGCCGCCGCCTGTCGCTGCCGTACGGCGGGACCGCCGGTCGGGCCCGTCGCGGTGCACGCGCCTCCGCCCTCCCGTACCCCCTGACCGGCGCAACGCCGCCGCAGCCCGCGTGAGGCGGCCGCACCGGCCCGCGCAAAGCCGGCTCGGGAGCGGCCTGACCACCGCTGTCCCAGCACAGCCATCACCCGCTCACCACGCCGGCCGCACGTCCGGCAGGCCCACACTCACCCGCGCCCCCATCCCGCACAGCCGTCCTGCGGCGCCCCCGGGCGCCGGGAAACGGAGCACCGCGATGCGCGCAAGACCCCTCAGCCGCCCGGCCGTACGCCGTGCCGCCCTGCTCACCGCGAGCGCCGCGACGACCAGTCTCCTGCTGACCGGACTGCTGCCCGGCCCGGCGTCGGCGGACGGCAGAACCGCCTCCCCCGTCACCCTGGCCGCGACGACCGTCGACCGGACCACCGATCCCCTCGGCATCGACGACACCCATCCCCGTCTGGGCTGGCAGCTGCTGTCCCACCGCAACGGTGAGTCCCAGAGCGCCTACGAGATCGCGGTCTCGTCCTCCGCCGGGAAGGCCGCCTCCGGCGTGGCGGATGTCTGGGACAGCGGCAAGGTGACGAGCGATCAGTCCGTCGACGTACCCTACGGCGGCCCGGCCCCGCACACCGGCCGCAGCTACTACTGGCGGGTGCGCGCATGGGACGCACAGGGCAGGGCGACCGCCTGGAGCCGCGTCTCCAGCTGGGAGATGGGCCTGCTGTCATCCACCGACTGGAAGGCCGGCTGGATCGGAGCACCGAGCACCTCGGCGCCGGACTTCGGCGGCACCTCCTGGATCTGGTACCCCGAAGGCGACCCGGCCTCCACCGCCCCGCAGGCCACCCGGTACTTCCGCCGCACCCTCGACCTGCCCGCCGGCGCCACCGTGAGCACGGCCCGGTTCCTGCTCACCGCCGACGACGACTTCGACCTCTATGTGAACGGCCGGAAGATCGCCTCCTCGCCGCGCGTCACCGACTCCTGGAAGCAGTCGATGCTCGTCGACGTCGCCAGCGCGCTGCACCCGGGAACCAACACCATCGCCGTCGCGGCCGAGAACACCTCGCCCGGCCCCGCCGGCCTGCTCGGCAGGCTGCGGGTCGGCCTGGCCGGCGGCTCCCCCGTCGAGCTGGTCACCGACGGCTCCTGGCGAACGGCGCAGACCGCGCCGGCCGGCTGGGAGCAACCGGGCTTCGACGACTCCGGGTGGGCGGCCGCCGACGCGGTGGCGCCGTACGGGCAGGGCCCGTGGGGACAGAACGTCTCCCTGCCGCCGGCCCCCGTTCCCTACCTGCGCCGGGAGCTCACCGTCAGCAAGCCGGTCACCCGGGCCCGGCTGTACGTCACCTCGCTCGGGCTGTACGAGGCCTACATCAACGGCCGGCGGGTGGGCAAGGACCACTTCGCCCCGGGCTGGACCGACTACAACAAACGCCTCCAGTACCAGACCTACGATGTCACCTCACTGCTGCACACCGGGACGAACGCCATCGGGGCGCTGCTGTCGAACGGCTGGTACGCGGGCAACATCGGCTTCGCCGGAAGCCACATCTACGGTCAGCAGCCCCGGTTCGGCGCGCAGTTGGTGATCGAGCATCCGGACGGCACCTCGCAGACGGTCGTCTCGGACGGCAGCTGGAAGACGGCTCCCAGCCCCATCACCAGCTCCGACATCTACGCGGGCGAGACCTATGACGCCCGCGCCGAACAGGCCGGTTGGAGCACCCCCGGGTTCGACGATCACACCTGGCAGCGGGTGAGCGTCGACACCATGGCGCACCCGCACCTCGTCGCCCAGACCGGTCCCGAGGTCCGCGTCGAACAGGTCCTCCACCCCGTGAGGATGACCGAGCCCAAGCCGGGCGTCTACATCTTCGACATGGGCCAGAACATGGTCGGCTGGAACCGCCTCACCGTCTCCGGCCCGGCCGGCACCACCGTCACCCTGCGCAACGGCGAGATCCTCAACCCCGACGGCACCCTCTACACCGCCAACCTGCGCGCCGCGAAGGACACCGACACCTACACGCTCAGCGGCCACGGCACCGAGACCTACGAACCGCACTTCACCTACCGCGGCTTCCGCTACATCGAGGTCACCGGCTATCCCGGCACCCCGGCCATGAACTCCGTCGCCGGGGTGGTCGCGCACGCCGGCGCGGGCCCGTCCGGGCAGATCACCACCTCCGACAGCCTGGTCAACCGGATCCAGCACAACATCGTCTGGGGCGAGAAGGGCAACTTCTGGTCGGTGCCCACCGACTGCCCGCAGCGCGACGAACGCCTCGGCTGGACCGGCGACATCGGAGCGTTCGCCCCCACCTCGACGTTCAACATGAACGTCGACACCTTCCTGGACAAGTTCGCCACCGACCTGAGCGACGCCCAGCACGCCGACGGCGGCTTCACCGACGTCGCCCCCGACGTGCTGAACAACGAGGGAACCGCGGGCTGGGGCGACGCCGGTGTGATCGTGCCCTTCACGCTCTGGCAGCGGTACGGGGACGTGCAGGTCGTGCGCGACCACTACGACGCCATGGCGCACTGGATCGACTACCTGACGGCGCACAGCACCGGCCTGATCCGCCCGGCGAGCGGGTACGGCGACTGGCTGAACGTGAACGACGGCACGCCACTGGACCTCATCGGCACCGCCTACTTCGCCGACTCGACCGCGATGATGGCCCGGATGGCCGACGCCCTGGGCAGGAGCGGTGACGCGGCGGCGTACCGGGCCCTGTGGTCGCGGATCCGCGACGCCTTCGACGCGAAGTACGTCACGGCGGACGGCCGGGTGGGCAACGGAAGCCAGACGTCCTATGTGCTCGCCCTCCAGGACAACCTGCTGCCCGCCGGCCTCACCACGGCGGCGGCGAACGGCCTGGTCGCCAACATCCAGGCCCACGACTGGCACCTGACGACCGGCTTCCTGGGCACCGGGGGCCTGCTGCCGGTGCTGACCGCCACCGGCCACGCGGACATCGCCTACCGGTTGCTGGAACAGACCACGTTCCCCTCCTGGGGCTACGAGATCGCCGACGGCGCCACGACCGTCTGGGAACGCTGGGACGGCATCCGGCCGGACGGAACGCCCAACGACCCGGGGATGAACTCCTTCAACCACTACGGTCTCGGATCGGTCGGCGACTGGATCTACCGCACGGTGGGCGGGATCGACCCGGACCCGGCCCACCCCGGTTACCGGCACTTCTTCCTCCGGCCGGTCCCCGGCGGCGGCCTGAACCGGGTCGACGAGAGCTACCGGTCCCCGTACGGCCTGATCCGCAGCCACTGGGAACGCTCCGGCGGCCACCTGGTCCTGCGGGTGACGGTGCCGGCGAACTCCACGGCGACGGTGTATGTGCCCGCCGCCGCCCGTGCGGCGGTGTCCGCCCCGCCGGACGCCCGCTTCACGGGGATGAGCGGCGGCGCCGCCGTCTTCGCGATCGGGTCCGGCTCGTACACCTTCGTCGCCCGCTGATCCCGGAGATCCACGTAGATCACGCAGTCCCCGGAGATCCCGCAGCTCAAGCACGCCGCCCCGCCGGGCCGGAAAACCCGGTGGGGCGGCGTGCACGACCCGCTAGGTTGACCGCATGAGCAGCGATCTCCGCATCTGCTTCATCGGTGACTCCTTCGTCCAGGGAATCGGCGACCCGCAGCACCGCGGCTGGGTCGGCCGGGTGCTGGAGGCCACCCGCCGCGATGTCACGGCCTTCAACCTCGGGATCAGGCGCGACACCTCCGAGGACGTGCTCCGCCGCTGCTGGCGGGAGGTCGGGGCCCGCACCCTGCCCACCGCCGACAACCGGCTGGTCATCTCCTTCGGCAGCAACGACATGGTCGAGGAGGACGGCACGGTCCGCGTCGACCCGGCGCGCAGCCTGGACCACCTGGCCTCGCTCCTCGACGGGAGCGAACAGCGGGCGATCGCCACGCTGGTGGTGGGTCCCCCGCCGGTCGCCGACGCGGGCGAGGGCCATCTGCGGCGGACCGGGAAACTCGCCGCCGAGATGGCCGCGGTGTGCCGTGCACGGCACGTGCCGTTCGTCGCCACGACCCAGGCGCTGGCCGACGACCCCGTCTGGACCGGGGAAGCGCTGGCCGGCGACGGCGCCCATCCCGGCAGCGGCGGCTACCAGCGACTGGCCGACATCGTCCTGGCCGGTCCCTGGCACGCGTGGATCAGCGCCCCGGGCGGTTGACCGCCCGTCATGGCCGGGCAGCCGGGGTGCCCTGGGCGCCGGCCGGGCGCCGGGCCCGCAGAACGGCCGCGCTGCGTTCGCACCAGTCCCGGTTGCCCTGCTCGAAGGCGAGACCGCGCAGGCAGGTCAGGTACGGGCCGATCCGCTCGCCGTGGCGCAGGAAGTCGGCCTCGGTGCGGTCGCCGCGCATCCTGTGCAGCAGCATGCCGAACAGGTCGATCTTGGCCTGGGCGAACGCGGCCCGTTCGGCGAGCTGCGCGAGCAGTTCCCCGGTGTCCACATGGTCGGCGGCCTGGACCTTGACGAGCAGGTCGTCGCGGATGACCGAGGGCCTGGTGGCGGCCGCCGTGAAGCGTTCCAGCTCGGCGAGACCGGCCTCGGTGACCTTGAACAGGCGCTTGTTGGGCCGGGTTTCCTGGACCACCTCGCGGCCCGCGATCAGGCCCTCCCGCTCCAGCCTGGTCAGCTCGGCGTACAGCTGCTGGGGCAGCGCGTGCCAGAAGTTCGCCACTCCGGTGTCGAACGCCTTGGCCAGCTGGTAGCCGCTCATCTCCTCGTCCAGCAGGGCCGCCAGTACGGCGTGGCGCAGCGCCATGGGCCGCCTCCCCTCGTCCGCGTCCGGTCTCCGCGATCGTCGGGCGCCTCTGTCCGAGGACCCCCCGGACTGGCTATGGTACTCAAAAATGTGACTACTGAAATTTCTGAGTACACAGGAGACCCCATGAACGCAGCGGACCGCTTCCGGGCTGCCGTCGAGGCGCGCGACCTCGCCGCCCTGGACGCCCTGTTCACCGAGGACATCCGCTTCTACAGCCCCGTGAAGTTCACCCCGTTCGAGGGCAAGCCGATGGTGCTGGGCCTCTTCGGTGTCCTGTTCCGGGTCTTCGAGGACTTCCGCTATGTCGGGCACTTCGACGGCACGGCCGAGACCAGCGCCGACGGCACCGAGGCACCGGCGATGGTCCTGCTCTTCCGGGCCACCGTGAACGGCCGGGAGATCCACGGGATCGACCTGATCCACCTCGACGAGCACGGTGCGATCAAGGAGTTCACGGTGATGGTCCGCCCGCAGTCCGCCGTGCGCACCCTGGGCGAGGCCGTCCTGGCCGGTCTGGTCGCCGACGGCCTGGTCCCGGCGGCAGCCGATCGCTGAGCGGCGGTCCGGAAACGCCGGGGGACGCGGCGGCGGGTGCCGCCGTGGCCGGACGGCCGCCCGGCCGGAACACAACCGTGAAACCGCCGGGACGCCTCCGGTACAACCGGCACGGCACCTGCGGCGTCATGGATGTCGAACGGCCAAGGGAGCCGCTTCGCACAGCAGAAGGGCAGCCGCGATGTCATCTCCGCTCACGCTCCGGCGGGCAGTCTCCGCCGCCGCGCTCACCTGTGTCGCGGTGCTCGCCACCGGCTGCGGCGGGAGCCCGGCCGGCTCTCCCTCCGGGAGCACCACCGCGGCCACCGCGACCGACACACCCGCCACGACGGCGCCGGCCACGACCGCCACGGCTCCGGCGGCCACCGGCACCGGTACGAGCGGCGGGACGGGAGCGACGGCCGGCGCCCGGCGGACGGGCACCGCCGCCTGCCCCACCCGCTCCCTGCACGCCAGGCCCGGCGTCAGCCAGGGCGCCGCCGGCAGCGTCTACCAGGTGATCGACTTCACCAACATCTCCCAGACCACCTGCACCCTCTACGGCTACCCGGGCGTGTCGCTCGCCGGCGGCACCCCCGTCCAGCAGATGGGCCCGGCCGCCACCCGGGACACCACCACGCCCCGCACGCTGGTGACGCTGGCGCCGGGAGCCACCGCCAACGCGCTGCTGCGGATCACCCACGCCGAGAACTACCCCGCGGCGCAGTGCCACCCCGCCGCCGCGCAGTACCTGCAGATCTACCCGCCGGGCCAGACGACCCCGATGTACGTCGCCTACAACGCGACCGCCTGCACCGGGACGGTCGGCATCCTGAGCATCGGCGCGCTGCAGGCCGGCGCGGGAAGCGCCTCGTGACACGGCCGCGGGCGGCAATCACCGGGTGTCGCCCGCGGGCCGGCGGGTCTCGTACATCCGCACCGCGACGAGGAGGCCGGAGGCCGCGGTGAGGGCGGCGACGGCCCAGATGGCCGTGGTCAGGCCGTAGGCGTCGGCGAGGGCGCCGGCGAGCAGGGCGCCGACCGCGAATCCGCCGTCGCGCCACAGGCGGTAGACGCCGACGGAGCGGGCGCGCCAGGCGGGATGGGCGACGTCGCCGATGGCCGCGAGGAGGGTGGGGTAGACCAGGGCGGTGCCGGCACCGAGGAGGATCTGGGCGGTGGCCCAGACCGGGAAGGTGGTGCCGGTCGCCACCAGGGCGATGGCGGCCGCCTGGACGAGCATTCCGGCGGTGATCAGGTGTTTCCGGCCGACCCGGTCGGACCACCAGCCGGTCAGCAGCTGCCCGAAGCCCCACACCGCCGGGTACAGCGCCGCCAGCACGCCGATACGGCCGACCGACAGGCCGTGGGCGGCGAACAGCAGCGGGAAGATGCCCCAGGCGAGCGCGTCGTTGAGGTTGTTGACCATGCCGGCCTGGCTGGCGGCGGACAGGGCCCTGTCGCGGAAGCTGGTGATCCAGGCGATCTGACGGGTGGTCAGGTCACCGTGGTGGTCGGGGTTGGCGGGCGCGGGGTGCCGGGCGGCCTCGAAGCGGGCGTGCTCGCGGGTCTCGCGGACCGCCAGGGTGGACAGGCCCAGGGCCAGGGCCGCGTAGGCGAAGCCGAGGTAGAAGGGTGCGGGGCGCAACCCGGCGTGGGCGGCGATGGCGCCGGTGGCCATGGCGGTGGCGGCGAGCGCGACGTATCCGGATGCCTCGTTGAAGCCCATCGCCAGCCCGCGGCGTTCCGGCCCGACCAGGTCGATCTTCATCACGACGGTGGTGGACCAGGTCAGGCCCTGGTTGACGCCGAGCAGGACGTTGGCGAGGACGATCCAGCCCCAGGCGGGTCCCCAGATCAGCAGGGCGGGGACGGGCAGGGCGATCAGCCAGCCGGCGATCAGCACGGGCTTGCGGCCGTAGCGGTCGGACAGGGTGCCGGCGAAGAAGTTGGTGATCGCCTTCGTGGCACCGAAGGCGACGATGTAGGTCAGCGCCGCGGTGTAGGCGTCCAGGTGGAAGACGTGCCGGGCCAGCAGCGGCAGGACGGTGCGTTCCTGGCCGAGCATGCCGCCGACCAGGGCGTTGACCGCGACGAGGAGGACGAACTGGGCCAGGTTGGCGCGCAGGCCGAGGCGTATGCCACCGCTTCGGTCGGTGGTTCTGGCGGTGGCCGGGGTGGTCACGGGGGGGGCTCCTTCGGGGTGCGGCCGGTGCGGCCGGTGGTGTCACCGGGGCCGGAGCGGCGGTCGTGACGCGCTCGTCGTGGCCGCGGTGGGACAAGGCGGGCGCGGCGTTCACCACCCCTCCCCAGCAGTATTACAATAATCCATGGATTGATGGAGGAGGAGCCCGTGGGAGATCCGGCACGCAAGGCAGCCCTGTTCGAGGCCCTTGCCCGATGCGGCAAGGCCCTGTCCAACGGCAAGCGCCTGGAGCTGCTCGACCTGCTCGCCCAGGGTGAGCGCAGCGTCGATGCCCTGGCCAGGGCGGCCGGCCTCGGGCTGACCACGGCCTCCGCCCACCTGCAGACCCTCAAGCAGGCGGGGCTCGTCACCACCCGCCGGGACGGTGTGCGCATCCACTACCGGCTCGCCGGGGACGACGTCGCCGCCCTCTACGCCGGGCTCCAGCAGGTCGCCCGCGCGCACCTCGCCGAAGCCGGGCAGGCCCGCGCCGCCTACCTCGGACCCGACGACACCGAGCGCCTCACCCGGGCCGAACTGCTGGACCGCGTGGCCTCCGGCACCGCCACCGTCATCGACGTCCGCCCCGTCGAGGAGTACGCCGCCGGTCACATCCCGGGCGCGCTCTCCATCCCCCTGGAGGAGCTCGCGGAACGCCTGCCCGAGCTCCCCGGCGACACCGAGATCGTCGCCTACTGCCGCGGCGCCAACTGCGTCCTGGCCCGCGACGCCGCCCGTCTGCTCACCGGCCGGGGCCGCCGCGCCGCCCGCCTGGCCGACGGCATGCTGGAATGGCGCCTGGCCGAACTGCCCGTCGAGGCGGGCGCGGCGTAGTCCCCGGCCGCTCCCGCCCCGACGGACGTCGCACCACCGCTCAGGCGGCCGCCCGGCGGGTGATCTCGGCCCGGCTCGCGGACCGGCGCACCGCGGCGAAGGACGACGTCATCCCGCGTTTGATCAGCGGGGCCAGCGGGCGTTCCACGAAGCGGTGGATCAGCCAGGCCGCCAGCAGCATGAACGCCAGCGTGACGGCGACCGTGGCGTAGGGCGGCAGCGGGCGGCTGAGCCGGGTGATGATCTCGAAGCCGATCTCCTGGTGGATCAGGTAGAGCGGGTAGGTCAGCGCCCCGGCCGAGGCGACCCGGCGCCAGCGGACCCAGTCGAACGCGCCGAGCGCGGCCGCCGCCATCACCGCGAAGCAGCCGGTGACCACCGTCGCGGCGACCGCCCACGACAGGTGCTGCCCCGCCCCGTCCTGATTGGTCGTCACCATCAGCGCGATCCGGTTCTGCGCCATGAGCCAGCAGAACACCAGCGCTCCCCACAGCAGCAGGGTCGCCCCGAACCGGTACATCAGGAACAGGACGATCCCGCCGATGAAGTACCAGGAGAACTGCGGCTGGACGAGGAGGTCCAGCAGGGGGGAGTGCGCCTGCGGCGCCAGCAGGGACAGAAATCCCCACGCCCCGCAGAACACCAGCACCCGCCGGTAGGTCAGGCCGAACGAGACCACGACCCCGAACAGCACGTAGAACCGCAGTTCCGACCAGAGCGTCCAGTACACCGGGTCGATGTCGGAGACGTGCAGGGGCGCGTGCGCCATCGTCAGGTTGGTCAGCACCCGTGTCACCGTCGGCCGGGACGCGTCGTTGCCCCAGCGCTGCGGCGAGAAGTACAGCACCGTCGCCGTCACCAGCACGCCCAGCCAGTACGCGGGGAACAACCGCGTCACCCGGGAGGTCACGAAGTCCCCCACCGACCGGCCCCAGCACGACATGCAGATCACGAACCCGCTGATCAGGAAGAAGAGTTCCACTCCCAGCCAGCCGTACGCCCCGACCGTGTGGCCGACGGGCATCAGCGCACCCGACCGCCCGTGCCAGACCCCTCTGAACCGCTGCACTCCCATCCAGTGCCAGGACAGCACGGCCAGCGCCGCGAGCAGCCGCAGCGCGTCCAGGACGTACAGACGCCCGCGGGCCGGGCGGACGGCTCCGGATCTCGCCCGGGGCCGGGCCGGGTCAACGGCGGCGGCGATGTGGGGGTGGGGGTGTGCGGGTTTCGGGTGTTCCGTCGTGGCAGTCGACACCAGGCTGACTCTCCTCGCGGCCGGCGGCACCGCTTGACCACGGCAGACGCCAGGCCATCTCCGGCAGGGACGGGCCACCACCATAGTGGCGGGATCTGAGTGAGCAGCCGGCCGACTCACATCCACCCCACACGTTGTCCCTTTGTCGGACGCCCGTTCCCCGCCCGTTCATCCCGCCCCGACCAGGAAGGCGTGACCGGCAGTCCAGGCGGCGCGACGTGCGGTGAGGCACCTGAGATGTGATCTGCCTCACGTCACCGCGTCGCCCCGCCGGCGTCCCGGAACGCCTGGTCGGGTCCGGCCGGCACCGCGGCCAGGATGCGGACGTCCGTCTCCGCGTATCCCGCTCCGCCCGGTTCGCGGCGGTCCAGGACGGAACCGAGCCAGCCGAGCAGGAAGCCCGTCGGCACGGAGATGACGGCCGGGTTGCGCAGCGGGATGACCGCGAAGTCCAGGTGGGGCAGCAGGGCGGCCGGATTGCCCGAGATCTCCGGGGAGAGAGCGACCAGCAGCAGGGCGCAGCCGAGCCCGCCGTAGATGCTCCAGGTGGCCCCCCGGGTGGTGAACCGCCGCCAGTAGAACCCGTACAGCAGCGCCGGCAGGACCGCCGAGGCCGCCACCACGAAGGCAAGGGCCGCCATGAAGGCGATGTTGAGGCCGTCGGCGAACATCGACCCGGCGGTCGCGGCCGTCCCGATCAGCAGGATCGCCAGGCGGGCCACGACCAGTTCGCTGCCGTCCGACGCCCGGCCGCGGCGGAGCACGGCGCCGTAGAGGTCGTGGGACAGCGAGGTGGCGGCGGCCAGGGTGACACCGGAGACCACCGCGAGGATGGTGATGAAGGCGACGCAGGTGACCACGGTGAGCAGCAGGGTGCCGCCGAGCCGCTCCGCCGTCAGCAGGACGGCGGTGTTGCCGGACGGGTTGTCGGCGGTGATGGCCTTCGGGCCGAGCAGCGCGGTCGCCCCGAACGCCAGGACGCCCGCCATCAGACAGAACACGGTGGTCAGCACGGTGGCCCACTGCACCGAGCGGCGGGCCGCCCGGGCGTCGGGCACGGCGTTGATCCGCATCAGCAGGTGGGGCAGCCCGGCCGCACCGAGCAGGGCGGCCAACTGCAGGCTGAAGGCGTCCAGTTCGCTGGCGGCGGTGTTGCCGTAGACGACGCCGGGCCGCAGGAAGCGGTCGCCGAGACCGCTGTGGTGGGCGGCGGCGCTCAGCAGCGCCATCGGGTCCCCGTGGAACCTGGCCAGCACGGCGACGCTGAGTACCGCGCCACCGCCGAGCATGACGAGCGCCTTGGCCGCCTGGATGACGGTGGTGGCCCGCATACCGCCGATGAGCAGGTAGAGGATCATCAGCACGCCCAGGCAGGCCACGGTGGCCTGGCGGGCCCCGGGCCCGTCGATGCCGAGGATCGGCGCCGCCAGCGCACCGGCCCCCACCAGCTGCGCGACCAGGTACATCAGGCTGATCGCCAGGGTGGCGACGCCCGCGGCCCGGTGCACCGGCCGGGGCCGCAGCCGGTGGGCGAGGGTGTCGCCGACGGTGAACCGGCCCATGGTGTGGTACGGCTCCGCGACCAGCAGCAGGATCACCAGGCAGGCGACGGTGGGGCCCAGCAGGTACGGGATGCCGTCGTAGCCGACGAGCGCGATCAGGCCGGGCGTGCCGAGCAGGGTGGCTGCCGACATGTACGCGCCGAAGAGGGCAAGTCCGTTGCGCACCGACGTCAGGCGTCCGTCGCTGACGTAGAAGTCCCGGGTCGTCGCCCGGTCGGAGGTCACCCACACCGACAGCAGCAGCGCGCTGGCGACGAAGACGCTGAAGATCGTGAGGACCGGATAGGTGTGCTGGGCGAGGGGGAAGGCGGCGGTCACGATCTCTCCTCCTCCCATTCGATGACGGCGGCGGCATACACGCGCAGGGGATCGATCCGCGTCCTGGCGTAGCGCGCGTACCAGGCGGCGCAGCCCAGGGTGGTGACGCACTGCAGCAGTCCCAGGGCGAATCCCAGGTTCAGCGGTCCCGCGAGGGAGACGGCCAGCACGCCCGGTGCCTTGGTGGCCAGGACGGCGTTGAACAGGTAGAGGGCGATCACGGCCGCCGCGGCCCCGATCACGGGTTGGCGGCGCACGCGCAGTTCGCGGACGGTCGGGTCGGTCCCGAGCCGCTGGAAGGAGGACGGGGCGCCGGGACGGGGAGGTGGTGCTGCGGGATGGGTCATGGCATCTGCCCAACAGGTGGAAGGCGGACGGGAGTGCGCGCGGCGGCGATCCGCGCCAGGGTGGTGCGGCGGCGTTCCGTACGGGACCGCGGGTCGCCTGCCACCGGGCCGGCCACCCAGTGGCAGGCCCGGGTCAGGGGACGAGTGACCCG
>JBEHXI010000048.1:0-34241 GCA_048498775.1 Actinomycetota bacterium | reverse complement strand
GTCCCCGGTGGTTCACCACCGGGGACGGGCCCGCCGCCCGTTCACGCGTCAGTACCGGCGGAACGCCAGCACCACGTTGTGCCCGCCGAACCCGAAGGAGTTGTTCAGCGCCACGATCGTGCCCTCCGGCAGCGCCCGGGCCTCACCGCGCACGATGTCCGCGTCCACCTCGGGGTCGAGGTGGTCCACGTTGATCGTCGGCGGGGCCAGCCGGTGGTGCAGGGCCAGCACCGTCGCCACCGACTCCACGCCGCCCGCGCCGCCGAGCAGGTGACCGGTCATCGACTTGGTGGCCGAGATGGCCATGTGGCCCAGGTCGTCGCCGAAGACCTTGCGCAGCGCGTTGATCTCGCCGACGTCACCCTGCGGGGTGGACGTGGCGTGCGCGTTGATGTGCGCGATCTCCGCGGGCTTGAGGTCGGTGGCGTCCAGCAGGTTGGACAGCGCGCCGGCGATGCCGCGGCCGGAGGGCTCCGGCTGGGTGATGTGGTGGGCGTCGGCCGAGATGCCCTGGCCGACCGCCTCGCAGTAGATCCGGGCGCCGCGCCGCTGCGCGTGCTCGGCGGACTCCAGCACCAGGATGCCCGAGCCCTCACCCATCACGAACCCGTCCCGGGCCGTGTCGTACGGCCGCGACGCGCCCTGCGGGTCGTCGTTGTTCTTCGACATCGCCATCATGTTGCCGAAGGCCACTATCGGCAGCGGGTGGATGGCGGCCTCGGTACCGCCCGCGACGACCACGTCGGCGCGGCCGGTGCGGATCATCTCGACGGCGTAGCCGATGGCCTCGGCACCCGAGGCGCAGGCGCTGACCGGGGTGTGCACCCCGGCGCGGGCCTTCAGCTCGATGCCGACGTTGGCGGCCGGGCTGTTGGGCATCAGCATCGGCACGGTGTGCGGGGAGACCCGCCGCACGCCCTGCTCACGCAGCACGTCGTACTGGCCGAGCAGGGTCGTCACACCGCCGATGCCGGAGGCGACGACCGCGCCGAGGCGCTCCGGGTCGACGGCCGGACCGTCGGAGGACTCCCCGGCCGGGCCGGTGAAGCCGGCGTCCGCCCACGCCTCACGCGCCGCGATCAGCGCGAACTGCGCGGAGCGGTCCAGCTTGCGGGCCTGCGGGCGCGGGATGACCTCCCCGGGGTCCACGGCGATCTCCGCCGCGATGCGGACCGGCAGGTCGGCGGCCCACTCGTGGGTCATCAGGTGCACCCCGGACCGCCCGGCGATCAGGGCCTCCCAGGTCGAAGCGCTGTCGCCACCCAAGGGTGTGGTTGCGCCGATACCGGTGACGACCACGGTGCGATTGGTCGCGTTCACAGGAATTCTTGTCTCCACGTCTCGAGGGTGAAGGCGGCGCCGTGCCGGCCCGTGCGGGCGGCGACAGACGCGTCGACCTAGGGGGGCTTCAGTCCTGGTGCTTGAGGATGTAGTCGACCGCGTCCCCCACGGTCTTCAGGTCCTTGACGTCATTGTCCGGGATCTTGACGTCGAAGCGCTCCTCGGCGGCGACGACGACCTCGACCATGGACAGCGAGTCGACGTCCAGGTCGTCGGTGAACGACTTGCCGAGCTCGACATCCTCGGTCGGGATACCGGCGATCTCGTTGACGATCTCGGCGAGGCCCTTGAGGATCTCGTCCTGGGAGTAGGCCATCTGCGGCGCTCCTTCGATGTGGTGCTTGCGGTGGGTCGATGCGGTAGCCGCAGGTGCGGTACCGCGTGGGTGGTGCCTAGGGGAGGGTAACGACAGTCGCTGCGTAGACGAGACCCGCCCCGAAGCCGATGATGAGCGCCGTGTCGCCGCTCCTGGCCTCGCCGGTCTCCAGCAGGCGCTCCATCGCCAGGGGGATGGAGGCAGCGGAGGTGTTCCCGGAGGTCTCGATGTCACGGGCGACCGCGACGTGCTCCGGAAGCTTGAGGGCCTTGATCATCGAGTCGATGATCCGCATGTTGGCCTGGTGCGGGATGAACACGTCCAGGTCGGCGGCGGACACCCCGGCGGCGTCCAGGGCCTCCTGGGCGACCTTGGCCATCTCGAAGACGGCCCAGCGGAAGACCGCCTGACCCTCCTGGGTGATGGCGGGGAACCGCACGTTGCCGTCCGCGTCCAGGGGCAGCTGGGCCGGGTCGCCGATCCGGTAGCGGTCCCAGGAGATCGTCTGCTTGATGGTGGTGGCCTTGTCGCCCTCCGAGCCCCAGATCACCGGGCCGATGGCCGGCTCGGCGGCCGGGCCGACGACGACCGCGCCGGCGCCGTCGCCGAAGAGGAAGGCGGTGGCGCGGTCGGTCAGGTCGGTCAGGTCGCTCAGCCGCTCCACGCCGATGACCAGGACGTGCCCGGCGGTGCCGTCGGTGACCATGCTCTTGGCCATCGCCACGCCGTAGGTGAAGCCCGCACAGCCGGCCGAGATGTCGAACGCGGCCGGCTTGCCGGCACCGACCCGGTGGGCGATCTCGGTGGCGATCGCCGGCGTCTGGTGGAAGTGGGAGACCGTCGAGACGATGACCGCCTCGATCTGCTCCGGGTCGATCCCGGCGTTCGCGATGGCCTTGCCGGAGGCGGCGATCGCCATCTCGGCGACGGTCTCCTCGGGGCCGGCCCAGTGCCGGGTCGCGATCCCCGAACGGCTGCGGATCCACTCGTCGGACGAGTCGATGTGCTGGAGGATCTCCTCGTTGGTCACCACACGCGACGGGCGGTAGCCGCCGACACCGAGGATCCGGGCGTAGGGCGCGCCCTTGCTCGGCTGGATCTTCGCGGTCATGCTCTGGGCTCCTCGTTGGTATGCCGCCTGGCGAAGCGGTGTCGGCCTAGGCTGCGTGCTCGGCGATGAGCGCCGTAGCCGCCTCTATGTCGTCGGGGGTCTTCAGCGCGAGCGTCTTCACGCCGGGCAGCGCACGCTTGGCCAGACCCACCAGGGTGCCGGCCGGGGCGACCTCGAGGAGCGCGGTGACGCCGAGCTCCTTGAACCTCTCCATGCACAGGTCCCAGCGGACCGAGGTGGACACCTGGGCGACCAGCCGCTTCATGATCACCGAGCCGTCCGGGACGACCTCGCCGTCCGCGTTGGACACATAGGGCAACAGCGGGTCGGCAGGGGTCATTCCGGGCACCAGCGCGCCGAGGGCGGCGACCGCGGGGCCCATGTGGTGGGTGTGGAAGGCGCCGGCCACCTTCAGCGGGATGACCCGGGCGCCGGCGGGCCTGTCCGCGGCGAGCGCGTCGAGCTGCTCCCGGGTGCCGGCCGCGACGATCTGGCCGGCGCCGTTGATGTTGGCGGGCGTCAGGCCCAGACCCTCCAGGTGGGCGACGACCGCCGCCTGGTCGCCGCCGAGCACCGCCGACATGCCGGTCTCGGTCACCGCCGCCGCCTTGGCCATGCCCAGGCCGCGCTGCCGGACGAACGCCAGCGCCGCCTCCGGGGTGAGCACCCCGCTGACCGCCGCCGCGGTGATCTCGCCGACGCTGTGGCCGGCCACCGCGCCGAGCTTTTCGGCGGCCTCCTCCGGGTCGGTGAACAGCGCGCTCGCGGTCGCCAGACCGGCTGCCACCAGCAGCGGCTGGGCGACCGCGGTGTCGCGGATCTCCTCCGCGTCCGCCTTGGTGCCGTAGTGCACGAGGTCGAGTCCGGCGAGGGCCGACCACCAGTGCAGCCGGTCGGCGACGCCGGGGACGTCGAGCCAGGGTTCGAGGAAGCCGGGCGTCTGGGCGCCCTGGCCGGGAGCTACGAGTACGAGCACCTTCACACTCTCTCTCGCGTCGCTCGGTCCTTGCCGGTGAGGACAGGGACCAAGAAGTGTCGGGCGAATTGTGGGTGTCCCACAAAAACTCACCCCTGCGGGGCGCCTCCGGACAGACGTCCCAGGATCAGCGCTATGCGCAGGGTGAACGCCGAGCGGACATCGGACGGGGACCACCCGGTGACATCGGTCACACGTCGCAGCCGGTAGCGGACGGTGTTGGGGTGGACGAACAGCATCCGCGCGGCGCCCTCCAGGGACGAGGCCTGCTCCAGGTAGACACTGAGAGTCTCCAGCAGCGCCGAGCCGGCCTGCTCCAGGGGCCTGTAGATCTCCTCCACCAACTGCCTGCGGGCGGCGGGATCGCCGGCCATCGCGCGCTCCGGCAGCAGGTCGTCGGCGAGCACCGGGCGCGGCGCGTCCGGCCAGGCCGCGCACGCCTTCAGGCCCGCGGCGGCGGCGTGCGCTGAGCGCGTCGCGGCCAGCAGGTCGCCCACCACCGGGCCGGCCACCACCGGGCCGGCGGCGAACGGGCCGATCAGGTCCTTTGCGGTGCGGATCGGATCGCCGGACCCGCCCGCGACCACCGCCAGGCGGTCCCCGAACACCCCGGTGAGCACCTGGAGCTTGGCGTGCCGGGCGGCGCGGCGGATCGCCTCCACGGTCAGCTCGCTGTCGCCGTCCGGGGCGTTGCCGAGGATGACGACCACCCGGTCGGGGGAGCTCCAGCCGAGCGCCGCGGCCCGGGAGAGCACCCCCTCGTCGGCCTCCCCGGACAGCACCGCGTTGACCACCAGCGACTCCAGCCGGGCGTCCCAGGCGCCGCGGGCCTCGGCCGCCTGCGCGTACACCTGGGCGGTGGCGAAGGCGATCTCGCGGGCGTAGACCAGCAGCGCCTCCCGGAGCACCGACTCGTCGCCGGGGGCGGCGACGTCGTCGATGGCCGCCTCCATCACCTCGATGGTGGTGCGGACCATCTCCACCGTCTGGCGCAGCGAGATCGCCCGGGTCAGTTCGCGCGGGGCGGTGCCGAAGACGTCGGTGCTGATCGCCTGGGGCGCCTCGGGGTGGCGGAACCACTCGGTGAAGGCCGCGATACCGGCCTGGGCGACCAGCCCGATCCAGGAGCGGTGCTCGGCGGGCATCGCCCGGTACCACGGCAACTGCTCGTCCATGCGCGCGATCGCGGCCGCCGAGAGCCGCCCGGAGGACTTCTCCAGGCGGCGCAGCGTGGCGCTGTGCGGATGCGAGGTGCGCATGGATGTCGAGGATTGCGTGGGATCGAGCACGGGACAAGCCTGCCTTATCCGCCGGAGTGGACCGGCAGGGGGTGCAATACGGTGGACGGATGATCGAGGTCTGGCCCGCCGAGCGGCGCTACCGGGGCGGCGATCCCGCCGAGGGGATCGACACCCGGCACGCCTTCTCCTTCGGGGCGCACTACGACCCGGGCAATCTGCGGTTCGGCCTGCTGCTGGCGTGCAACGAGGAGCGGCTGGCGCCCGGCGCGGGCTTCGCCGAGCACCCGCACCGGGATGTCGAGATCGTCACCTGGGTGGTGGAGGGCACCCTGGAGCACCGGGACTCCGCCGGCCACGCGGCGCTGGTGCGGCCCGGGCAGGTGCAGCGGCTCAGCGCGGGCGCCGGGGTGCGGCACACCGAGCGCAACGCGGGGCCCGGGCCGCTGCGGTTCGTCCAGATGTGGCTGCATCCGGAGCGGTTCGGCGGGCCGCCGCGCCATGACGTCACCGGTGCCCCGGAGGCGGAGCCGCTCAGCCCGCTGGGCCAGCCCGGGGCGCGGCTGCGGGTCGGGCGCGGGGCACTGGCGCTGCCCGCGGCGCCCTTCACCTACGTCCATGTGGTGCGCGGCCGGGTGGCGCTGGACGGCGCGGAGCTCGGCGCGGGCGACGCGGCACGGCTGACCGGTGGGCCGGGCGCGGCGGTGGAGCCGTGCGGCCCCGGGCCGGTGGAGTTCCTGGTCTGGGAGATGCACGACGAGCCGTCCTACGGTTAGCGGTCAGCGCAGCTCGGCGAGGACCGCGTCGGTCAGTTCCGGCCACAGCGGCAGCGCCCACTCGCCGAACGCCCGGTCGGTCAGGCACACGCAGGCGGCCCCGGCGTCCGGGTCGACCCACAGGAAGGTGCCGGACTGCCCGAAGTGCCCGAAGGTGCCCGGCGAGGACGAACTCCCGGTCCAGTGCGGGGACTTGTGGTCGCGGATCTCGAAGCCCAGCCCCCAGTCGTTGTTCTTCTGGTTGCCGTAGCCGGGCAGCACGCCGCGCAGCCCGGGGAAGGCCACCGAGGTCGCCTCGGCCACCGTGTCCGGGTCGAGCAGCCGCGGCGCCTGGAGTTCGGCGGCGAACCGCGCCAGGTCGGCGGCGGTGGAGACGGCCCCGGCCGCGGGGGAGCCGGTCACGTCGGTGGCGGCCATGCCCAGCGGCTCCAGCACCGCCTCGCGGACGTAGGCCGGGAACGGGATGTCGGTGGCGGCGGCGACGTGCGCGGCGAGCACCTCGAAACCGGTGTTGGAGTACAGCCTGCGGGTGCCGGGCGCGGCCATCGGGCGCGGCTGGTCGAAGGCGAGGCCCGAGGTGTGGGCGAGCAGGTGGCGGACGGTCGAGCCCTCCGGGCCGGCCGGCTCGTCGAGCTCCACGGCCCCCTCCTCGACGGCGACCAGCACCGCGTAGGCGGTGAGCGGCTTGGTCACCGAGGCCAGCGCGAACGCCCGGGAGGTGTCCCCGTACGTCCCGGCCAGGGTGCCGTCCTTCCGGACGACGGCCGCCGCGGCGGCGCCCACCGGCCACTTCCCGATCAACCCCAGACTCTCCATGACGGTGAGCTTAGGCCCTGTCCCGGTGCCGCGGCGGGGCGCGCTTGCCTGGAGTGCGCTCGAAGTCTCTAGCGTGGGGTACCCGAGGTCGCAGGACCGCGAGGACGGCGGACGGGAGGGGCGGTACGGCATGACAGTCGTGGACACCAGGCGGGACCGGATGGCCGCGTGCGAGCAGGACGGCGGCGTCCCGCGCCCGGACGGCGCGGACTTCTACACGATCAGCGAGGTCGTGGCGCACACCGGGCTGAGCGCCCACACCCTGCGCTGGTACGAGCGCATCGGCCTGATGCCGCACGTCGACCGCTCCCACACCGGGCAGCGCCGCTACCGCAACACGGACCTGAACTGGCTGGAGTTCGTCGGCAAGCTGCGGCTGACCGGGATGCCGGTGGCGGACATGGTCCGCTACGCCGAGCTGGCGCGCGAGGGCGAGCACACCTACGCCGACCGGCTCGCGCTGCTGGTGGCGCACCGGGAGGACGTGCGGCACCGGATCGCCGAACTCCAGGACTCCCTCGCGGTCCTCGACTACAAGATCGGCTTCTACGCAGGCGCCGCACCGGCGCCGGGAAGGCTCTGACCCCCTGATGAGCACGGAGAAGATCAGCACGGTTCCCCTCGGCAGCGGCGGCCCCGAGGTCGGCGTCCAGGGCCTGGGCTGCATGGGCATGAGCGAGTTCTACGGCGCGACCGACGAGGCCCAGGCGAGGGACGCGCTCCAGGCGGCGCTCGAGGTGGGCGTCACGCTGTTCGACACCGCCGACATCTACGGGTCCGGCGCCAACGAGGAGTTCCTGGCGCCGTTCGTGGCGGCGCACCGCGACGAGATCGTCCTGGCCACCAAGTTCGGCATCGTCCGCAAGGCCGACGACCCCCACTACCGGGGCTTCGGCAACGACCGGGCCTACATCCGCAAGGCCGTCGAGGCCAGCCTGCGGCGGCTGGGCACCGATGTGATCGACCTGTACTACATGCACCGCCGCGACCCGAAGGTGCCGCTGGCGGAGTCGGTCGGCGCGATGGCCGAGCTGGTGACCGAGGGCAAGGTGCGGTACCTGGGCCTGTCCGAGGTGACCGGCGCGGAGCTGCGCGAGGCGCACGCCGTCCACCCGATCGCCGCGCTCCAGTCGGAGTGGTCGGTCTTCAGCCGGGACGTGGAGCGCACCGCGGTGCCGGCCGCCGCCGAGCTGGGGGTGGCGTTCGTGCCCTACTCGCCGCTCGGCCGGGGCTTTCTGACCGGGGCGTTCACCGACGCCGCCCGGGATCTGTCGCAGGACGACTTCCGCCGTTACCAGCCGCGGTTCACCGGCGAGAACGCGCAGGTCAACGCCCGGCTGCTGGAGCCGATCCGGGAGATCGCCGAGGCGCGCGGCGCCACCCCGGGCCAGATCGCGCTGGCCTGGGTGCACCAGCGGGCCCAGGTGCACGGGCTGACGGTCGTCCCGATCCCCGGCACCCGCAAGCGCGCCCGGGTGCTGGAGAACACCGCGGCCGCCCGGATCACCCTGACCGACAAGGAGCTTCAGCTGCTGGAGCCGATCGCCGGCCAGGTGGCCGGCACCCGCTACCCGGACATGAGCTTCACCTCGGCCGGGCGCGAGTAGGGGCGTTCCGGTACGCCGAAGGCCCGGGACGGTGCCCCGGGCCTTCCGTCGCGTACGGCCGTCAGACCCCGGCGGCGCAGGCCGGGCTGCCCGTGGCGCAGCGCACCGCGGTGTAGTCGCCCAGCGCTATCCGGGTGAAGTTCCGCAGGCTCTCGGTGCCGGCCTGGAAGTAGCCCGTGTGGTCCAGCGCCCCCTCGGCGGAGACCACCCGGGCGCCGAACGCCGGGGAGACCGGGTCGGTGCCGTGGCCCAGGCCGGCGAACTCCAGGTAGGGCACGTCCTGGATCCAGTCGGTGGCGTCCCGCGCCGCCCACACCCGCGCCCGGGTGTGCAGCCCGGCCACGTTGGCGGCCCGCATGCCGGGGCTGCCGTAGACGGTGATGTCGGTCACGCTGGACGGCAGCCGGGAGGCGGCCACCCCGCACAGCACCGAGCCGTAGGAGTGGCAGAACAGCTCCACCCGGGTCGTCCGCGGCAGCCCGCGGATCATCGCGTTGAGGCGGACGGCCCCGGCCTCCGCGTCGGCTCCGGTGGAGGCGTCCAGGCCGACGCCCTCGGGACTGATGTAGTCCGCCCAGGCGATCACGGCGACGCGGGCGCGCGGGCTGCGGGCGCGCTCGGCGCCGTACAGGGCCTGCGCCATGCCGACCGGCGCGGAGTACGGCTTGACCGAGCGCTCGAAGGTGAGGATGTCGGTGTCCACCCCCGGGACCACCACCGAGGTGCGCCTCGCGCCGGCAAGGTCACCGAACACCTCCGCGACCCGGCCCCGGCCCGCCGGGTCGAACGCCAGGATCTGGCGCCCGGGCGAGGCCAGCGAGGCGTAGCGCTGGGCCAGTTGCGCGGCGGCGGCCCGGCCGTCGTCGGTCAGGTCGGAGCTGGTCTGCAACTGCTCCTCGGTGCGCTGTGCCTGGCGCAGGGCGATCTGGTTGGCCCGGTAACGCAGGGGTAGGGGAGCACCGTTGAGGTTTCCGACGACCAGGGGGTAGCGATCGGCGAGCTGTTGCTGCTGCGCCCTGCCGAGCGAGCCGAAGAAGCGCGCGATGGTGGCGGTTCCCGCGGTGCCCGGGTTGGGCAGGTGCCGCCCGGCGACCGATCCGTGCAGCCAGGCCGAGACGGCCGCCGCGTGGGGGTCGGCGGCGGGTCTCTGGTGGCGCATGGCGGTCCAGCCACTGGTGGCCAGCAGGATGAAGACCACCGTGATGGCCATCATCGCTCTCCCCGGAGAGGTCAGGTCCTGCGCCAGGACACGCAGCCAGTACCAGCCGAGGGAGCGAGGGGATGAGGGGGCGCCACTGCGCTCGTCGAAGACATTCACCGCGGGCCACGATAGGAGAGATGAGCCCGAAGCCGTGAATGCAGTGACGCACGTCACGTTTGGAACGGTCAGATACGACGGTTTATGGGCCAGTTGTGTTATCGGCCGATCGTGTGACGTGCGTTACTCCGCTCGCGCCCCGTCAGAAGCGCGCCAGGGGCCGGACAGTGCCGGGCCGAGGAGGTCCAGGTGGAGGGCGAGGCTGCGGCGCAGTGACTCCACCGTGTCGTTCTCGCCGCGCCCCCAGTGGTGCATCGCGGTCTGCACCACGCCGCCGGCGGCGGCGACCAGGACCCGCGGGCGCGGATCGGTCTCCGGGTCCAGACCCTCGCGCCGGGCGATCTCCGCGGCGATCAGCTCCTCCCGTTCGGCCTGGCGCCGCAGGAAGACCGCGAGGAGGGGCGGGGTGGACTCGATCAGCCGGTACAGCCGCATGTACAGCTCCACCGGCACGATCTCCTGGACCTCGGTGCTGATGTCGTCCCAGACGGCGGTGACGGCGTTGCGCAGCGCGTCCAGCGGCGGCTCGGCGGCCGGCCGGGCGCGCACCCCGGCGGCGAACCGCTCGTTGATCAGCTCCTCGATGACGAAGGCCACGTCCTCCTTGTTGTCGAAGTACCGGAAGAACGTGCGCTGGGAGACGTCCACGGCGGCGGCGATCTCGTCGACGGTGGTCCGCTCGTAGCCCTGGGCGCAGAACAGCTCGACAGCGGCGCGGGCCAGCGCCTGGCGGGTGCGCTGCTTCTTCAGCTCCCGCAGTCCGGGGGCGGTCCGTCCGGGCTCCGCGGAAGCCGTGGTCGCGGCCATCCGGTGGCCACCTCCTCCTCGTACGTCGGACAGTCACCCTATCGCCGAGCGATCTGTCAGTTACAGACGGATGAACTGATTTGTCAAATGTCAGCTACTGACATAATCTCGCGAACATGACCCAATCTGTCGTGACCGACAAGGCGCCGGATCGGATATCGGCGCCCAAGAAGTCCCTGCGCGGCCACCCCTGGCTGACGCTGTTCTCGGTGGCCATCGGCGTGATGATGGTGGCGCTCGACGGCACGATCGTCGCGATCGCCAACCCCGCCATCCAGAAGGATCTCGGCGCCTCGCTCGCCGACGTGCAGTGGATCACCAACGGCTACATGCTCGCGCTGGCCGTCTCGCTGATCACCGCGGGCAAGCTCGGCGACCGCTTCGGGCACCGTCAGACGTTCCTGATCGGCATCGCCGGCTTCGCGCTGACCTCCGGGCTGATCGGCCTGTCGCACGGCGTGACGGCGGTCATCGCGCTCCGCGTCTTCCAGGGCCTGTTCGGCGCCCTGCTCCAGCCGGCCGCCCTCGGCCTGCTGCGCGCCACCTTCCCCGCCGAGAAGCTGAACACCGCCATCGGCATCTGGGGCGCGGTCATCGGCGCCTCCACCGCCGCCGGGCCGATCGTCGGCGGCCTGCTGGTCGAGCACGTCAACTGGCAGGCGGTGTTCTTCGTCAACGTCCCCGTGGGGGCGGTCGCCCTGCTGATCGGCCTGCTGATCCTGAAGGACAACCGCGCCGAGAAGGCCCCCAAGTCCTTCGACATCCCGGGCATCGTGCTGCTGTCCGGTGCGATGTTCTGCCTGGTCTGGGGCCTGATCAAGGCTCCGTCCTGGGGCTGGGGCTCCATGGGAACCTGGGCCTTCATCGGCGGCTCGGTGCTGCTGTTCGCCGTCTTCGCCTTCTGGGAGACCAAGTCCCGCGAGCCGCTGATCCCGCTGGGCATCTTCCGGTCCGTGCCGCTGTCCGCGGGCACCGTGCTGATGGTGCTGATGGCCTTCGCGTTCTTCGGCGGGCTGTTCTTCGTGACGTTCTTCCTGCAGAACGTGCACGCGTTGAGCGCGGTCTCGGCCGGCGTCCGCCTGCTGCCGCTGACCGGGATGATGATCGTCGCCTCGCCGATCGCCGGCCTGCTGATCACCAAGGTGGGCCCGCGCATCCCGCTGGTCGGCGGCATGCTCTGCACCTGCGCGGCCATGATCGGGATGCGGACGCTGACGCCGGAGACCGGCGCCGCGACGACCTCGCTGTGGTTCGCGCTGCTGGGCATGGGCCTGGCCCCGACGATGGTCGGCGCCACCGAGGTCATCGTCGGCAACGCGCCGCTGGAGCTGTCCGGCGTCGCCGGCGGCCTGCAGGCGTCCGCGATGCAGATCGGCGGCAGCCTGGGCACCGCGGTCCTGGGTGCCGTGATGGCCGCCCGCGTCGACCACCTGCTGCCCGGCAACTGGGCCGCCGCGGGGCTGCCGAAGCTGACCCCGGCGCAGGCCTCCCAGGTCTCCGACGCCGTCTCGGTGGGCGTGGCGCCGCTGCGGCCCGGCACGCCGCCGCAGGTGGCCGGGCTGATCACCAAGGTCGCCCACGAGACGTTCATCTCGGGCATGACCCTGTCGTTCACCGTGGCCGCGGTCGTGGCGGCCGTCGCCGCGCTGGTGGCCACCCAGGCCAAGCGCGGGGCCAACGCGGACGCGGCGGGCGGCTCGGTCCACATCTGAGCCGGCCCGCGCCGGACGTCACCGCAGACGCCGAACGGCCTCGGCACCGGAAAGGGTGCCGAGGCCGTTGCGCGTCGTACGGGGACCTACGCGTCGCCGCCCGCGGTGCCCGGGTCGGCGGCCGCCACGTCCAGCAGCCGGTAGCGGTCGATCGCCTGCTTGAGCACCGAGCGGTCGATCTTCCCCTCGCGGGCCAGCTCGGTCAGCACCGCCACCACGATCGACTGCGCGTCGATGTGGAAGAAGCGGCGGGCCGCGCCGCGGGTGTCGGCGAAGCCGAACCCGTCCGCGCCCAGCGACTGCCAGGTGCCCGGCACCCAGCGGGCGATCTGGTCGGGGACCGAGCGCATCCAGTCCGACACGCCCACGAACGGGCCCTCCGAGCCGGACAGCTTCCGCGTCACGTACGGGACGAGCTGCTCCTCCTCCGGGTGGAGCAGGTTGTGCCGCTCGGCATCGACGGCGTCGCGGCGCAGCTCGTTCCAGCTGGTCGCCGACCAGACGTCGGCGCGCACGTTCCACTCGTCGGCCAGGATGCGCTGGGCGTCCAGCGCCCACGGCAGGGCCACGCCGGAGGCCAGGATCTGCGCGGGGATCGCCCCGGCCTCACCCGCCCGGTACCGGTACAGGCCCTTGAGGATGCCCTCGACGTCCACGCCGGCCGGCTCGGCCGGCTGCTGGATCGGCTCGTTGTAGACGGTGAGGTAGTAGAAGACGTCCTCGCTGTCCGGGCCGTACATCCGGCGCAGGCCGTCCTGGACGATGTGGGCGATCTCGAAGCCGAACGCCGGGTCGTAGGCCACGCACGCCGGGTTGGTGGACGCCAGCAGCTGCGAGTGGCCGTCGGCGTGCTGCAGGCCCTCACCGGTCAGGGTGGTGCGGCCGGCGGTCGCGCCCAGCACGAAACCGCGCGCCAGCTGGTCGGCCATCTGCCAGAACTGGTCACCGGTGCGCTGGAAGCCGAACATCGAGTAGAAGACGTAGACCGGGATCAGCGGCTCGCCGTGGGTGGCGTACGCCGAGCCGGCGGCGATCAGCGAGGCGGTGCAGCCGGCCTCGGAGATGCCGTCGTGCAGCATCTGGCCGGTCGGCGACTCCTTGTACGCCAGCAGCAGCTCGCGGTCCACGGACTCGTACTGCTGGCCCAGCGGCGAGTAGATCTTCGCCGACGGGAAGAGCGAGTCCATGCCGAAGGTGCGGTACTCGTCCGGGGCGATCGGCACGAAGCGGCTGCCGATGCCCTTGTCGCGCATCAGGTCCTTCAGCAGGCGCACGAACGCCATGGTGGTGGCGATGGCCTGGTGGCCGGAGCCCTTCTTGACCGAGGCGTACGCCTTGTCGTCGGGCAGGTCCAGCGGCTTGGCCCGCACCACGCGGGTCGGCACGTAGCCGTCCAGCGAGCTGCGGCGGTCGTGCATGTACTGGATCTCCTCCGACGTCCGCCCCGGGTGGTAGTACGGGGGCAGGCCGGACTCCAGCTCGCGGTCGGAGATCGGGATGTGCAGCCGGTCGCGGAACCGCTTGAGGTCCTCGACGGTCAGCTTCTTCATCTGGTGGGTGGCGTTGCGGCCCTCGAAGTTCGGGCCCAGCGTCCAGCCCTTGACCGTCTGGGCCAGGATCACCGTGGGCTGGCCCTTGTGCTCCTGGGCCGCCTTGAACGCCGCGAAGATCTTGCGGTGGTCGTGGCCGCCGCGCCCGAGGTGCAGGATCTGGTCGTCGGTCATGCCCGCGACCATCCTGCGCAGCCGGTGGTCGTCGCCGAAGAAGTGCTCGCGGATGTACGCGCCGGTCTCCGTGGCGTACGTCTGGAACTGGCCGTCCGGGGTGGTGTTCAGCTTGTTGACCAGCACCCCGTCCACGTCCTGGGCCAGCAGCGGGTCCCAGGTGCGGTCCCAGATGAGCTTGATGACGTTCCAGCCGGCACCGCGGAAGACCGACTCCAGCTCCTGGATGATCTTGCCGTTGCCGCGCACCGGGCCGTCGAGCCGCTGCAGGTTGCAGTTGACGACGAAGGTCAGGTTGTCCAGGCCCTCGCGGGCGGCCAGGGTCAGCTGGCCGAGCGACTCCGGCTCGTCCATCTCGCCGTCGCCGAGGAACGCCCAGACATGCGACCGGGAGGTGTCCGCGATGCCGCGGGCCTGCATGTACCGGTTCATCCGGGCCTGGAAGATCGCGCCGAGCGGGCCGAGGCCCATCGAGACGGTCGGGAACTCCCAGAAGTCCGGCATCGAGCGCGGGTGCGGGTAGCTGGACAGGCCGTGGGGCGCCCTGGACTTCTCCTGGCGGAACGAGTCCAGCTGCTCCTCGCTGAGGCGGTCCAGCAGGTAGGCGCGGGCGTAGATGCCCGGGGAGGCGTGGCCCTGGAAGAAGACCTGGTCACCGCCGTCGCCGCGGTCCTTGCCCCGGAAGAAGTGGTTGAAGCCCACGTCGTACAGGGAGGCGGAGGAGGCGAAGGTGGCGATGTGGCCGCCGACGCCGATGCCGGGGCGCTGGGCGCGCGAGACCATGACGGCCGCGTTCCAGCGGGTGGCGTTGAGGACCTTGCGCTCGATCTCCTCGTTGCCCGGGAAGTAGGGCTCGCGCTCCGTCGGGATGGTGTTGATGTAGTCCGTGCTGCGCATCTCGGGCACGGCCACGCTCAGTTCGCGGGCGCGCTCCATGAGGCGGAGCATCAGGTAGCGGGCGCGCTCACGGCCCCGCGTGTCCACGACGGCGTCGAGGGATTCAAGCCACTCGCCGGTCTCTTCCTGGTCGATATCAGGAATCTGGCTCGGCAGGCCGCCAATGATGATCGGGTTGCGATCGGATCCGGAAGCCACGCTGTTCCTTCACTGGTAGGTAGTGCTCTGCTGTGTCGCGCCGCCTCCATCGTGTACCTCGCCTGAGAGATCCGTCATCTCTACTGGGGGGTAACGGTCACTCCGTGAGACCGGTGGGGCCCACGGCGTGAAGTTGCGACCGACTACGGCCGAATCGCAACTCTACGCCGGGCCGGCTGATGATCGGACAGCCGTCTCGGAAGTGCATTTCCGTTCGGTGGATACGTACTCTGGATAGCGCCCTAATCGTACAACCCGGGCATAACGGAGTGACCGTGGTCACCTTACGCGCACGTTGTGCGGCGACACGTCAACGTTTGGGCGGGATCGGAGGGCGGGTACTTGCGCGATCCGCCCCGTCCGTGTGGACTACGGCCAACGCCCCGCGCAAGCAGGGCCACAGACATCCCCAAGACAGGAGGCAATCCGTGAGCGCGACCGCGGGCCACGCGGAGGAGCGGACCAACCCGGCGAGCCGGTTGGGATTCCAGCCCGGACAGGTGGTCCAGGAGCTCGGTTACGACGAGGACTGCGACGAGGAGCTCCGCGATGCGATCGAGGAGCTCACGGGCGAGGAGTTCGTCGACGAGGAGTACGAGGACGTGGCCGACGCCGTTCTGCTGTGGTTCCGGGAGGACGACGGCGACCTGACGGACGCGCTGGTGGACGCCACGCAGATGATCGACGACGGCGCCCAGATCGTACTGATGACGCCGAAGACGGGCCGCGAGGGCTACATCGAGCCCAGCGAGATCGGCGAGGCCGCCAAGACCGCGGGTCTGGCCCAGACCAGCAGCGTCAACGCGTCCAAGGACTGGTCCGGCACCCGGCTGGTCACCCCGAAGGCCGCCCGCGCGGGAAAGCGCTGAGGCCCCGGGCCGCGGGGGCCTGACCCCCGCCCGCCTCGCTGTCCCACAGCGGGCAGTCCCACCACGCCCCCGCCGGCCGACGCGCCGGCGGGGGCGACATGCGTTCCGGGTGCGGTGCCTCGAGGGGCGGAGCCCCAAGGCGGCACCGGCAGTGACAGACTGTGCGTGCGCGTGCCCAGCACGGCACGGCGCACCGGTGACAATCGGTGACACGCGACCCGAAGGGATGTCCCATGGCGATCGAGGCCGGCACCAAGGCTCCGGACTTCGAGCTGAAGAACCAGCACGGCGAACTCGTCAGGCTCTCCGACTTCCGCGGTGAGAAGAACGTCGTCCTGCTGTTCTACCCGTTCGCCTTCACCGGCGTGTGCACCGGAGAGCTGTGCGCGCTCCGCGACGAGCTGCCGAAGTTCGTCAACGACGACGTGCAGCTGCTCGCGGTCTCCAACGACTCGCCGTTCTCGCTGCGCGTCTTCGCCGAGCAGGAGGGCCTGGAGTACCCGCTGCTGTCCGACTTCTGGCCGCACGGCGAGGCCAGCCGCGCCTACGGCGTCTTCGACGAGCAGAAGGGCTGCGCGGTGCGCGGCACCTTCATCATCGACAAGGAGGGCGTGGTGCGCTGGACGGTCGTCAACGGCCTGCCCGACGCCCGCGACCTCAACGATTACGTCAAGGCGCTCGCGGAACTGTGAGCCGCAGGAACCCGTCACTACGATCGGGTCGTTGACCCGGTGGAACCGCACAACGGGGAGCGTTCCGCGCTGCCCCGCGACCTTTGGGAGGACCCGTGGGAGTCAGCCTGAGCAAGGGCGGCAATGTCTCGCTGACCAAGGAGGCGCCGAACCTCACGGCCGTCCAGGTCGGCCTCGGCTGGGACGCCCGCACCACCACCGGCGCGGACTTCGACCTGGACGCCAGCGCCCTGCTGACCGACGGCGGCGGCAAGGTCCTGTCGGACCAGCACTTCGTCTTCTACAACAACCTCACCAGCCCCGACGGCTCCGTGCAGCACACCGGTGACAACCTCACCGGCGAGGGCGAGGGTGACGACGAGGTCATCAACGTGGACCTCGGCACCGTCCCCGCGGAGTGCTCGAAGATCGTCTTCCCGGTCTCGATCTACGAGGCCGAGGCCCGTCAGCAGAGCTTCGGCCAGGTCAGGAACGCCTACATCCGGGTGGTCAACCAGGCCGACGGCCGGGAGCTGGCGCGCTACGACCTCACCGAGGACGCCTCCACCGAGACCGCCATGGTCTTCGGCGAGCTCTACCGGCACGGCGGGGAGTGGAAGTTCCGGGCGATCGGCCAGGGCTACGCCTCCGGGCTGCGCGGCATCGCCCAGGACTTCGGCGTCAACGTCTGACACACGGGCATCATCCATAGGAGCGGCCTTCCGGCGCCGCACACCCCCGCCGGGGGTGCGGCGCCGGGGCGCGGGCCGGGGCAGCACGGGGAGGAACGCAGCATGGGTGTCTCGCTCGCCAAGGGGGGCAACGTCTCCCTCAGCAAGGCCGCGCCGAACCTCGTCCAGGTGATGATCGGGCTGGGCTGGCAGGCCCGCGCGACCACCGGCGCCGACTTCGACCTGGACGCCAGCGCCCTGCTGTGCCAGGGCGCCCGGGTCCTGGGTGACGACTGGTTCGTCTTCTACAACAACCTCACCAGCCCGGACGGCTCCGTGGAGCACACCGGCGACGACCTGACCGGCGGCTCCGGCGGCGACGACGAGACCATCCTGGTGGACCTGACCAAGGTCCCCGAGCGTGTCGACCGGGTGGTCTTCACGGTGTCGATCTACGAGGCGGAGGCGCGCGCCCAGACGTTCGGCCAGGTCAGGAACGCCTACATCCGGGTGGTCAACCAGGCGGACGGCGCCGAGCTGGCGCGCTACGACCTGAGCGAGGACGCCTCCACCGAGACCGCCATGATCTTCGGCGAGCTGTACCGGTACGCGGGTGAATGGAAGTTCCGGGCAGTGGGGCAGGGGTATGCCTCCGGGCTGCGCGGAATCGCCCTAGACTTCGGGGTCAACGTTTCGTAAAGTCGCGCGCCCGCCAGGCCGTGCCGGGGACCTCAAGGGATTGGATCAGCAGTGCTCGTCAGAACGTTCGGTTGGTCATTCGCCGTCACGATGGCAGGCCTGGCCCTGGCCGGGCTCATCTGGGGGTGGGGCGGGCTTGCGATCGTCGCGATCCTGGCGGTCCTCGAGATCTCCCTGTCCTTCGACAACGCCGTCATCAACGCGGGAATCCTGCGCAAGCTCAACGCCTTCTGGCAGAAGATCTTCCTGACCGTCGGCGTGCTGATCGCGGTGTTCGGCATGCGGCTGGTCTTCCCGGTCCTCATCGTCTCCCTCACCGCGAAGATCTCTCCGGTGGAGGCGGTGCGGGTCGCCGTCGACCAGCCGGACCGCTATGAGCACCTGGTCACCAGCGCCCACCCGGCCATCGCGGCGTTCGGTGGCGTCTTCCTGCTGATGATCTTCCTCGACTTCCTGTTCGAGGACCGTGAGCACGCCTGGCTGAACTGGATCGAGCGCCCGCTGGCCCGCCTCGGCAAGCTCGACACCCTCTCGATAGCGGTCGCGCTGGTCGCCCTGCTGGTCGCGGGGACCACGGTGGCCACCGAGGTGCCGGTCAGCGGCGGCGGCACCGTGGACAAGTCGGTGACCGTACTGCTCGCCGGCATCGCCGGCCTGGTCACCTATCTGATCGTCGGGGGGGTCTCCGGCTTCTTCGAGGACCGCCTGGAGAGTGAAGAGGACGCTGAAGACGCTGAAGACGCCGCGGACGCTGCGGACGCCGAGCACGCCGCGGACGCCGACGCCGGGGAGGCCGCGGGCGGCGCCGGGAGCGCGGCGCGGCCGGGCGGGTCGCTGGTCGGGCTGGCCGGCAAGGCGGCGTTCTTCATGTTCCTCTACCTGGAGGTCATCGACGCCTCGTTCTCCTTCGACGGCGTCATCGGCGCGTTCGCCATCACCAACGAGATCTTCATGATGGCCCTGGGTCTGGGCATCGGCGCGATGTACATCCGCTCGCTGACCGTCTTCCTGGTCCGCAAGGGCACCCTGGACGACTACGTCTACCTGGAGCACGGCGCCCACTACGCGATCGGCGCGCTGGCGGTCATCCTGCTGGCCACCATCAAGTACGAGATCAACGAGGTCATCACCGGCCTGGTCGGTGTGGTGCTGATCCTCGCCTCCTTCCTGTCCTCGGTGGTACGCAACCGGCGCCTCGGGGAAGGCTCCGAGGAGTCGGAGCCGGCGGAGCTGCCGACCCGGGTCTGACGTCCGCGGTGGAACGGTGCGCCAGGGAGGGGTGCGGGGATGATCAACTTCTTGCGGGGCGGCGAGATCGGCAACCAGTTCGACGTGGGGAGCGCGCACGCCCTCACCCTGACCAGGCGGCGCCAGACGGTCTCGCTCACCCGGCACGGCTCGGCGACCGGCAGCCTGCGGGTCAACCTCAACTGGCGGATGCGGTCCTCGGACTTCAACGACTCGGTCCGGCGGTCGCCCGCCGAGATGCTGAGGCGCTCCTTCAGCCTCTTCACGCCCGAGCCGGTGCAGGCCGCCGGACCGGCGCTCGTCGACGTCGACCTGGACCTGGCGTGCATGTACGAGCTGACGGACGGCTCCCGGGGCGTCGTCCAGGCGCTGGGCGACTTCTACGGCAGCTTCAACGAGCCGCCGTACGTCCAGCTCAGCGGCGACGACCGGTTCGGCTCGGCGTCCGGTGAGTGGATGCAGATCAACCTGGACCAGAAGGAGCACTTCAAGCGCCTGCTGATCTTCGTCTACATCTATGACGGCACCCCGGCCTTCGACCGCACCCACGCCGTCGTCACGCTCTACCCGAGCAGCGGCACCCCCATCGAGATCCCCCTGGACGAGCACGCCCCGGAGGCGCGGTCGTGCGCGGTGCTGCTGATGGAGAACCGCAAGGACGAGCTGCTGGTGCGGCGCGAGCTGCGGTACGTCCACGGCTTCCAGTCGGAGCTGGACCGGCTCTACGGCTGGGGGCTGCAGTGGGGGCGGGGCTACAAGAAGTAGGTGCCGGCGGCTCAGGCGGCCGGTGCGCCCGCCGCCGGTAAGCGCCGCTGCACCATGTCGTGGGCGCGCACCGCGAACCACAGCTCCGCGATGTGCTCGGTGCGCGTCAGCCCGCGGCCGGTGAGCTGCTCGATGCGGCGCAGCCGGTAGCCCAGGGTCTGCTTGTGGATGTGCAGCTCGTCGGCGGCCAGTTGCCAGGAGCGGTCGCGGTGCAGCATCACCCGCAGGGTGCGCAGGTAGGCGGTGCCGTGCTCGGCGTCGTGGGCGAGCAGCGGTCCCAGTACCCGGGAGACCAGCGCCTGCGCCTCCAGCGGGGTGCGCGGCAGGAGCAGCGCCGTCTCGTCGCCGTAGCGCACCAGGCGGCGGTTCTCCGCCTCGGCGGCGCCGAGCGCCCAGTACGCCTGCTGGGCCGCCTCCGGCAGGCGGTCGGCGGCCCGGATCCGGTCGCTGACGCCGATCGACGGCGCGAAGTCGAGCAGGGCGGTCAGCCGGTCCAGGTGCCCCGGCCGGTCGGCGACCACCACGTTCAGGGTGCCGTCGCGGCGCAGCAGCAGATGGGGGACGCGCAGCCGGGCGAGCCGGCAGTGGAGCCGGTCCACCGTGCCCTCCTCGGCCGCGCGGGCCTGGACCAGCACGCACTCCTCCGGGCCCAGGCCGGTCTCGGCCAGCCGGCGCCCGGCGGAGTCCGCGTCGCCCCTGCGGTCCAGCAACCGGCCCAGCAGATCCGCCCCTTCGCGCCGCAGCCGTTCCCGTCCGGCGGCGATCTGGGCGAGCTCCAGCGCGCCGACCGTCGCGACATGCTGGAGCAGGGCGAGCCCGGGCAGGCGGTCCCCGAGCGGTTCGGCCACCAGCGCCGTCGCCTCCTCACCCGGCACCGCGACGGCCAGGGCGACGGCGGCGCGGCCGTCCGGGCCCGTCCGCCGCAGCCGCAGCACCCCGGGGATCGCGTGGCCGTGCTCGACGAACGCCTCGGCCAGCGCCCCGGCGAACGCCGTCTCCTCACCGTCGTCGAACAGCGACCGGCCGGTCTCCGGATCGACCAGGTACAGCCGCGCCTGGAGCTCGCCGCCCAGCCTGCGGAACATCTCCGCGCCCGGGACCGCTCCGGCCACCGAGGTGCGCAGCACCTCGTACAGCCGCGCCACCCGGGTGACCTGGTGGGCCTCCTCCCGCTGGTTCGCCACCGCGACGGCCCGGGTGATCGTGGTGAACGACATGCTGTACGGGACGGAGAGCACCGGCAGCGACAGCTCGTCGGCCCGCTCCGTCAACGCCCGGGTCAGCGGCGGCCCGTTGGTGCCGAGCCCCATCACGAAGGCGCTCACCCCGGCCCCGGCCAGCCCCTCGACGAAGGCGACCTGCGCGGGCTCCTCGGCGGCCAGCCCGATGCCGTTGGCCATCAGCAGATCGCCCGAGGACAGCCACTCCCAGGGGTTGGGCAGGTCGGAGGTGTGGGCCCAGCCGACCTCGCGGCCCGTCCCCCGCGCTCCCGCGTGCAGGGACAGCTGCAGGTGCGGCATGGCGAGCAGTTCGCCGACCGTGACCGCCATGGCGCCCTCCCTTGTCCGTGGCCGCGCCGGGCAGGCTAACCGGAGCCCGTCACCGCCCGGTTCCGGATGCGTAAACTCCCAGGCACCTCCGCCTTTTCATACCCCGGTACAGGCCCGGTGCACAGTGCTGCGCCCCAGTCGCATGGACGCTGCCGAGCGGCCGCCCGCATGCTGAGCGCCACAGCGAGCGGAGGTGGCGATGAGCGCAGCCGAGCAGTCCCGGCACACCGCGGTCCCGGCCCCGGAGCCGATCCGGTGGCCCGCGGGCCGCACCGCGGCCGCCTGCCTGACCTTCGACCTGGACGCCGAGGCCGCGGTGCTCAGCGTCGACCTGTCCGCGGCCGGCCGGATGAGCCCGATGAGCCACCAGTCCTACGGGCCGCTGGTCGGCGTGCCGAGGATCCTGGCCATGCTGGAGCGGCACGGGCTGCGGGCGACGTTCTTCGTCCCCGGCTACACCGCGCACCGCCACCCGGCGACGGTCCGGGCGATCGCCGAGGCCGGCCACGAGATCGCCCACCACAGCTACTTCCACGAGAACACCGCGGGGATGGACGAGCGGACCGAGGCCGACATGATCGACCTCGGGCTCAAGGCGCTGCGGGAGGTGGCCGGAGTCCGCCCGGTCGGCTACCGGGCGCCGATGTGGGAGCTGAACCACCACACCCCGCGGCTGCTGGCCGAGCGCGGATTCCTCTACGACTCCAGCCTGATGGACTCCGACCACCCCTACCGGCTGGCGGCCGGCGGCGGCGACTCGGTGGTGCAGGTGCCCGTCTCCTGGGGGCTGGACGACTGGGAGCAGTACGCGTTCCTGCCCGGCCTGATCGGCTCCGGCGTCATCGAGAGCCCCGCCAAGGTCCTCGAGATGTGGACGCTGGAGCTGGAGGCGATGCACCGCCTCGGCGGCTGTTACGTCCTGACCTGCCACCCCTTCCTGACCGGCCGGCCGTCGCGGGCCGAGGCGCTGGAACGGCTCGTCGAGCGGATGAAGGCGCTGCCCGGACTGTGGATCGCCACCGTCGCCGAGGTCGCCGCGCACACCGCCGCCCTCGGCCTGCCCGCGCGGACCTGCACACGCCCCGACATCCCGCCGGAGGCGTACTGGGTGCGGCCCTGACGCCCGCCCGCACGCCCCGGACCTCCCGCCACGCAGGCAACGGCGCCTGTCGTGCCCGTCGCCGCGTCCTCACGCGCCCCTTCCCAGACAGGACACGCCATGCCCGACACCGCACCCGAGAACGTCACCGCGCCACCCGGCGCCGCACCGCGGCACCTTCCGGACCCGCCCGGCGAACCGGGCGCCCCGCACCGGGAGTTCACCCTCCGCTCGGCCTTCGCGCTGGCCTTCTCCGACGTCTCGCCGATCGCCGGCCTGTACGGCGTCTTCGCGCTCGGCATCGCCACCGCCGGGCCCGCCTTCTGGTGGGCGTTCCCGGTCGTCCTGGCCGGCCAGTTGCTGGTCGCCGCCGTCTTCGGGGAGCTGGTCTCCCGCTGGCCGCTGCAGGGCAGCGTCTACCAGTGGGCGCGCCACCTGGTCGGCCCGCGCTTCGGCTGGTTCACCAACTGGGCGTACATGTGGGGCCTGACCATCGCGATGTCGGCGCTGGCGTACGCGGCGTCCGGCTTCCTGGCCGAGGCGGTGGGCCTGACCGGACTGTCCGGCACCGGGCAGGCACTGGTCGCGCTGGGGGTGCTGCTGTTCGGCACCGCGGCGAACATGGTGGGCCGGGGCGTGCTGCGGGTGCTGCTGGTCGTCAGCATGGCCGCGGAACTGGCGTCCACCTTCGGGCTGGGCACGGTGCTGCTGTTCTTCCACCACGTCAACCCGCTCTCGTCGCTGCTCACCACGGCGGGCTCCGGCTCCTGGCAGATCGGCCCGCTGCTGGCCGTGGCCGCGTTCGTGGGCTGGTCGTTCATCGGGTTCGAGTCGGCCGGATCGATCGCGGAGGAGGTCAGGGAGTCCCGGCGGGTGCTGCCGAAGGCGATGCCGCTGGCGCTGCTCGCGGTCGGCCTGCTGATCATGTACGCCAGCCTCGGTGTCCTGCTCGCGATCCCGAGCATCCCCGACGTGCTGTCCGGGAAGGTCGCCGACCCGATCTCCGGCACGCTCCAGGCCCAGTTGGGCGCCCCGATGAGCCGGATCCTGCTGGTCGCGCTGGCGGTGGGGTTCACGGCCAGCCTGATGGCGGTGCAGGCGGCGGTCAGCCGGGCGGTGTGGGCCGGGGCGCGGGACCGCATCCTGCCCGGCGCACGGCTGCTGGGCGCGCTGTCGAAGGGCGAGGCGCTGCCGCGCAACGCGATCGGGCTGACCGCTGTCGTCGCCGGCGCGCTGCTGTTCGTCAGCGCCTCGAAGATCTACGCGCTGCTGCTGTCCTTCTCCAGCGCCGGCTTCTACCTCTCCTACGCGCTGCCGGTGTGCGCCGCCGCCTGGGTGCGGCTGCGCGGGCGCTGGCAGCCGGGTGAGGTCTCGCTGGGCCGCTGGGGCGCGCCGGTGACGTACGCGGCGGCGGTGTGGATCGTCCTGGAGACCGTCAACGTCGCCTGGCCGCGCACCGTCAACGGCACCTGGTACGTGGACTGGGGCGTCCTGATCATGACGGGGGTGCTGGGAGTGCTCGGCGCGCTGCTGTGCCGGCGGATGTTCCGGCCGCACCGGCCGGCCGCGGCCGCCCCGGTCCTCGCCGTCGTGGACGCCGTCGAGGGGGAGGGCGCGTGAGCGGCGAGGTCGCCCTGATCACCGGCTCGGCGGGCGGCATCGGCGCGGCCACCGCCCGGGTGCTGGGCGCGGCGGGCTGGCGCACGGCGGGTCTTGACCTGGTGGCGGGCGGCGGCACGGATCTGCCGCTGGTCGCCGACGTCACCGACCGGCAGGCCGTCGAGGACGCGGTGGAGCGGGCCGTGGCGTACTTCGGCAGGCTGGACCTGGTGGTCACCGCGGCCGGCGTCTACGAGGACGGGCTGCCGGTGGAGTCCATCACCGTCGAGCGGTGGGACCGGATGCTCGCCGTGGTGCTCGGCGGGACCGTCAACACCTGTGCCGCCGCCCTGCCGCATCTGCTGCGCGGCGGCGGGGGATCGGTGGTGGTGGTCTCCTCGGAGCTGGCGATCGGCGGCGGTTGCGGGGACCTGCACTACGTGGCGGCCAAGGGAGCGGTCATCGGGTTCGCGAAGTCGCTCGCGCCGGAGGTGGCGGAGGCGGGCGTCCGGGTCGCCGTGGTGGCGCCCGGCCCCACCGACACCCCGATGCTGGCCGCCGACTCCCCCTGGCGCGATCCGGGCTATCTGGCGACCCTGCCGCTCGGCCGTCTCGTCAGCCCCGACGAGGTCGCCCACACGGTGCGCCATCTGGCCGCCGAGGGCGCGATGTACTGCGGCGACGTGCTGTCGCCCAACGCCGGGGCGGTGATCTGAGATGGCGTCCACCGCCTCCTTGAAGGTCGCCCTGGTGACGGGCGCCGCCCAGGGCATCGGGCGCGCCACCGCGCTGCGCCTGGCCGCCGACGGCTTCACCGTCGCCGTCAACGACATCACCGACGACGGGCGGCTGTCCGAACTGGCCGCGCGGGTCGGCGGACCGGCCGTCCCCGGCGACATCGCGGCGCCGGCCGCGGCCGGCGAACTGGTGGCCGAGGTGGTACGCGCCGCGGGGCCGCCCGCCGTGCTGGTCGCCAACGCCGCGGCGATGGCGATGAGCCCGTTCCTCGACCAGAAGCCCGCCGACTGGTGGCGCCAGGTCGAGGTGAACCTGTCCGGGCACTTCCGGCTGGTCCAGGCCGTGCTGCCCGGGATGCGCGCGCTCGGCGGCGGCCGGATCGTGGTGATCGCCTCCGAGTGGGGCGTGATCGGGCAGGCGAACGCCACCGCGTACGCGGCCTCCAAGGCGGGACTGATCGCGCTCACCAAGGGCCTGGCCCGCGAGCTGGGGCCGCAGGGCGTCGCGGCCAACGCCGTCGCGCCGTCCTATGTGGACACCGAGCAGCTGCGGGTGGACGCCGAGGACGCCGGGATCGGGCTGGAGGAGCTGCGGAGCCGGTACCGGGAGCGGATGCCGGTGGGGCGGCTGGCCACGCCCGAGGACATCGCCGCCACGGTCTCCTTCCTGGCCTCGCCCGGCGCCGGCGCGTTCACCGGCCAGGTCCTCCAGCCCAACGGCGGCACCACCCGTGCCCGCGCCTGACCCCGCCCGCACCCGTCCCCGTCGACCGTCAGGAGGCAGCCATGCCCGAGCAGCCCTCGCCGATCACCGGCCCGGTGTCCGGCACCGATGTGCCGCGCTTCGCCGGTTCGGGGTCCTTCGCCCGCGTTCCGCTGATCGACCAGGTCGGCTCGTACGACCTCGCCGTGCTGGGGGTGCCGTTCGACACCGGCACGTCCTACCGGCCCGGGGCGCGTTTCGGGCCCATGGCGGTGCGGCAGGCGTCCCGGCACCTGCGGCCGGGCCACCATGTGGAGCTGGAGACCGCGCCGTTCGAGGAGATCCAGGTCGTCGACGCCGGTGACGTGCCGGTGACGCCGTTCTCGATCGACGCCGCCCTGGCGCGGATCGAGGGGCACGCCCGGGAGACCGGCGGCGGCGGGCGGCGGGTGCTGGCCATCGGCGGCGACCACACCGTCGCGCTGCCGATGCTGCGGGCGGCGGTGCGTGAGCACGGGCCGGTCGCGCTGGTCCACTTCGACGCGCATCTGGACACCTGGAACACCTATTTCGACGCGCCGATGACCCATGGAACGGTCTTCCGCCGCGCCTTCGAGGAGGGGTTGCTGGTCGAGGACCACTCGATCCACGTCGGAATCCGCGGTCCGCTCTACGACCGCGGCGACATGGACGAGGACAAGCGGCTGGGCTTCCGCACCATCCGGGCGAGCGACCTCGACGTGCTCGGCACCGGCGGCGCGATCGAGGCCGTCACGGAACGTGTGGCGGACCTGCCGGTGTACCTGTCGGTCGACATCGACGTGCTGGACCCGGCGTTCGCGCCCGGCACCGGCACCCCGGAGGCCGGCGGGCTGACCAGCCGCGAGCTGCTGCGGCTGCTGCGCGGGCTGACCGGCCTGCACCTGGTGGGCGGCGACGTGGTGGAGGTGGCACCGGCCTACGACCACGCCGAGACCACCGCCCTCGCCGCGGCCACCGTGCTGTTCGACATGGTCTGCCTGATGGCCCGCCGCTGAGGCCGCGGCCCCGGGGCTCAGCGGCGGGGGGTTCCGCGGCTCCGGCGACTCCGGCGACTCCGGCGGCTTCGCGCGGCTTCGGCGATGTCGGCGGCCTCAGCGGCCGGCCTGGAACTGCGGGCCCTGGGGCGGCAGCGTGATCAGCGGCGCGGCGGCCACCGGCTGGGGCTGGGGCTGGACCTGCTGCGGGTAGCCGTAGGCGGGGTGCGGCGGGTAGCCGTAGCCGGTCTGGGGCGGCGCCACGGCCGGGGCGGGCTGCGGATAGCCGTAGCCGGGCGCCGCCGGGACGGTGGCGGCGGTCTGCGGCGGATAGGCGTAGCCGGGGGCGGGCGCGCCGGGGACCGCGGCCGGCTGCTGGGGGTAGGCGTAGCCGGGCGGCGGGGCTCCCCAGGTGGCCGGAGCGGCGGCGGCCGGTGCCGGTGCCGGAGCCGGAGCGACGGGGGCGACGGGACCGGCGGGCTGCGGGGGCACGGCCGGCTGGGCGGCGGACGGCCGCGGGCCGGCGGGGGGCCGCGTCGTCTGGGCGGCGGGGGCCGCCGCCTCGCTGTCGGTGTCCTCGTCCTCCTCCACCCGGATGCCGAAGTCGGTGGCCAGCCCGACCAGTCCGCTGGCGTATCCCTGGCCCAGTGCCCGGAACTTCCAGAGGCCGTCGCGCCGGTACAGCTCGCCGCAGATCAGCGCCGCCTCCTCGCCGGTGTCCGGGACGACGTCGAAGGAGGCGAGCGGTTCGGCGGCGGCCCGGCCCGGCGAGATGTCGAAGAGCAGCAGTTGCAGGCCGGGGACCTGCTCGAACGTTCCCTCGTCGGCCGACGCGGCGAGCACCACCCGGTGCACGCTCGCCTCGAGCCCGGCCAGGTCCACCTCGACGCTGTCGGTCAGCCCGCGGCCACCCGGCTGCTTGGCCTGGTGCCGGACCAGGCCCGAGGGGTGGTGCGGCTGGTTGTAGAAGACGAAGTCGGCGTCCGCGCGGACCCGTTCGTCCGGGCCCAGCAGCAGTGCCGAGGCGTCGATGTCGGGCACGCCGGTGCCGGGACTCCAGGTCAGCACCGCGCGTACCGCGGAGGCCTCCAGGGGGATGTTCGACCCCTTCACCATCGCGTGCGTCATGGCGCAATCCTGCCTGGCCGCCCGGTGGCGGGACAACGCAGGGGCAGGTCACGGTTTCCCGGGCCGGGACGCAGGGGCCATCCGCCGTATGCGACGGATACGCACCGGGGTTACGTGATTTTCACGCCGGACCGGCAAGACTGCTTCGACAGCGTGCGTACGATAATCGGCCGGATCATCACGACGGGGGGAGTTGCATGCGCCACTTCGGACATCTCGCGCCACAGGTCCGAAAGGAGCTGTTCCACATCGAACCCGCCGAGTTCGACGCCGACTCCCCGGTCCACACCCTGTCCGCCGCCCTCGGCGCCACCCTCTACAGCCCCGCCACCCGCCCCTGCCTCGCCGACGACGTCCGCAGGCAGGCGGCCCGCGGCGTGGTGTCGATGGTGGTGTGCCTGGAGGACTCCATCGACGACGCGCAGGTCGAGGCCGCCGAGGACAACCTGGTCGAGCAGTTCGCCCGGCTCGGCGACGGACCGCTGCCGCTGCTCTTCGTCCGCGTCCGCACCCCCGAGCAGATCACCGTCCTGGTACGGCGGCTGGGCCCGGCGGTGCACCGGGTCAGCGGCTTCGTCCTGCCGAAGTTCACCGAGGCCAGCGGGGTGCCCTTCCTGGAGGCTCTCACCGCCGCCGAGGCCGCCGCGGGCCGCCGCCTGCTGGCCATGCCGGTCCTGGAGTCGCCGCAGCTGCTGCACCTGGAGAGCCGGACCGAGACACTGCTGGGCATCGCCCGCACCGTCGAGAAGTACCGCGACCGCGTCCTCGCCCTGCGCCTGGGCGTCACCGACTTCTCCTCCGCCTACGGGCTGCGGCGCCCGCCCGACATGACGGCCTACGACGTGCAGGTCATCGCCGCGGTCATCGGGGACGTCGTCAACCTGCTGGGCCGCGCCGACGGCACCGGCTTCACCGTCACCGGCCCGGTGTGGGAGTACTTCCGCCGCGAGGAGCGCATCTTCAAACCGCAGCTGCGGCGCACCCCGTTCGCCCCGGACGCCGAGGAACTGCGCACCGAGCTGATCGAGCACGACATCGACGGACTGCTCCGCGAGGTCGAACTCGACCGCGCCAACGGGCTGCTGGGCAAGACCTGCATCCACCCCAGCCATGTCGCCCCGGTGCACGCGCTGTCCGTCGTCACCCACGAGGAGTTCTGCGACGCCGCCGACATCGTCCGGCCCGACCACCGCGGCGGCGGCGTGCTGCGCTCCGCCTACACCAACAAGATGAACGAGGTGAAGCCGCACCGCGCCTGGGCGGAACGCACCCTGCGCCGCGCCGAGGCGTTCGGCGTCGCCCGGGAGGGCGTCACCTTCGCCCAGCTGCTGGCGGCCACCCTGGAGGCGGCGTGAACGCGGCGGTGTGGCCGGGGAGTTGGGTCGCCGACCGGCTCGGCGTCACCCTGAGCGGATCACACCGGCTGCCCGAACTCGTCGGCCTGGCCCTGCGCGACAACCCCAAACGCGCCCACCTGCTGGTCTCCACGGTGCTCGGCAAGCACATCCCGCAGCGGCCGGACGCCGTCCACGGCGCGGGACTCACCCTCGGCCGCCGGGTGCGGGAACTGCTGGGGGAGCGGGAGGCGGCCCGCGCGGTGGTGCTCGGCTACGCGGAGACGGCCACCGGGCTCGGCCACAGCGTCGCCGACGGGCTCGCCTTCGCCCCGTATCTGCACTCCACCCGGCGCCGGGTGCCCGGCGTGCCGCTCGCCGGCGGCTTCGAGGAGGAGCACAGCCACGCCACCGAGCACCTGCTGCTGCCGCGCGACCCGGGACTGCTGGCCGGTCACGGCCCGCTGGTGCTGGTGGACGACGAGTTCTCCACCGGCCGCACGGTGCTCAACACCATCGCCGCGCTGCACGCCCGGCACCCCCGGGAGCGGTACGTCGTCGTGGCCCTGGTCGACGTGCGCGGCGCGGCGGACCGGCAGCGGCTGGCCAAGGCCGCCGCCGACCTGGGCGCCCGCGTCGACGTGGTGGCGCTCGCGGCCGGCGAGGTGCGGCTGCCGGACGGGGTGCTGGACCGCGGCCGCCGCCTGGTGCGGGCCCATCGGACCCCGCCGCCGGCCCCGGCCGCCCGGTGGCGGGCGGTCCGGGTGGACCTGGGCTGGCCGGACGGGCTGCCGGACGGCGGCCGCCACGGCTTCACCCCGGCCGACCGCGCCCGCCTGGAGGCCGCGCTCCCGGCGATGGCCGAGCGGGTGCGGGCCGCGCTGCCGGACGGCGCCCGGCGCGTCCTCGTCCTGGGCACCGAGGAGCTGATGTACGCGCCGCTGCGGCTGGCCGGGGCGCTGGAGCGGTCGGCGGGCGGCGCCGAGGTGCGGTTCTCCACCACCACCCGCTCCCCGGCCCTCGCGCTGGACGATCCCGGGTACGCGATCCGCAGCCGCGTCGTCTTCCCCGCGCACGACGTGCCGCCCGGGGACGGCCCGGCGGGGGAGCGGTACGCCTACAACGTCGCGGGCGGCGGCTTCGACGCCGTCGTCGCCGTGGTGGACTCGGCCGGCGACACCCCCGCGCTGCACGCCCCCGGCGGGCTGCTGTCCCACCTGGCCGCGCACACCGGCCGGCTGCTGCTCGCCGTCGTCCCCTCCCACGTCCCCCCACCGCCGACCGAACGACAGGTGTGAGCATGGTGCCCGAAACCGGCCGCGGCGGATCCGGCGGCCCCGGCGGCCCCGGCGGCCCCGGCGGCAGAGCCCCGCTGCGCGGTCCCGCCTTCTCCTCGTACCCGCCCGACGAGGTCGGCTGGCTGCTCAAGGACGTCTCCGACGCGCGGCTTGAGGCCCCGACCGAGGAGCGCGAGGAGGCGATCCAGCACGGAGGCGCCCACTACGCCGAGTCCCTGCCCATCGAGTACCAGCCCAGCGCCGCCTACACCGAGCTGTTCCACGCCGCGCTGCGCGCCTCGGCCGGGCGGATCGCCCGCGCGGTGGGGGCGGTCACCGAGACCGTGCTGGCCGAGCGGAGCCCCGCGCCCGTCCTGGTCTCGCTCGCCCGGGCCGGGACGCCCGTCGGCATCGCCATGCGGCGCTGGGCCGCCTGGGCGCACGGGCTGCGGCTGCCGCACTACGCGATCTCCATCGTGCGCGGCCGGGGCATCGACACCACCGCGCTGCGCTGGCTCGCCGCCCACCACGACCCGGCCGACGTGGTCTTCGTCGACGGCTGGACCGGCAAGGGCGCCATCACCCGCGAACTGGCCGCCGCCCTGCGGGAGTTCCCGGAGTTCGACCCGCGTCTGGCGGTGCTCGCCGACCCCGGCGGCTGCGTCGACACCTACGGCACCCGCGACGACTTCCTGATCCCCTCCGCCTGCCTGAACTCCACCGTCTCCGGGCTGATCTCCCGCACCGTGCTGCGCCCCGGCCTGATCGGGCCCGGCGACTTCCACGGCGGGAAGTACTACCGGGAGCTCGCCGGCGCCGACCTGTCCGCGCTGTTCCTCGACACCGTCACGGAACGCTTCGCCGAGGCCGCCGGCGCCGCCAGGGCCGACGCCAAGGCGCTGCGCGACCAGGACCGCACCCCCACCTGGGCGGGCTGGGCCGCCGTGGAGCGGATCAGCGAGGAGTACGGCATCGGGGACGTCAACCTCGTCAAACCCGGCGTCGGCGAGACCACCCGGGTGCTGCTGCGCCGGGTGCCCTGGCGGGTCCTCGCCCGGCGCGGCGCCGGCCCCGAACTGGACCACATCCGCCTGCTCGCCGACCAACGCGGCGTCCCCGTCGAGGAGTTCGACGCGGCCGAAGGCTTCCCGTACGCCTGCGTCGGCCTCATCAGCCCCCGCCACACCGCCGGCGCCACCGGCTTCGACGGCCGCGCGGTGAGCGTCCGGTGACCGGCACCCTCATCGCCAGCGACCTGGACCGCACCCTGATCTACTCGGCCGCCGCCCTGGCCCTGGCCATGCCCGACCACCAGGCGCCCCGGCTGCTGTGCGTCGAGGTCTACCGCGGCGCCCCGCTCAGCTACGTCACCGAGCGGGCCGCGGAGCTGCTGCGCGAGCTGGCGGACGCCGCCTGCTTCGTCCCGGTGACGACACGCACCCGGGAGCAGTACGGCCGCGTCCGCCTGCCCGGCCCGCCGCCGCGCTACGCGATCTGCGCCAACGGCGGCCATCTGCTCGTCCACGGCCGCACCGACGAGGACTGGCACGACACGGTACGCGGCCGGCTGGCCGACGGGTGCGCGCCGCTCGCGGAGGTGCTCGACCGGCTCACCCAGACCGCCGATCCGGCCTGGCTGCGCACCGCCCGCGTCGCCGAGGACCTGTTCGCCTACCTGGTGGTGGACCGGGCGGCGCTGCCGGAGGACTGGGTCAAGGAGCTGTCCGGGTGGGCCGCGCCGCGCGGCTGGACGGTCTCGGTGCAGGGCCGCAAGGTCTACGCGGTCCCCGCGCCGCTCACCAAGTCGGCCGCGCTCGCCGAGGTGGTGCGCCGGACCGGCGCCGAACGGGTGCTGGCCGCCGGGGACTCGCTGCTCGACACCGACCTGCTGCTCGCCGCCGACAAGGCCTGGCGCCCCGGGCACGGGGAACTCGCCGACTCCGGCTGGAGCGCGCCGCACGTCACCGCGCTGGACGCGGTGGGCGTGCTGGCCGGCGAGACGATCCTGCGCCGGATGACCGCCTGGGCCGACGGCTCGCCGCGGTAGGGCCGCCCGGGCGCAGGGGGCGTGCCCTCTCAGCCGTTCTCGACGACCCGGGAGCACACCGCCCGGGACCGCTCCACCCGCTCGGCGTTGGGCCGCTCGCTGCTCTCGACGAACGCCAGCGCCTCCGCCTCGTCGCGCCCGCCCTTCACATGGCGCTCCAGCAGCCGCCGTTCGCGCAGCTCCCGAGGCGCGTCGACGTACCACAGCGCGTCCACCAGGTCGCGTATGTCGTGCCAGCCGTCCGCGTCGTCGGCCAGGTAGTTGCCCTCGGTCACCACCAGCCGGGTGCCGGGCGGGACGGCCAGCGCCGCGGCCACCGGCTCCTCCAGCCCCCGGTCGAACCCGGGCGCGTAGACCGGCCGGTCCAGCTCGCGCCGCAGCCGGCGCAGCAGATGGACGTACCCGTCCACGTCGAAGGTGTCCGGCGCCCCCTTGCGCCCGGCCCGCCCCAGCCGTTCCAGCTGGGCGTTGGACAGATGGAAACCGTCCATCGGAACGTACGCCGCCGTGTCCTCGCCGAGCCGGGCGTTCACCTGTGCCACCAGCTCGCACGCCAGGGTGGACTTGCCCGCGGCCGGGGGCCCGGCGAGCCCCAGCAGCACCCGCCGGCCTGGAATGCTGGGCACCATGGCGAGCGCCTCGGCGACCGCCTCGTCAATGAGCATGCGCGCAACAATAAGCCCAGGCCGTCACAGGCAGGAGCCCCAGGTGACCGAGACCAAGAACCCGCCGCTCACACCCGAGCTGTACGCCTACGTCCTGGCCTGCAACCCGCCCCTGAACCCGGTGCAGCGCGCGCTCGTCGACCTCACCCGCACCCGCTACGCCGACGTCGCCGGGCTCCAGATCGCCGAGGAGCAGGGCCCGCTGCTGGCCTTCCTGGTGCGGCTGACCGGCGCCCGCCGGATCGTCGAGGTCGGCACCTTCACCGGGTACTCCACGCTGTCGATGGCCCAGGCGATGCCCGCGGACGGCCGGCTGATCACCTGCGACCTGTCCGAGGAGTGGACGGCGGTGGGCCGCCGCTTCTGGGCCGAGGCCGGCGTCGCCGACCGCGTCGACCTGCGCCTCGGCCCGGCCCTGGACACCCTGCGCGCGCTGCCCGACGACGAGCCGTGGATCGACCTGTCCTTCCTCGACGCGGACAAGGGCACCTACTGCGCCTACTGGGAGGAACTGGTCCGTCGCACCCGGCCCGGCGGCCTGATCATCGCGGACAACGTCCTCTACCACGGGGCGGTCGCCGACCCGGCCGCCACCGGCGGCGCCGCGGCGATCCGGGAGTTCAACGACCTGGTCCGCGCCGACCGCCGGGTGGAGGCCGTACTGCTCACGGCTGCGGACGGACTGACCCTCGCCCGGAAGGTCCCATGAGCTGCCGGCGCCGCCTGGCCTCCGCCGCGGCGCGCTCGCGCTCCGCGGCCCGGTCCGGGTGCCGCCTGAGCCAGTAGGGGTTGTCGAACGGCAGATGGGCGTGCACCCGCCCGTACATGCCGAACGTCATCAGCAGCAGCCCGAAGACGAAGCTGAACAGCACGTTGGGCATCCGGAACGCCAGGAAGTTCGCGTCCGAGTCCAGGATGCACAGGTTGACGAAGCCGCTGAGGACGAAGAGCACACCGAGGATCATGTTCAGCGTGGAGGCGACGTTCCCGCCGATCACCATCCCGGCGAACAGCAGCGCGCCCACGACGATCGACAGGATGCTGAGCGCGTGGTTGGTGCTCAGCCCGGCGATCTGCACGCCGCTCACCGAGAAGAAGCCCACCGTGTCGAGAAGGCCCAGGATGCCGAACGCCAGCAGGACGAGGCCCATCAGCCCGGCACCGATCCGGTAGACCCGGCTGAGGCGGTGGTCCATGGGCAGGTGCTCATCGAGTTTGATCATGACGGCCGCCCTGGGGGGAGGAGAGTGCCTTTCCCCTTCAGGATCGGTCGGGTGGGCCGGGCTCGCCAGCCAGGAGGACGGGGCCGGGCGTGCTGGTGCGGAT
>JBEHXI010000047.1:0-34504 GCA_048498775.1 Actinomycetota bacterium | reverse complement strand
GCCCCGCCCCTCCCCCCCCCCTCCCCCCCCCCCCCGGCCGCTCGCCGTGCCGGGGGTGTCAGTTGGCCTTGACGCCCCGGCCCAGCTCCCACAGCTGGAGCATCGAGGAGGCGTTCAGCGCCCACTCGGTGCCGGTGATCTCGCTGCGGGCGGCGAGGTACTGCTTGCCCTGCCACAGCGGGATGAACGGGACGTCGTGGGCGATGTCGTCCTGGATCTGCTGGAACTGGCCGACCGCCGCGCTGCGGTCGGCGTCCTGGCGGGTGGCCGGCAGCAGCTGGCTCTCCACCACCTGGTTGCGGTAGGGGCTGCCCAGGATGTTGTCCTTGCCGAAGAACGGCGCGATGAAGTTGTCCGGGTCCGGGAAGTCGGGGAACCAGCCCATGCCGTAGACCGAGTACTGGTTCTTCTCCTCCGCCGGGCGGAAGGTCTCCCACGGCACGCCCTGGAGCGTGACGGTGAACAGCCCACTGGCCTCCAGCTGCTTCTTCAGCTCCTGGAACTCCAGCGCGGTGGCCGCGCCGTAGTGGTCGGTGGTGTAGGTCATCGTCAGCGCGATCGGGGTGCTGATCCCCGCACGGGCCAGGGTGGCGCGGGCCGCCGCCACACTGGGCTCCTTGTAGGCGTTGAAGAACGAGTTGACGTGGGCGGTGATGCCCTGCGGCACCATCGAGTACAGCGGCTGGGAGGTCCGCGCGTACACGTCCCGCACCAGCGCCTCGCGGTCGACCACCTGGGCGATCGCGCGGCGGACGGCCACGCTGCGCACCGAGGGGTCGTTGGTGTTGAAGCCCAGGTAGCGGATCTCGGTGCCGGGCGCCTCGACCAGGTTGATCTTCTGGGAGTTGGCGTTGCCCAGTTCGGCGATCTGGTTCGGCGTCAGGGTGCGGCCGGTCACGTCGATCGTGCCGGCCTTCAGGGCGGCCTCCATCGCGGTGGAGTCCTTGAAGAAGCGCATCTCGATCTTGCTGTTGTTGATCTTGAAGGCGCCGTTGTAGTGCGGGTTCTTCGAGAAGACCGCGGTGTCGCCGGGCGTGAAGGAGTCCAGCGTGTACGGGCCGGAGCCGGTCACCTGGTACCCCGCGCGGACCGCGGTGCCCGAGTAGACCTTGCTGTCGACGATCGCGCCGGCCGGGGTGGCCAGCTTGTCCGGGAAGGTCGCGTCCGGGGCCTTGAGGTGGAAGACGACCGTGTCCTCGGTGGGCATCTCGACCCGGTCGAGGTTGTCGAACAGCGAGGCCGGGCCGTTCGGGTCCTGGATCTTCACCATCCGGTCGATGGAGAACTTCACGTCGGCGGCGGTGAGCGGGTCGCCGTTGGAGAACTCCAGGCCACTGCGCATGGTGCAGCGGTAGGTCTCCCCCACCCGGTCGGTGAAGCCGCAGGACTGGGCGGCGTCCGGCGTCGGCTCGGTGCCGCTGGGCTGGTAGCTCAGCAGCGTCTGGAAGACGTTGCCCAGGATGTTCCACTCGCCGACGTCGTAGGCGGCCGCCGGGTCGAGGGGCGCCGTGGAGTCCTTGGTCGCCTCGATCTTGTCGGTGGTACCCACGACGATGGCACCGGCGTTGCCCCCACTGCCGCCGCTCGACCCGCCGCATCCCGCCAGTGCGGGCGCTATCAGGCCCACCACGGCCGGCAGCACCAGTAGCTTGCGATTCATCCTCGTCGGTCTCCTTGTCGGCGCCTGTGATCGCTGCTGCGGGTGGCGCCACGCCTGCGCCACCCGCCCTCCCCCGGCTCGGTAGGTAACTCTATTCAGCTGTCGACCGCGGTCGTGGCGTACAGGTGGCAGGCCACCCGCACCTCGTTGCCGGGCAGGATCCGCAACCGGGGATCCTGCGGCGGCTCGAACTGCACGATGACGGCCCCACCGTCCGCGTGCATGGTCACCACGCCGTTCCAGAAGGGCTCGCGCGGCTCGGTGGCCGACGCCTCCTCACGCAGTCCGCGCAGGTATTCCAACACGTCCTGCGCCGAATGGCCCTTGCCGGGTGCGATGGTGACGGTATCCGGTCCCTCTTCGGCGAGCGCCTCCAGGTCGGCGAACAGCGCCTTCTCCTTCGCGTACTGCTCCACCGGCATCTCCAGCCAGCGGCGTTCCAGCAGCGCCCGCAGGTCCCGGGCCTCCCAGCCGCAGTTCGCGACGGCGACCGGGCAGCGCGGGTGGAACGAGCAGCCGGCCGGGGGGCGGGCCGCGTCGGGCACCTCGCCGCGCGGCAGGTCGCGCGGTACGGACCTGGTGGGGTCCGGCTCGGGGATCGCGGCGAGCAGCGCCTTGGTGTACGGGTGGCGGGGCTCGGAGAAGACCTGCTCGGTCGGCCCGTACTCGACGATCCGGCCCAGGTACATGATCGCGATGTGGTCGCAGAAGAACTTCGCGCTGGCCAGGTCGTGGGTGACGTAGACGTACGTCAGGTCCAGGTCGCGCTTGAGGTCCAGCATGAGCTGCAGGATCTTGGCGCGCACGCTCATGTCGAGCATGGAGATCGGCTCGTCGGCGACGAGGAGCTCCGGCTCGGCGATGATCGCCCTGGCCAGCACGGCGCGCTGCTTCTGGCCGCCGGACAGGTCCGACGGGTACTTGGTCAGGAACCGCTCGGCGGGGGCCAGGCCGACCCGCTCCAGGGCGTCGACGACCCTGGCCTCGTACTCCTCCTCGCTGCCGACCAGCTTGTGGATCAGCAGCGGGTGGCCGACCGCGGTGCGGATGTCCATGGCCGGGTTGAGGGAGGCGTGCGGGTCCTGGAAGACCATCTGCAGCTTGCGGCGCAGCGGGCGCAGCTTGCGCTCGCCGTAGCCGGCGATGTCCTGGCCCCGGTAGCGAATCGTTCCTCCGGTGGCGCCGGTCAGGCCGATCAGGGTGCGGCCCAGGGTGGTCTTCCCGGAGCCGGACTCGCCGACCAGGCCGAGCACCTCGCCCCTGCGCAGCGTCAGGTCGACGCCGTCCACCGCCTTGACGGCGCCGCCGCCGCGTCCGGTCAGCCGGGAGAGCGCTCCGCCGCGCAGGCCGAAGTGGACCTGGAGGTCCTCCACCTCCATGAGCGTCTCCGAGGCACCGTCCGCCCGCTGGTCCAGGACCGCGGGGGACGCGTCCGTGTCAGGCTTCGTCGGCAACGCTGATCTCCTTCACCGCGGCGAGCGGCTCGCGCCCGTCCGTTCCCAACTCGTCGGCCAGCGAGGGCTGGACCTCGATGGCCTGGTGCCAGCAGGCGCTGCGGACACCGGAGGGCAGCACCGCCTCGGGCGGTTCCGCCTGCGCGCAGCCGCGCATCGCCACCGGGCACCGGGGGTGGAACCGGCAGCCGGCCGGCGGGTGGCCGAGGTCCGGCGGACTCCCCGGAATGTAGTGCAGCCCGGTGGTGGAGAGCGAGATGGTCGAGCGAAGCAGCTCCCGGGTGTACGGGTGCTGCGGGTTCGCGAAGACCTCCCGGGCGTCGCCCTGCTCGACGATGTGGCCCGCGTACATCACGGCCACCCGGTCGCACGCCTCCGCGACGATACCGAGATTGTGCGTGATGAGGACCAGCGCGGTGTCGAAGTTCTTGCGCAGGTCGGCGAGGATCTTGATGATCTGCGCCTCGACCAGCACGTCCAGGGCGGTGGTCGGCTCGTCGGCGACCACGAACGCGGGCCGCAGCACCAGGGCGAGCGCGATCATGATGCGCTGGCGCATGCCGCCGGAGAACTCGTGCGGGTAGTTCTCGTAGCGGCTCGGCGGGATGCCCATGCCGCGCAGCGCCTCCAGGGAGCGCGTGCGGATCTCCTGCCTGGACAGGCCCTTCTCGTGGGTGCGCAGGGTCTCCTCGAAGTGCTCGGAGACCTTCATCAGCGGGTTGAGCCGGGTCATCGGCTCCTGGAAGATCAGTCCGAGGTCCGGGCCGCGCAGCTTCTGCAGCTGCTTGGGCGGCAGGGCGACCAGGTCGCGGCCGCCGAAGAGGACCTGGCCGTCCACGGCGGAGCCGGGCGGGGTCAGGCCCAGGACGCCGCGGCCCAGGGTGGACTTGCCGCAGCCGGACTCGCCGACCAGGCCCAGGGTCTCGCCCGGGCGGACGTCGAAGGAGACGCCGTCGACCGCGCGGATCGGGCCGCGCTCGGTGCCGTACCACACGCGCATGTCGCGTACGGACAGCACCGGTTCGCGCTGCGCGGTGGCCTCGGTGCCCTCGGCGGGAGAGGTCGCGGTGGTCATCAGCCCTCCTTCGGGGTGTCGGCGGTGCCGGCGGTCTCGGCGGCGTCGGCGGCGTCGGCGTCGGGAGTCCCGGCGTCCTCCGCGGCGGTCTCCTCCGCGGCCTCCTCGGCGCCGGGAGCCTCCTCTGCGGCTTCAGGGGCCTCAGGGGCCTCAGGGGCCTCGGCGGCCTCCTCGGTGCCGGGGACCTCCTCAGCGGCCTCGGGCACGACGGCGGGGGCCGCCTCCGCGGCCACGATCCGGCGGGCTCCGGTGCGCGCCGGCAGCAGGACCCTGGTGATCCGGCGCCGGCGCATCGAGGCGTTGAGGACGTCGTTGAGGCCCTCGCCGACGAGGGTGAAGCCGAGGATCGCGAGGATCATGGCGATGCCCGGGAACAGGGCGGTCCACCACATTCCGGCGTTGACGTCGTCGATGGCGCGCTGCAGATCGTAGCCCCACTCGGCGGCCTCCGTGGGCTGGATGCCCAGGCCCAGGAAGCCCAGTCCGGCGAGGGTGGAGATCGCGTCCGCCGCGTTCATGGTGGCGATGACCGGCACCGACTGGATGACGTTGCCGAACAGGTACCTGCGGATCACGGTCATCGGCCGGGCACCCATCGCGCGGGCGGCCTCCACGTACAGCGACTCGCGGGCGGACAGCGCCGAGGAGCGCACCACCCGGAAGTACTGCGGGATGTAGACCACCGTGATCGACAGGGCCGCGGTGACCACGCCGCCGCCGACGACGCCGGAGAAGACGAACCCGGCGACGATGGCCAGCAGCAGGTACGGGAACGCGAACAGCGCGTCCATGATCAGTACCAGGATCCGGTCGAACCAGCCGCCGAAGTACCCGGCGAGCAGGCCCAGGAGCACGCCGACGATCAGCGAGAAGATGACGGCGAGGACCATCACCTCCAGGGCGGTGCGGGCTCCGTAGATCGTGCGGGAGAGCACGTCCAGGCTCTGGACCGTGGTGCCGAACAGGTGCGAGCCGTCCGGGGCCCCCTGCTTGGGGAACGGCCTGCCGCCCGACTGGTACTGGTCGAAGCTGTAGGGCGCGATCAGCGGGGCGAACAACGCCACCAGGACGAAGGCCCCGGTGATGACGAAACCGGCCCAGAGCATGAACTTGGGCATGCCGTGGGCGTTCGCGATCGGCGCGAAGGCGCGGCGCAGCCCGCGCATGCGACCCGGTGCGGCCGTGGCCGCCGCGGGCGGCTCGACGGGCTCGGTCGGCGGGAGAAGAGCTGTCTGGGTCATCTCAGTACCGCACCCTCGGGTCGATCAGTGCGTTGACGAAGTCGATGAGCATGGAGATCACCACGACCACGAGGGCGAAGACCGTGACGATGCCCTGCACGGCGACATAGTCGCGGGCGTTGATGTACGTGATCAGTGCCTGCCCGATGCCCGGCCAGTTGAAGGTCTTCTCGGTCAGCACCGAGCCGCCGAGCAGCATCGCGACCTGCAGGCCGAGCACGGTGACGACCGGCACCAGCGCGTTGCGGAACGCGTGCCGGGTGACCACGGAGGTCTCCTTGATGCCGCGGGCGCGGGCGGCCTCCACGTAGTCGCCCTGCAGGGTCTGGATGACGTTGACCCGGATCATGCGGATGAAGACGCCGACGATGATCAGGCCCAGGGTGACCGAGGGCAGGATCAGGTGCAGGGCGATGTCGCCGGTGGCGTTCCAGTCGCCGGCGATCATCGCGTCCAGCAGCTGGATGTGGGTGACCGCCGGCACGTTCAGCCCGACCAGCAGGGAGGACTGACCGGACGTCGGCAGCCAGCCCAGGCCGTTGTCGCCGAAGGCCAGCTGGGCCAGCAGACCGAGGACGAAGGCGGGCGCCGCGTAGGTGGTGATCGCGAACAGCCGCGCGCCGACGTCGATTCCGCGGTCGCGGAAGCGGCCCGCCAGCAGGCCGAGGGGCACGCCGATGACGGTCGCCACGATCAGCGCGCCGATGGACAGCGACAGGGTCGCGCCGCCGCGCTGGATGATGACGTCGCGCACACTGAGGTTGTCCGAGAAGGTCGTACCGAAGTTCAGGGTGACCACGGATTTGAGGTAGTCCCAGAACTGGTCGATCAGCGGGCGGTCGAAGCCCGCCGCGTGACGCCGGATGGCGAGTTCCGCCGCGGAGAGTTTGCCGCCCTGGGAGGCCGCGATGGGGTCGCCGGGGGCCACCCGCATCATGACGAACACCAGGACGAGCAGGATGAAGACCATGGGTATCGCCAGTGCGATCCTGGTGAGGACGTACCGGCGCAGCGACCCGGACTGCTTGCTCATGGGGGGTTGTCTTTCCTTGACTTGAGCACCGTCGCGCGGTGCGGAGCGACGCGCCGGCCCGCGGAGGGATTCCGCGGGCCGGCGGTCGTCACGTACCGCTGGGTGCCACCGGATGCCGCTACTTGCTCAGCTCGTTGAAGCGGAACATCGTCGGGTCGAGGGCCTGCTGGACACCGCTGACGCCGTCACGGGAGATGGCGGTCTGCTTGCCCTGCCACAGCGGGATGATCGGCACGTCGTCCGCGACGATCTTCTGGATGTCGGCCAGGGCGGCGTTGCGGGTCGCCGGGTCCGTCGAGGCCTCTTCCTTGCCGAGGTCGGACTGGATCGTCGCGTTGTTGTAGCCGGTGCCCAGGAACGGCTGGCTGTTGAGGAACGGGGCCACGTCGTCGTCGGCGTCCGGGAAGTCCGGGAACCAGCCGATCATGTACGAGGCGTAGTTGTCCGCCTTCTCGTCCTTCTGGTACTGCGTCCACTCGGTGGAGCTGAGGTTGACCTTGAACAGGCCACTCGCCTCCAGCTGCCGCTTGATGGCGGTCGCCTCGTCGGAGGCGGCGGCGCCGTAGTGGCTGGGGGTCCAGAAGTACTGCAGCTGCACCGGGGTGCTGATGTTGGCGCTCTTGAGCAGCTGGGCGGCCTTGGCCTTGTCCGGCGTGCCGTACTTGTCCTTGAACGCGTCGGTGTGGCCCTGCACGCCGTTGCCGACCATCGAGTACAGCGGCTCGACGGTGTTGTTGTAGGCGTCCTTGGCGATGCCCGCGCGGTCGATGACCTGCGCGACGGCCTGGCGGACCGCCTTCTGGTCGGAGGGCTTCACCTTGGCGTCGAAGACCATGTAGCGCTTCTCGGTGCCGGTGCCCTGGACGACCTTGACGCCGCTGGCCTTCTGCAGCGAGGCGACGTCGGTCGGCGTGAAGGTGCGGAACGCCACGTCGACGTCGCCGCCCTGGATGGCCTGCTTCAGCGTCGACGCCTCGGAGAAGTACTGCAGGATGAACTGCTGGTTCTTCAGCTTCTCCGGACCCTTGTAGGTCTTGTTGGCCGTGAACTCCGCCGACTGCTTGGCGTTGTACTTGCTCAGGGTGTACGGCCCGGAGCCGGTCATCGTGGTGCCGTCGAGCAGCTTGTCCTTCGGGTAGACCTTGCTGTCGACGATGACACCGGCGTCGGTCGCGAGCACCGACGGGAAGGTGGCGTCGGGGTTCTTCAGGTGGAAGATCACCTGGTCGTCGCCCTTGGCCTCGGTGGAGTCCAGGTTGGCCAGCAGGCTCGACGGGCCGTTGGGCGCGGCGATCTTGACCATGCGGTCGAACGAGAACTTGACATCGTTCGCCGTGAGCTTGTCGCCGTTGGAGAAGACCAGGCCCGCCTGGAGGGTGCAGGAGTACGTCTTCGGGTCGGTGAAGGAACAGGACTTCGCCGCGTCCGGCTCGGGGGTCGTCCCACCGGTCGGGAAGTGCATCACCTTCTGGAAGACGCTGTCGATCACCTCCCAGGAGCCGTAGTCGTAAGCACCGGCCGGGTCGAGGGACGACACCGTCTCCGTCGTGCCGACCACGATGGCCTTGCCCGACGCTGAAGAACCCTTGTTGCCCCCGCACGCGGACACCCCGACAGCCAGGACGGCGACGGTGGCGGCGGCGACGACACGCTTGGTACGTGACATCTCGTGAATCCCCTTGCTCAAACGCCGATCGGGTGATTCGGCATTGACCAGCAAGGACCCTAGTGGGCAGTTGCGAGTTCGCCAGAACACGGAGAAGTTGAGGCCCAATCACGTCCCGATAACGGACCCCTTGACTCCGATATCCGGACAGCGGAGCGTTCTTCACGTGGGGCCACCAAACGGGACACAAAGACGCCACAAAGACACAACCCGGCAGCCCCGGATCATACGGGACCACACCTGTCGAGAGGCGTGAGCGTGACAAGGATCACACCGCTTTCCGGTGCGCGAGGAAGAAAAACCGGCCACGGCATTCGTCACGGAAAATAAGCGCGCATATGCCCACAGTTTCCGTAAGGAATTCAGCGGTACGCTCAGTGTCCGACGGTGACCAGAGAGCGCAGAAAGGCCAGGTCGACCTCTTCCAGGGAGGACACGACCGTCCGGCCCGGACCCGGCGCGATCGGTACCAGCGAGGGCACGGCCACCACATGGCAGCCGGCCGCCTCGGCCGCGGCCACCCCGGTCGCGGTGTCCTCCACGACCACGCAGCCCGCCGGGTCCGCGGCCAGCCGCTCGGCGGCGATGAGGTACGGGTCGGGGTGCGGCTTGGTCCTCGGCACCTCGTCCCCGGCGACCGAGAGCCTGAAGTGCTCCGGGCCGAGCGAGCGCAGCACCACGTCGATGATGGTGCGGTGCGAGGCGGAGACCAGCGCGGTGGGCACGTCGTGCGCGGCCAGTTCGCGCAGCAGGCGGCCGGCGCCGGGCATCAGCGGCACCCCCCGGCTTATCAGCTCCACGAAGCGGGCGTTGATCAGGCCGGACAGCTCCGCGAGCGTGTGCTCCACCCCGGTGACGGCGATCAGGTGCGACAGGCTGCGGCTCATCGGCCCGCCGACCACCACCTCACGGTGCCCGTCGTCGAGGATGTGCCCCAGCTCGGCGAAGACGTCCGCCTCCGCCTGCCACCAGAAACCCTCGGTGTCCACCAGGGTGCCGTCCATGTCGAGCAGCACGGCCTGCAGGGCCGAACCGCCCGCGCGCTGCTCCTGGAGCGTGGGGATGCTGCTGGTCATCCGGGTTGCACCTCCATGGGGGGACGAAGAGGCCGGTCGTCCACCGCGAGCTGCGCGCGGCGGCGACCGGCCTCCACCGGACCGTCCAGTCTACGACGCTCCGCGATCGGGCGCGCGGGCACGGCCGCGCCGCGCACCCGGGCGGTCACCGAGCGTTGAAGTACTTCGCCTCCGGGTGGTGGATGACGATGGCGTCGGTGGACTGCTCCGGGTGCAGCTGGAACTCCTCCGACAGGTGGACCCCGATCCGCTCCGGCTGGAGCAGCTCGGCGATCTTGGCACGGTCCTCCAGGTCGGGGCAGGCGCCGTACCCGAGGGAGAAGCGCGCGCCGCGGTACTTCAGCGCGAACATGTCCCGCATCTCGGCCGGATCCTCGCCGGAGAAGCCGAGTTCGGCGCGGACCCGGGCGTGCCAGTACTCGGCCAGCGCCTCGGCGAGCTGGACGGACAGGCCGTGCAGCTCCAGGTAGTCGCGGTAGTTGTCGTTCGCGAACAGCGCGTTGGTCGCCTCGGAGATGCGCGGGCCCATGGTGACGACCTGGAGGCCGACCACGTCGGTCTCGCCGGACTCCTGCGGCCGGAAGAAGTCGGCCAGACACAGCCGGCGGCCCCGGCGCTGGCGGGGGAAGGTGAACCGCAGCCGCTCCGAGCCGTCCTCGCCCAGGACGATCAGGTCATCGCCCTTGGACACGCACGGGAAGTAGCCGTAGACCACCGCGGCCTCCAGCAGCCCGTCGGTCTGCAGCCGGTCCAGCAGTCCGCGCAGCCGCGGCCGGCCCTCGGACTCCACCAGCTCCTCGTAGCCGGGGCCGCCGGCGCGGGACTGCTTCAGCCCCCACTGACCCTTGAACAGCGCGTCCTCGTCCAGCCAGGCCGCGTAGTCCTTCAGCGGGATGCCCTTGACCACCCGGGTGCCCCAGAACGGCGGGGTGGGGACCGGGTTGTCGGTGGCCACGTCCGAGCGGACCTGGCCGAGGTTCTCGGCCGGCTCCTCCTCGGTGGTCTCGCGGCGCGGGACCCGGCGCTGCTTGAGCTCGGGCAGGGCCGCGCCGGGGACGCCGCGCTTGACGGCCATCAGCGCGTCCATCAGCCGCAGGCCCTCGAAGGCGTCCCGGGCGTAGCGGACCTCACCGGCGTAGATCTCGTGCAGGTCCTGCTCGACGTAGGCCCGCGTCAGCGCCGCGCCGCCGAGGATCACCGGGTACTTCGCCGCCAGGGAACGCTGGTTGAGCTCCTCCAGGTTCTCCTTCATGATCACCGTGGACTTCACCAGCAGCCCGGACATCCCGATCACGTCCGCCCGGTGCTCCTCGGCCGCCTCGACGATGGCCGAGACCGGCTGCTTGATGCCCAGGTTCACCACGGTGTAGCCGTTGTTGGACAGGATGATGTCCACCAGGTTCTTGCCGATGTCGTGGACGTCGCCGCGGACGGTGGCCAGCACGATGGTGCCCTTGCCCTCGTCCCCGGTCTTCTCCATGTGCGGCTCCAGGTACGCCACCGCGGTCTTCATCACCTCGGCGGACTGCAGCACGAACGGCAGTTGCATCTGCCCCGAGCCGAACAGCTCGCCGACGACCTTCATGCCCTCCAGCAGGGTGTCGTTGACGATCTCCAGCGCCGGCCGCTCCCGCAGCGCCTCGTCGAGGTCCGCCTCCAGGCCGTTGCGCTCCCCGTCGATGATGCGGCGCTGGAGGCGCTCCTCCAGCGGCAGCGCCGCCAGTTCCTCGGCGCGGCCGGCCTTGACGGACTTGGTGTCGACGCCCTCGAACAGTTCCAGGAAGCGCTGGAGGGGGTCGTAGCCCTCCCGGCGGCGGTCGTGGATCAGGTCCAGGGCGACCTGCCGCTGCTCCTCGGGGATGCGGGCGATCGGCAGGATCTTCGCCGCGTGCACGATCGCCGAGTCCAGGCCCGCCTGCACGCACTCGTGCAGGAAGACGGAGTTGAGCACGATCCGGGCGGCCGGGTTCAGTCCGAAGGAGACGTTCGACAGGCCCAGCGTGGTCTGCACCTGCGGGTGGCGGCGCTTCAGCTCGCGGATCGCCTCGATGGTGGCCACCGCGTCCTTGCGCGACTCCTCCTGGCCGGTGGCGATCGTGAACGTCAGGCAGTCGACGATGATGTCGCACTCCCGCACGCCCCAGTTGCCGGTCAGGTCCGCGATCAGCCGTTCGGCGACCGCCACCTTGTGCTCGGCGGTGCGGGCCTGGCCCTGCTCGTCGATCGTCAACGCGATCAGGGCGGCGCCGTGTTCGACCGCCAGCCGGGTGACCTTCTGGAAGCGCGAGTCGGGGCCGTCACCGTCCTCGTAGTTCACCGAGTTGATCACCGCGCGGCCGCCGAGCAGTTCGAGCCCGGCCTGGATCACCGGCGGCTCGGTGGAGTCCAGCACGATCGGCAGCGTGGAGGCGGTGGCCAGGCGGCCGGCGATCTCGCGCATGTCGGCGACACCGTCGCGGCCCACGTAGTCCACGCAGAGGTCGAGCAGGTGGGCGCCCTCGCGGATCTGCTCGCGGGCCATCTCCACACAGTCGTCCCAGCGCCCGGCCAGCATCGCCTCACGGAACTTCTTCGAGCCGTTGGCGTTGGTCCGCTCGCCGATCGCCAGATACGCGGTGTCCTGCCGGAACGGCACGCTCTGGTACAGCGAGGCGGCACCCGGCTCGGGGGCCGGGCGGCGCTCGGCGACGGCACGGCCGCGGACCCGTTCCACCACCTGCCGCAGGTGCTCCGGAGTCGTCCCGCAGCACCCGCCGACCAGCGACAGCCCGTACTCGCGGACGAACACCTCCTGCGCGTCCGCCAGCTCGCCGGGGGTCAGGGGGTAGTGCGCGCCGTCCTTGCCCAGCACCGGCAGCCCGGCGTTCGGCATCGCCGCCACCCCGATGCGGGCATGCCGCGCCAGGTAGCGCAGGTGCTCGCTCATCTCCGCCGGGCCGGTCGCGCAGTTCAGCCCGATGACGTCGATCCCCAGCGGCTCCAGCGCCGTCAGCGCCGCGCCGATCTCCGAGCCGAGCAGCATCGTGCCGGTCGTCTCCACCGTCACCGAGCAGACCACCGGCAGGTCCACACCCGCCGCCTCCAGGGCCCGGCGGGTGCCGATCAGCGCGGCCTTGGTCTGCAGCAGGTCCTGGCTGGTCTCCACCAGCACCGCGTCGACGCCGCCCGCGACCAGACCCGCGACCTCGGTCTCGAAGGCGTCCCGCAGCGCCGCGTACTCGACGTGCCCGAGGGTGGGCAGCTTCGTGCCCGGGCCCACCGAGCCGAGCACCCAGCGCGGGTGGTCGGGGGTGGTGAAGGCGTCCGCGGCCTGCCGCGCGATGCGCGCTCCGGCCTCCGCCAGCTCGTGGATGCGGTCGGCGATGCCGTACTCCGCCAGCGCGGCGAGGTTCGCGCCGAAGGTGTTGGTCTCCACGCAGTCGACGCCGACCTCGAGGTAGGCGTCGTGGACCGCGCGCACGATGTCCGGGCGGGTGACGTTCAGCACCTCGTTGCAGCCCTCGTGCCCCTGGAAGTCGTCCAGCGACGGGTCCTGCGCCTGGAGCATGGTGCCCATCGCGCCGTCGGCCACCACCACCCGGGAGGACAGGGCCTCGCGCAGGGCGTCGGCGCGGGACTGCTGGGCGGACTGCTGGGACGGCGAGGCCATGGAAGCTCCCTGAATGCGACGGCTGTCGGCTTTGTGCCCCCGGTGACGACGGGGACACACCCGGCCAGGGTAACCGCCGGACCGCCCGGCGGCGGGCGCCGTCCACGGGCTGGACGTCCCGGGAGCACCGATCCGGCCGCAGCCGGCCGCCGCCGGTTGCCACCCCGGCCGCCACGGGTCGCCACCGGTCACCACCGGCCGCCACCGCCGGAAGGTGACGCGCCGCCTCCGGATGACACACTCCTGGCTACGATGGGTGGTCGGCATCGCCCAATTCCGTTCAGCAATGCCGACCAGTCACAGCGGAGGTTGCCCGATGGCAGGAAGCATCCAGTCCGTGGAGCGGGCCGCGGCGATCCTTCGCCTGCTGGCGGGCGGCGAGCGCCGGCTCGGCCTGACGGACGTGGCCTCGACGCTCGGGCTGGCCAAGGGCACCACCCACGGCATCCTGCGGACCCTCCAGCAGGAGGGCTTCGTCGAGCAGGACGACACCTCCGGGAAGTACCAGCTCGGCGCCGAACTGCTGCGGCTCGGCAACAGCTACCTGGACGTCCACGAGCTGCGGTCCCGCGCCCTGGTGTGGACCGACGACCTGGCGCGCTCCAGCGGCGAGAGCGTCTACCTGGGCGTGCTGCACCAGCAGGGCGTGCTGATCGTCCACCATGTCTTCCGGCCGGACGACAGCCGCCAGGTCCTGGAGGTCGGGGCGATGCAGCCGCTGCACAGCACCGCCCTGGGCAAGGTGCTGGCCGCCTACGATCCCGTCGCGCACAGTGAGGCGCTGGAGCTGGAGCGGAAGGCGTTCACGGTACGCACCGTGACCGATCCGTCCGGCTTCGAGGGGGTCCTGGACATCACCCGGGCGCGGGGCTGGGCCGCCGACCTGGAGGAGACCTGGGAGGGCGTGGCCTCGGTCGCGGCGCCCATCCACGACCGGCGGCGGATGCCGGTCGGCGCGGTGGCCGTCACCGGCGCGGTGGAGCGGATCTGCGAGGACGGGGGGATCCGGGCCCGGCTGGTGGCGGCGGTGCGCGACTGCGCCCGCGCGGTCTCCCGGGACCTGGGCGGCGGCCGCTTCTGAGGACGGTCCGGGGTCCCGGCCGGGCGCACCGGTCCCGGGGCCTTCGTCCGGCATGTCCTGATCCATGGTGAGTGGCACCGTCTCCTTGCGAACGATTCAGGCCACACGCCGACCGTGACCACACCGGGTTCCGGCGCCGTCGCGAGGGGGTCCACGCTCCCCGGCGTACGCACGTTCACGCAGGTCCGCACAGAGTCGCACAGGAGCATCACGGACCTTACGGGCATCGCGAAGACCTGCGCCGCGACCCCTTGACGATATCCGAACACGGTAGAAAACTGCCGCTCGGCGGTCGGCATTGTCGAACACCGGACGGAACCGGGTCCGCCGAAACGTGTGGGGCCGAGACAAAGGAGTCGCAGTGACGAGCGCCCATATCCTCATCGGCGAGACCATAGGGACCGCCGTACTCGTACTCATGGGTACCGGCGTGTGCGCCGCGGTCACCCTCAAGCACTCCAAGGCCAGAGGCGCCGGATGGGTGGCGATCACCTTCGGCTGGGGCTTCGCGGTCCTCGCCGGCGCCTACATCTCCAACGGCCTCTCCGGCGCCCATCTCAACCCGGCGGTGACCATCGGCGTCGCCATCAAGACGGGCCAGTGGAGCCAGGTGCCGGTCTACCTCGCCGGCCAGCTGCTCGGCGCGATGATCGGCGCGGCGCTGGTCTGGGTGGTGTACCTGGGGCAGTTCCAGGCCCACCTGACCGATCCGGAGATCGTGGCCGGGGCGGACGCCGACCCGGCGGGGCCGGTCACCGAGCCGGAGGACGTGCCCGGCCAGCCCGGCGGCCCGGTGCTCGGCATCTTCTCCACCGGCCCGGAGATCCGCCACACCGTCCAGAACCTCCTCACCGAGATCATCGCGACCATCGTGCTGGTGCTGTTCATCCTCACCATGGGCATGACCAGCGGGGTGGCCCTGAGCGGCATCGGCGTCCTGCTCGTCGCCCTGCTCGTCGTCGGTATCGGCCTCTCGCTCGGCGGTCCCACCGGCTACGCGATCAACCCGGTGCGCGACCTCGGGCCGCGTATCGTCCATGCCCTCTTGCCGCTGCCCAACAAGGGGGGATCCGATTGGGGCTACGCGTGGATCCCCGTCGTCGGCCCGCTCATCGGCGGAGCCATCGCCGGCGGCATCTACCAGCTGGCGTTCGCCTGACCGCGCCCCCGCCGGCCACCGCACACCCGAGCAGCACGCAGCCCGTACGCCCGCCACACCCCGCCGAGGAGCATCCGTGACCGACAGCCACCACACCGGCCCGTTCATCGCCGCCATCGACCAGGGCACCACCTCCAGCCGGTGCATCGTCTTCGACAGAGACGGCCGGATCGTCTCCGTCGACCAGAAGGAGCACGAGCAGATCTTCCCCAGGCCCGGCTGGGTCGAGCACAACGCGGCGGAGATCTGGACCAACGTCCAGGAGGTGGTGGCCGGGGCCCTGGAGAAGGCCGGCATCACCCCCGCCGACGTGAAGGCGCTCGGCATCACCAACCAGCGCGAGACCACCGTGCTGTGGGACCGGAACACCGGCGAGCCGGTGCACAACGCCATCGTCTGGCAGGACACCCGCACCGACGCGCTGTGCAAGGAGCTCGGCCGCAACGTCGGCCAGGACCGCTTCCGCCGCGAGACCGGGCTGCCGCTGGCCTCCTACTTCGCCGGCCCGAAGGCCCGCTGGATCCTCGACCATGTCGACGGGCTGCGCGAGCGCGCCGAACGCGGCGACATCCTCTTCGGCACCATGGACAGCTGGCTGATCTGGAACCTCACCGGCGGTGTGGACGGCGGAGTGCACGTCACCGACGTCACCAACGCCTCCCGCACCCTGCTGATGAACCTGCACACCATGGACTGGGACGAGCGGATCCTGCACTCCATGGAGCTCCCGGCCGCGATGCTGCCGCAGATCCGCTCCTCCGCCGAGGTGTACGGCACGGCCAAGGGCGCGCTGGAGGGCGTGCCGGTGGCCTCCGCGCTCGGCGACCAGCAGGCCGCGCTGTTCGGCCAGACCTGCTTCTCCAAGGGCGAGGCGAAGTCCACCTACGGCACGGGTACGTTCCTGCTGCTCAACACCGGTGAGACGCCGGTCAACTCCTACAACGGCCTGCTGACGACGGTCGGTTACCGCATCGGCGACCAGCAGCCGGTCTACGCGCTGGAGGGTTCCATCGCGGTCACCGGCTCCCTGGTGCAGTGGATGCGCGACCAGATGGGCCTGATCAACAGCGCGGCCGAGATCGAGACGCTGGCCAGCTCGGTGGAGGACAACGGCGGCGCCTACTTCGTGCCCGCCTTCTCCGGTCTCTTCGCCCCCTACTGGCGGGCCGACGCACGCGGTGTCATCGCGGGCCTGACCCGCTACGTCACCAAGGCGCACATCGCCCGGGCGGTGCTGGAGGCCACCGCCTGGCAGACCCGCGAGATCGTCGACGCGATGAACAAGGACTCCGGCGTGGACCTGACCGCGCTGAAGGTCGACGGCGGCATGACCTCCAACAACCTGCTGATGCAGACCATCGCGGACGTCCTGGACGCCCCCGTGGTGCGGCCGATGGTCGCCGAGACCACCTGCCTGGGCGCCGCCTACGCGGCCGGGCTCGCCGTCGGCTTCTGGCAGGACACCGACGAACTTCGGGCCAACTGGCGGCGGGCCGCCGAGTGGACGCCCCGCATGGACGCGGCCGTGCGCGACCGCGAGTACAAGAACTGGCTCAAGGCCGTCGAGCGGACCATGGGCTGGATCGAAGAGGAGCACTGAGGCATTGATGAGCACCCTGCGACGCGTCCCCACCCTGGGGACGCGGCCGGCCGCCGGCCCCAACCCCGGCCGCGCCGAGACCCGGGAGCTGCTGAGCCGGGCGGGCTACGACCTGCTGGTGATCGGCGGCGGGATCCTGGGCACCTCGGTGGCCTGGCACGCGGCCCAGGCCGGACTGCGGGTCGCGATGGTGGACGCCGGCGACTTCGCCGGCGCCACCTCGTCCGCGTCCTCCAAGCTGGTCCACGGCGGCCTGCGGTACCTGCAGACCGGCGCGGTGCGGCTGGTCGCGGAGAACCACCACGAGCGGCGGGTGCTGGCCAAGGACGTGGCACCGCACCTGGTCAACCCGCTCACCTTCCACCTGCCGGTGTACAAGGGCGGGCCGCACGGGGCCGCCAAGCTCGGCGCGGGCGTCTTCGCCTACTCGATGCTGTCCGCGTTCGGCGACGGCGTCGGCCGGGTGATCAGCCCGGCCCGGGCCGCGGCGGCCAACCCGGGGCTGCGCACCGAGAACCTGAAGGCGGTCGCGGTCTACGGCGACCACCAGATGAACGACGCCCGGATGGCCGTGATGACGGTGCGGGCGGCGGTGGACTGCGGCGCGGTGGTGCTCAACCACGCCGAGGTGACCGGGCTGCGCTTCACCCGCGGCCGGGTCACCGGCGCGGAGCTGCGCGACCGTCTGGACGGCACCGAGTTCGGCGTCGACGCGCGGCTGGTGCTCAACGCCACCGGGCCCTGGGTCGACCACCTGCGCCGCCTGGAGGACCCGGCGGCCGCGCCCAGCATCCGGCTGTCCAAGGGCGCCCACCTGGTGCTGAAGCGCAAGGCGCCGTGGCGGGCGGCCATGGCCACCCCGATCGACAAGTACCGGATCACCTTCGCCCTGCCGTGGGAGGACCACCTGCTGCTGGGCACCACCGACGAGGAGTACACCGGCGACCCGGCCGAGGTGCGGGTCACCGAGGCCGACATCCGGCAGATCCTCGACGAGGCGTCGATCTCGGTGCGCGACGAGCAGCTGTCCAGGGACCTGATGACCTACGCGTTCGCCGGGCTGCGGGTCCTGCCGGGCGGGCCGGGCGGGGTGGAGGCCGCCAAGCGCGAGACGGTGGTCACCGAGGGCCGCGGCGGGATGCTGTCGGTGGCGGGCGGCAAGTGGACCACCTACCGGCACATCGGGCGCACGGTGATGGACAAGCTGGCGAAGCTGCCGGGGCACCCGCTGGCCGAGGACATGGAGCCGGTGGGGTCCCTGGTGCGCCGGGTGCCGCTGCCGGGCCTCGCCAACCCCAACGCGGTGGCCCACCGGCTGCTGGTGGACCGTGAACCGGGCGCCCGCCTCGACCCGTTGACGGCCCGGCACCTCGCCACCCACTACGGCGCGCTGTCCTTCGACATCGCCCGGCTGGTCAACGAGGATCCGGCGCTGGGCGAGCGGATCCACCCGGACGGCCCGGAGATCTGGGCGCAGGTGGTCTACGCTCGCGACCACGAGTGGGCCGCGACGGCCGACGACGTGCTGCGCCGCCGCACCACGCTCACCATCCGGGGGCTCGATACCGAGCAGGTGCGGGACCGGGTGGCGAAGGTCCTCGCGGACTGAGGGACGATCGGCGTACCCCCGGGTCACCCCAGGGGCATAATGGGCCGATACATCGGAGGTCTGGTGCCGGATGGTCGTTTCCGGCGCCGGGCCTCCCGTCCCATGGCCGAAGGAGGTCGCTGATGGCGGTCACCGACGAGGCGATCGAGAAGATCAAGGGCATGATCGTCTCCGGTGCGCTGCGCCCCGGCGACCGGCTGCCCAAGGAGAGCGAACTCGCCGCCGAACTGGGCCTGTCGCGCAACTCGCTGCGCGAGGCCGTCCGTGCCCTGTCGCTGATCCGCATCCTGGACGTGCGGCAGGGCGACGGCACCTATGTCACCAGCCTGGACCCGCAGTTGCTGCTGGAGGCGCTGAGCTTCGTGGTGGACTTCCACCGGGACGACACGGTGCTGGAGTTCCTCGCGGTGCGCCGCATCCTGGAGCCCGCCGCGACCGCGATGGCCGCCGCCGGCATCGCCGAGGCCGAGCTGGACGAGCTGGAGGCCCAGCTCGACGCCCTCGGCCCGGAACCGCCGGTGGAGGACCTGGTCGCCCGCGACCTGGAGTTCCACCGGCGGATCGTGCAGTCCTGCGGCAACTCGGTGCTGTGCTCGCTGATCGACGGGCTGTCGGGGCCGACCACCCGCGCCCGGGTCTGGCGCGGTCTGACGCAGAAGGACGCGGTGCGGCGCACCCTGGACGAGCACCGGGCGATCCTGGCCGCCCTGCGGGCCCGGGACGCCGAGGCCGCCCGCTGCTGGGCGACGGTGCACATCGCCAGCGTCGAGCAGTGGCTGCGCGCCACGCTGTAACTCCAGGACGCTCTGGTGCCGCAGCCGTTTGACGAGGTCGTCGGGGGCACCGGCGCGGCAGCGTTCGGCCGCCGCCCGGCCCCGCGCCGACAGGCACCACTCCAGCGCGCGGTCCGGGGCGCCGCGGTCCGCGGCCCGCTCCGCGGGCAGCACGGCGGGCCAGCCCAGCGCCCGCGCCTGCGCGGTGACCTTGGCCCCGCCCGCCACCGGATCGACGGCCAGGGCCGGCACCCCGGCGCGCAGGGCCGGCACCAGCCCGTGCAGCCGGGTGGTGACGACGGCGTCCAGGCGGCCGAGGACGGCCTCCAGCTGCGCCGGGGTGGCCGCCAGCCGCCAGTCCGCGCTGTCCAGCCGGGTCTCCAGCGGCAGCCGGGCCACGTCCAGACCGCCCAGCCAGCCGGTCAGCGCGTCGGCCACCTCCTCGTGGCGCCGCCGCCCGCCGTACTCCCGCTGCCCTCTCGCGAACACCGCGCCCAGCACCGGCGGCACGGCCTGCGGCGGCGGCGCCGCCGACGCGAGGTCGGCGACGGGTCCGACGTCCGTCCCGTCCCGGGCCAGCACCACGTCGAAGCCGCGCACCGCGGGGTCCCCGGGATCCGGGACCGACACGCCGACCGCGATGCGGCGGGCTCCGGGGGCACCGAGTGCAGCGGCCCGCAGGCGAAGACCAGATGGCTGTAGGCGTCCGGGTCGGCCTCCTCCAGCCGCAGCCCGCCCGGCCGGAACACCGGCGACCAGGCGGTGTCGTGGGGCAGTCCGGCCGCGTCCAGCGCCCGGCCGGCGGCCTCGGCGGCCGGCAGGTCCCCGGCGGTCGCCTCCCCGTGCAGGAAGCTGAACCAGCCGGTGAGCAGCGCACGGCGTTCCTCGGTCACCCGGCGCGGGTATCCCCCGCGGGCCGCGGTGAATCGTGCAGGCCGTAGACGTCCCCCGCGGTGCCGCCCAGGACAGAGGAGCGGCTGTCCTGGTCCGGCGGGGCGACGGCCGCGCAGGCCAGCTCCGCCACCCGCCGGTAGTCGCCCGCCAGCAGGCACACCGGCCAGTCGGAGCCCGCCATGACCCGCTCGGGGCCGAAGCACTCCAGGACATGGCGCGCGTAGGGCAGGATCCGCGCCGCCGTCCAGGTCTCCCAGTCGGCCTCGGTGATCAGGCCGGACAGCTTGCAGGTGACGTTCGGCTCGGCGGCGAGGGCGGCCAGCAGTCCGTCCCACGGCCGGCGGGCGCCCTGCCGGATCGGCGGCTTGCCGGCGTGGTCCAGGACGAAGCGCAGCTCCGGAAGGGCCCGCACGGCGGCCAGCGCGGCGGGCATCTCGCGCGGGGTGACCAGCAGGTCGTAGACGAGCCCGGCGGCGGCGACGGCGGCCAGGCCGCGCCGCACCTCGGGCCGGCCGAGCCAGTCGGCGTCGGGCTCGTCCTGCACCTGGTGGCGGATGCCCACGAGCCGGCGGCCGCCCGGACCGCTCCGCAGGCCGTCCAGGACCGCGGGCAGGCCGGGGTCGGTCAGGTCCGCCCAGCCGACGACACCGGCGACGCGCTCGCTCTCCCCGGCCAGCCGCAGCAGTTCGCGGGTCTCGTCATAGGAGGAGCAGGCCTGGACGACGACGGTGGCGTCCACCGCGTGGGCGTCCAGTTCCGGCAGCAGGTCGGCGAGGGTGAAGGCGCGCCGGATGGGGTCGGCCCAGGGCCCGTCCATCCACGGCTGCGCACGGCGCGCCGGATCCCACAGATGGTGGTGGGCGTCCACCCGCATCGCTCAACCCCCCACCGGCAGCGGCACGTCGGCGTCCAGCAGTCCCTCGCCGACCAGCGCGGCCCACAGCTCGTCGGGGATGTCGCGGCGGAACAACGCGGCGTTCTCCCTGGCCTGTTGCGGGTCGGCGGCGCCGACCACGGCCGCGGCCACCGAGGGGTGGCCGAAGGGGAAGCGCAGCGCGGCCGCCCGCAGCGGCACCCCGTACCGTTCGCAGACCGCGCCGATCGCCCGCGCCCGGGCCACCAGACGCGGCGGCGCCGGGCTGTAGTTGTAGGGGGCGCCGGGCACCGGGTCGGCGAGCAGACCGGAGTTGTAGACACCGCCGACGACGACCGACGTGCCGCGCCGGGCGCACACCGGCAGCAGGTCGTCGTACGCGGTGCGCTCCAGCAGCGTCCAGCGGCCCGCGCACAGCACCACGTCGACGTCCAGGTCGGCGACGAACCGGGCCAGCACGTCGCTGTGGTTCATGCCGAACCCGATGGCCCGCACCATCTTCTCGGCGCGCAGTTCGGCCAGCGCCGGGAAGGCCGTGGCGTGGACCTCCGCCTCACGGCCCTCGACGTCGTGGAGGAAGACGATCTCCACCGCGTCGGTGCCCAGCCGTTCCAGCGACGCCTCCAGGGTGGCCCGGATGCCGTCGCGGGTGAGGTCCCACTCGCGGGCGCGCGGCGGCGGGTCGGCGAAGCCCTGGCCGTCCACCTCCTCGCCGGGCGCCAGCGGCCGCAGCCGCCGCCCGACCTTGGTGGACAGCACATACGAGCCGCGGTCCACGCCGCGCAGGGCCGCGCCGAGCCGCTCCTCGGCCAGCCCGAGCCCGTAGTGCGGGGCGGTGTCCAGGTAGGTGCACCCGGTCTCCAGCGCGGCCGCCACGGTGGCGTGGGCCCGCGCGTCGGGCACGGCCCGGTACAGGTTGCCCAGCGGGGCGGTGCCCAGCCCCAGCGGGGGCACGGTGACGCCCGAACTCCCCAGCGGGCGTGGGCCGGTCGGCACTGGCATGACGGCTCCCTGCGGTCGTCCGATGAGAAGGCGGCGGCGCTTACCGGGTGGGCTGCGGCCGGAGCCGCAGTCCCTGCATACCCCCGTCGACGGCCAGCGAGGTGCCGGTCACCGCGGACGCCGACGGCGCGGCCAGGCAGACGATGGCGGCGGCCACCTCGGCGGCGGTGACCAGCCGTCCCATCGGCTGGCGGGCGGCGAGGGCGGCGCGCTCGGCCCGCGGGTCGTCGGCCTGGTCGAGCAGCCGGCCGACCCACGGGGTGTCGGCGGTGCCGGGGTTGACGCAGTTGACCCGGATGCCGTCGGCCAGGTGGTCGGCGGCCATCGCGAGGGTGAGGGAGAGCACCGCGCCCTTGCTGGCGCTGTACAGGGCGCGCTGCGGCAGCCCGGCGGTGGCGGCGATGGAGCAGGTGTTGGTCACCGAGACGGCGCCGGGCCGGTCGGCGGCGGCCGCCCGCAGGTGCGGCAGGGCGGCCCGGGTGGTGCGCACGATGCCCAGGACGTTGACGTCGAGGACCCGCTGCCACTCCTCGTCCGGGTTGTCGGCGACCGTGCCGATCGCCCCGATCCCGGCGTTGTTGACGACGATGTGCAGGCCGCCGAACCGCCCGGCGGCCTCCGCGACGGCGGCCCTGACCTCCTCGTCGCGGGTGACGTCCGCGGTCAGCGCCAGCGTCCCGCCGGGCGCGCCGGACGGGTCGCGGTCGGCGACGGCGACGCGCGCGCCGCGCTCGGCGAGCAGGGCGGCGGTCGCGGCGCCGATCCCGGAGGCGCCCCCGGTCACCAGGGCGGCCAGTCCCTCGAACTCCTGTCGCTGCGCCATCAGTTCCCTTCCGTGGCACGGGCGGTGGGCCGGGCGGCCGGCCCGGTGGTGGGGTCCGGGGAGGCCGGGCCGGGCCGCGCGTCACTGCGGCCGCTGTTGATACATCCGATCTCTTCCGACCTCCGATGTATAGCGCGCACCCGGGCGAAGGGTCCAGGGTGCCGACCGAAACAACCGCTCACAGGTCGGATGTGTGGGGGCGGTCACCGGGTGCGGCAGGCGACTTCCGGCCGTGTGCCGCATACACCCGCCGACCTTGGGGATCATCACCTGTCAGGGGCTGCGATCCGGGCCTGGTGAAGCCGTAGGCTGGTCCCGCAGGGAAAACGGAACAGCAGCCGCAGCGGGCGCACTCGACCACCGCTGAGGCCGGAAGGAGGCGCTGGGTGATCGAGCTCCAGGGCGTGCCCGAGCTGATCGACCCGGTCATGGTGGCCGCGTTCGAGGGCTGGAACGACGCCGGAGACGCCGCTTCCACGGCGGTCGCCCATCTCGACCAGGAGTGGAAGGGCGAGGTGTTCGCGGCCCTCGACGCGGAGGACTACTACGACTTCCAGGTCAACCGCCCCACGGTGTGGATGGACGGCAGCACCCGGAAGATCACCTGGCCCACCACCCGGCTGTCCGTCGTCCGCGTCCAGGGCCCCAAGCCGAGGGATCTGGTCCTGATCCGGGGCATCGAGCCCAGCATGCGCTGGCGCTCCTTCTGCAACGAGATCCTGGGCTTCGCCCACGAGCTCGGCGTGGAGATGGTGGTCATCCTCGGCGCCCTGCTCGGCGACACACCGCACACCCGTCCGGTCCCGGTCACCGCGGTCACCTCCGATCCGGACCTGGCCCGCACCCTCAGCCTGGAGGAGTCCCGCTACGAGGGCCCCACCGGGATCGTCGGCATCCTCCAGGAGGCCTGCACGCACGCGGGCATCCCGGCGGTCAGCCTGTGGGCCGCGGTGCCGCACTACGTCTCGCAGCCGCCCAACCCCAAGGCCACCCTGGCGCTGCTCAACCGCCTGGAGGACCTGATCGACGTGCGGATCCCGCCGGGCGAGCTGCCGGAGGACGCCCGGGCCTGGCAGCTGGGCGTGGACCAGCTGGCGGCCGAGGACAGCGAGGTCGCCGAGTACGTCCAGACGCTGGAGGAGGCCCGGGACACCGCCGAGCTGCCGGAGGCCTCGGGCGAGGCGATCGCCCGCGAGTTCGAGCGCTATCTGCGGCGGCGGGACGGGCAGCACGGGCCGCACGCCAGCGAGACCGGCGAGAGCCGGGAGGGCCGCGACCTCGGCCCCTTCCTGCGCGGCCAGGCCCAGCCCACCGGCACCTCCTCACCGGAGGATCCGGAGGCCCCCGCGGAGGCCCCCGAGGCACCCGAGGACGCCTCCGACGAGAAGGACGAGGCTCCGGAGGGCAGGGACGACAAGCACGAGGACAAGCACGAGGACGAACACGAGGACGGGGACGACTGACCCGCCGCGCACATCACCAGGGCGCCCCGGCCGCGATCGGCCGGGGCGCCCTGGTGTCCGCGTGGGATGTCCGGCGTGAGCCCTACAGGGCGATGCCCAGCAGCGCGTCCACCGCGCGGCTGACCAGGCCGGGAGCACCGGTGTCCGTGCCGCCCTCGGCCTCCTGGCGGGCCGCCCAGCGGTCCACGGCGGCGAGCGCGGCCGGCGTGTCGAGGTCGTCGGCGAGCGCCGCCCGGATCTCCTCCACCAGGTCGTCGGCGGGCGGGCCGTCCGGACGGGAGACGGCGGCGCGCCAGCGGTGCAGGCGTGCGTTCGCCTCGTCCAGGACCGCGTCGGTCCACTCCCAGTCCGACCGGTAGTGGTGGGCCTGGAGTCCCAGCCGGATGGCACCCGGGTCCACCCCGTCGCGCCGCAGCGTGGAGACGAAGACCAGGTTGCCCTTGGACTTCGACATCTTCTCGCCGTGCAGGGCCACCATGCCGGCGTGGACGTAGGCGGTGGCGAACGGGTACTCGCCGGTGAGCACCTGCGCGTGCGAGGCGCCCATCTCGTGGTGCGGGAACGCCAGGTCGGAGCCCCCGCCCTGGACGTCGAAGCCCATCCCGAGGTGGTCCAGCGCGATGGCCACGCACTCGATGTGCCAGCCGGGGCGTCCCGGGCCCAGCGAACCGCCGTCCCAGCTCGGCTCGCCCTCCCTGGCGGCCTGCCACAGCATCGGGTCCAGCGGGTTCTTCTTGCCCGGGCGGTCCGGGTCGCCGCCTCGCTCGGCGGACAGGGCCCGCATGGTGGCGGCGTCCAGCCGGGAGACGTTGCCGAAGTCGGGGTCGGACTCGACCGAGAAGTAGATGTCGCCGTCGAGTTCGTAGGCGGCGCCGGCCTCCCGCAGCCGTTCGACCAGCGGGACGATGCCGGGTATCGCCTCGACCGCGCCGATGTAGTGCTGCGGCGGGAGGATCCGCAGGGCGGTCATGTCCTCGCGGAACAGCGCGGTCTCCCGCTCGGCGAGGGCCGTCCAGTCCTCGCCGGTGGCCACGGCCCGCTCCAGCAGCGGATCGTCGACGTCCGTGACGTTCTGGACGTAGTGGACCTGCCGCTTCGTGTCGAGCCACACGCGCTGCACCAGGTCGAACGCGTTGTAGGTGGCCGCGTGCCCCAGGTGGGTGGCGTCGTAGGGGGTGATGCCGCACACGTAGATGCGGGCGACGGGACCGGGGTCCAGGGCGATCGGACCGCCCGTCGCGGTGTCGTGGAGGCGGAGTTCGCGTCCCCTGCCGGGCAGGGCGGGAACCTCCGAAGCGGGCCAGGCATGCATGTCATGAGCGTAACCGGACGTGTCTTTCGACTACGAACCGGATCGACCGAGGATGACCGGATGGGCACTCTTGTTTTCCGGCCCGGATCATGTAGGGGGACGCGACCGCTGGTGCCGAGAGGAAACGGCACATCGGTGATGCCCCGAAACGTCACACCGGCGGCCACGGAATGGCAGGCCAGCCGCCGCCCGGCTCCGGGTGCCGGCCGGTCCGCAGCAGCGCGTCCACCCGGGCCCGCACGGCCGCTATCTCCTCGGCGGTCAGCAGCCCGGCCAGCCGGGCGGCCAGCCCGTCCGGGCCCCCGTCGCCGCCGAGCAGCCCGGACAGCCGCCCCAGCACCTCCCGGGCCTCCCCGGTCAGCGGCTCGCCCGCCCAGCCCCACAGCAGCGTGCGCAGCTTGTCCTCGGTGTGGAAGGACACCCCGTGATCGATGGCGTACAGCCGCCCGTCGGCCGTGGGCAGCAGGTGGCCGCCCTTGCGGTCGGCGTTGTTGATCACCGCGTCCAGGACGGCGAGCCGTCGCAGCCGCTCGTCGTCGGCGTGCACCAGCAGCGCGGTCTCTCCCTCGCCGACCTCGGCGAAGCCGATCGCCCGCCAGCCCGGCTCCGGCTCCTCGCCCTCCACCAGGGCCAGCAGCTCGGCCTGCGGGTCGGCCTCTATCCACAGCTGGCACATGCCCTCGCCGAACGGGCCGTCCCGCAGCACGGTCGGCGGCACCAGCCCCCAGCCGGTGGCCTCCGAGACCAGGTAGGCGGCCACCTCACGGGCGGCCAGCGTGCCGTGCGGGAAGTCCCAGAGCGGACGCTCCCCCGCCACCGGCTTGTAGACGCACATCGCCTCCCGCCCGTCCAGGGCGACCGCGCAGTACAGCACCGCGTTGGAGGCGTCCCGCAGCCGCCCGCGCACCGTCAGCTCGCCGGCCGCCAGCAGCTCGGCGTCCGTCGGCCGGGCCGGCGCGGCGGACGCCCCGGCCCCCGGGGGCACGGGCGTCAGCCCGCCCTGCGGTACCCGTTCTGACGCGGGCATACGTGTCCTTCCGGGTCGAGAGGCAGGCTGCACAGCGGGCACGGCGGCCGCCCGGCGGCGACCACCTCCAGGGCCCGCTTCGCGAACGAGCGGGCCTGCGCGCCGGTGAGGCGGACCCGCAGCATCGGCGGGCCGTTCTCCTCGTCCTGCAGCAGCAGTTCCTCGGCCTCCTCCAGGTCCTCGGCCGACAGCTCGGCGCCGGCGTCGATCTCCACGAGCGCCTGCGCCTCCAGGATCATCCGCTCGTCGGCGGTGTCCCAGGCCAGTGCCATGGTGCCGACGCGGAACTCCTCCTCCACCGGGGTGTCCAGCGGCGCGGTGTCGATCAGCTCCGCCGGCGCGACGGCGGGCACCGCCGCGCTGCCGCCGGTGCGCCGGACCACCTCGTCGAGCAGTTCGTCGATGCGCTCGGCCAGCGCCTCGACCTGGGCCTTCTCCAGGGCGACGCTGGTGGTCCGCCCGGCCGCGGTCGCCTGCAGGAAGAAAGTGCGCTGGCCAGGCTGCCCGACCGTACCGGCGATGAACCGGTCCGGCTGCTCGTAGAAGAACACTTGACGGGGCACGTCCCGCTCCGTTTGCTCGGCTGTTCGGTCAGGTGTCTGTGTACGTTCCGAGGCACCACCCTACTGCGGAAGGCGATCACTCCGTGCCGGTGGCACCGCCCACCACGGCGTCTCCCTCGCCGGCGGCCTCCGCGGTGCGCGGCAGCAGCCCGCCGAAGTCACCGGTGTCGCCCAGGCGCAGCAGGAAGGGCCGCAGCGTGGTGTAACGGATCGCCGTGACCGAGCACGGCTCCACCGACAGGCGCTGGAAGAGGTCCAGGTGCATCCCGAGCGCGTCGGCGGCCACCGACTTGATGATGTCGCCGTGCGAGCACACCAGGTACATCGCGTCGGGACCGTGTTCGCTCTCGACGCGGGCGTTCCAGTCGCGTATCGCGTCGACCGCCCGCGCCTGCATGGCCCGCACCGACTCGCCCTCCGCGCCGGGGAAGACGGCGGCCGACGGGTGGTGCTGGACGGTGTTCCACAGGGGCTCGTCGGTCAGTTCGGCCAGCTTGCGTCCCGTCCAGTCGCCGTAGTGGCACTCGCCGACCCGCTCGTCGGTGTGGAGCGGGAGCTCGGGGCGCGCGTCCAGCAGCGGCTTGACCGTCTCCTGACAGCGCTGCAGGGGACTGGAGACGACGGCGACCAGGGGCAGCGCGGCGAGCCGGGCCGCGAGCGAGGCGGCCTGCTCGGCGCCGTGCTCGTCCAGGGCGATGCCGGGGCTCCATCCGGCGAGCACGCCGTCGGCGTTGGCGGTGGACCGGCCGTGCCGGGCCAGGATCACGATGGGCATGCCTTCGAGGGTAGCCGGGGGGTGTGACGGCGCCCCGCGGGCGGGGCCGCGGGAGCGATCACGGGCGTGATCGCGCGACGGGGCGGCCGCGGCCGGGCGGCACCCGTAACCCCGGCGGGCTTCGGGCCGTTGAGCCAGCGACGGCCGTGGCGGGGAGGACCCCCGAGCCCCCACCACGGCCGTGGGGCATCCCCGGCCATACCCTCCCAGCCTGGGGCGATCCCGCATTTCCGCCGTGACCCCTGCCTGTCACCTGTCGGTTCCGCTGGGTAAGGTGCGATACGCACTACGGATGCCAGGGGACGGGATCGCGAAGCAGGTGGACATGTTCAGCAGGGCCGCCAGAAGTCGCCCAAGCACTCCGCGGCTGGCTCCGGCCGGCTCCGACTGGTCGCCGTACGCCCGTCTCGACGACGCGGCGCAGGCCTACTTCCTCCACGCGGACGTGGCCCTGGAGGCGATCGGCGGGGTGCTGGGCCGCCGCAAGGTGCGCGGTTTCACCCTCGAACGGGTCGTGGACCTGACGGAGGCCGGGGCGTCGGTGTGGCAGGAGGCCGCGGTCTGCGACGGGCGGCGGCTGATCCTGTGGCACAGCGAGGAGTTGGCGGACGAGGCGGCGCCCGGCGGCACGGTGCTGGACTCGTCGATCCAGGTGCTGCCGCTGGACGCCATCGGCCATGTCGGGATGCGCACCCTGGTCGGGCGCGACGAGCGGGGCCGGCGCGTGGACCGCGGGGTGTACCTGGTGCTGGCCACCGCCACGCCGCACGAGCTGAGCGCCGTCCAGACGGATCCGGAATCCCCGGTCGCCGCGGCCCGGTTCCGCCCGGAGGCCTTCCGCTTCAGCAAGTCGCTGGAGGACGGCGGCCCCGGGCAGATAGCCCGGCTGATCGCCTTCGGGCGGCTGCTGGGCCGGCTGGTGCCCAGCTGACCGCCCGTCAGGCCACCCCGCTCACGCGGCGCCGGACAGCTCCAGCGCCTCCATGCCGGCCCGCAGCGCCCGGATCCGCTCCTCCAGGGTGAACCCGGCCGGCATCAGGCTCAGCGTCGTCACGCCCGCCTCGGCGTACCCCCGCATCCGGTCGGCGATCCGCTCGACCGGCCCCAGCAGGCAGGTGCGGTCCATCAGGTCGTGCGGGATGGCGGCGGCCGCGCCCTGCTTGTCGCCCGCCAGGTACTTGTCCTGGACCTCGGCGGCCTCCTTCTCGTAGCCCATGCGCCGCGCGAGCTGGTTGTAGAAGTTCTGCTTGCGGCTGCCCATGCCGCCCACGTACAGCGCGGTGTAGGGGCGGAAGTTGTCCGCCAGCGCCGCGATGTCGTCGCCGATCGCCATCGGCATCGTCGGGCAGACGTCGAAGCCCTCCAGCGTCGCGCCCACCTTGGCGCGGCCCGCGCGCAGCGGGGCCAGCGCGGTCTCCTCCAGCTGGTCGACGGTGGCGAACAGCAGCAGCGCGCCGTCGGCGATCTCGCCGGTCTGCTCCAGGTTCTTCGGGCCGATCGCCGCGATGTACAGCGGGATGCGCTCGCGCACCGGGTGCACGATCAGCTTCAGCGGCTTGCCCGGGCCGTCGGGCAGCGGCAGCGTCCAGTGCTCGCCCTGGTGGGTCAGGCGCTCCCGGGACATGGCCTTGCGGACGATCTCCACGTACTCGCGGGTGCGCGCCAGCGGCTTGTCGAACTTGACGCCGTACCAGCCCTCGGAGACCTGCGGCCCGGACACGCCCAGGCCCAGGCGGAAGCGGCCGCCGGACAGGGTGTCGAGCGTGGCGGCCGTCATCGCGGTCATCGCCGGGGTGCGGGCCGGGATCTGCATGATCGCCGAGCCGACGTCGATGCGCTCGGTCTGGGCCGCCACCCAGGAGAGCACGGTCGGCGCGTCGGAACCGTAGGCCTCGGCGGCCCAGCAGACCGAGTAGCCGAGCCGGTCGGCCTCCTGCGCCACGGCCAGATTGTCCGCGTCCATCCCGGCACCCCAGTAGCCGAGGTTGATCCCAAGCCGCATACCGCTCCCCTGGTCCGTGGTCGGCTGACCCTTTACCGATCAGTAACTCATCTGTTTCCGGGACTGTAGCGCGGGGAGGGCGGCACGGAGCCTGTCAGGTGTGCCACACCGCGCCGCGCCGGGCCGTTGGCCACTAATGTCACCCGTCATGGAGCACAGGCACCTCGGCCGCACCGGGCTGCGCGTGTCCCGGCTGGGGCTCGGCACGCTGACCTGGGGGCGCGACACCGGTGAACGGGACGCCGCCGACCAGCTCAAGGCCTTCTGGGAGGCGGGCGGCACCCTGGTGGACACCGCCGACGTGTACGCGGACGGGGGCGCGGAGTACCTGCTCGGGCGCCTGCTGGAGGGCCTGGTGCCGCGCGCCGACCTGGTGATCGCCACCAAGGCGGGCAGCGTCCCCGACCCGGATCGGCGCTTCGACTGCTCCCGGGGCCACCTGCTGGCCGCTCTGGACGCCTCGCTGCAACGGCTCGGCACCGACCACGTCGACCTGTGGCAGGTCCACGCCTTCGACCCGCACACCCCGCTGGAGGAGACGCTCCAGGCTCTGGAGATCGCCGTCGCCTCGGGCCGCGCCCGCTACACGGGGGTGTCCAACTTCTGCGGCTGGCAGCTGGCCAAGGCCGCCGCCTGGCAGCACGCCACCCCGGGCCGCACCCCGCTGGCGAGCACCCAGATGGAGTACTCCCTGCTCCAGCGCGGCATCGAGCGCGAGGTGCTGCCCGCGGCTCTGGACCTGGGAGTCGGCGTGCTGCCGTCCTCGCCGCTGGGACGCGGGGTGCTCACCGCGAAGTACCGGTACGGCACGCCGGCCGGCTCCCGCGGCGACTCCGACCACATGGCCGCGTTCGTGGCGCCCTACCTGGACGAGACGGCCCGGCTGATCGTCGACGCGGTGGCGACCGCCGCCGACGGGCTCGCGGTGACCCCGCTGCAGGTCGCCCTGGCCTGGGTACGCGACCGGCCGGGGGTGGCCGCGCCGGTCGTCGGCGCCCGCACGGCGCAGCAGCTCGGGCAGGCGCTGTCGGTGGAGGCCCTTACGCTTCCCGATGAGATCCGGCAGGCGCTGGACGACGTCTCGGCGCCGGTGCACCGGTATCCCGACCACGACTGGAGCACGCTGTGAACGACGCGAAGGGACAGGCACGGTGAGCACGGACGACGGCGCAGGCGCGGAGGACACCGCCGCGCGGCTGACCAGGCTCGCCGAGGCGGTACGAGCGATCGAGCGCAGCGGGCCCGCCTCTCCCGCCGCCCCGGTCGCGCCGCCGGGCCCGAGCGGCCCGCCGCCCGGGGAGCCGCCGCGGCCGCGCCAGGAGCCGCCCACGGCCCTCGCCGCCCCGGCCGGACCCCCGCTGCCCGCCGAGCCGGTCGCGGCGGCCGAACAGGTGCTGGCCGGGGGCGGGGCGCCCGCGGCGCTGGCCGGGCCCGCCGTGGCGGCGCTGGGCGAGCGGGCCGCCGAGCGGCTGCGCGAGGACCCCTGGCAGGTGCTGGCGCTGCCCGGGGTGCGGGCCGAGCAGGCCGACGCCTTCGCCCGCGCGCTGCTGGGCCCCGCGTGCCGCCCGGACGACGAGCGGCGCGGCCGTGCCCTGGTCTCCTGGCTGCTGGAGCGGGCCGCCGAGGCGGGCCACACCGCGCTGGAGTGGCCGGTGCTGGCCGCCGCGCTGGACAAGCGCGCGGTGCCGGACCCGGACGGCACGCTGCGCCGCGCCGTCGAGGACGGCCAGTTGATGGTCTTCCGGGAGGAGCAGGAGCCCGGCGCGGGGGGTTCCGGCGCTTCCGGCGCTTCGGAAGAGGAGGAGGACGTACCGGTCACGCTGCTGCTGGGCCTCGACCGGTACGCGCTGGCCGAGGAGAGCCTCGCCGACGGCCTGCTGCGGCTGCTGAACGGCTATGTGGAGACCGCGGACACCGGGGATACCGGGAAGACCGGGGACACCGGCGTCCATCCCGACCCGGAGACGGCGCCCTCCCCCTCCGCCGCGGACCTGATGCGCGCGGTGGCGGGCAGCGGCGTGGTGACGCACACCGGCGGCGAGGCGGCCAGGGCCGAGCCGGCCGCGCTGGTCGCGGCCGCCCGGGCGGCGGGGCTGCGGGCCTACGCGGCCGCGTTCACCGAGGACGGCAGACGGCGGCTGGCGGCGATGCTGGGCGAGGACGGCCAGCAGGCCGCGCTGACCGTCGACGGGCTGCTCTCCGGCCGGGAGGGCCCCGGGCGGGCCGAGGACGGTGCCCTGGCCCTGGACCTGCTCGCCGTCCTGGACGCCCCCCTGCTGGGCGCCGAGCTGGCGGCCACGCTGGTGGAGTCCGTCCCGGACGGTGCCCGGCTGGTCCTCAGCGGCGATCCCGGCGTGCTGTGGTCGGCCGCCCCCGGCCGGGTCTTCGCCGACCTGCTGGCCGCCCGGATCTGCCCGAACGTCGCCTCCCGCACCCCCGACCCGGGCCCGATCGGCGAGCTGGTCTCGGGCGTCGGGGTGGGCGAGTTGCTGCCGGTGGAGGCGCCGGAGCGGGAGGTGGTGATCGTCCCGGTGCGGGACGCCGGCGAGGCGGTGCACCGCACCGTCCAGCTGGTCGCCGACTCGGTCCCGAGGGCCTTCGGGATTCCCGCCGCGCAGACCCAGGTCATCACGGTGGGGCAGGGGGGCGCCGTGGGGACCGGGGCGCTCAACACGGCGCTGAAGGAGCGGCTCAACCCCGGCCCCGGCCGGTTCGCCGGCTTCGACCCCGGGGACCGGGTGGTGTACGTGCCCGCCCCCGGCCGGGTGCTGCCCGCCACCGTCGCCGGCGCGGACGCCGAGGGGCTGCGGCTGGACGCGGACGGGACGCCGGTGCTGGTGCCGCGCGGCCGGGTGGCCGCCACCCTCCGGCACGGCTGGGCCGTCACGGCCCAGGAGGCGGCCGGGATCCGCTGGCCGGCCGCGGTCGTGGTGCTGCCGGGCGACGCGGCGCCGGCACTGACCCGCGCCTGGGTCTACACGGCGTTCAGCCGCGGGGAGCGGCACCTGTCCGTGGTGCACGGCGTGGACCAGGCGCTGCCGCGGGCCGTCGCGGAGGTACCGGCCAAGGACCGCACCACCCGGCTGCGCACGATCCTGCGCGAGCAGTCGGCCGGCTGACGGCCTCCGGGGCCGGCTGCCGTCGGGCGGCCGGCCCCGCACGGCCGCGCGGGCCCGTCCGGACCGGTCAGCGGTCCCCGTCGAGGGCGCGGGTGCCGCGGCCGGTGCCGTGCCCGCCGGGCCCGCCGTCTTCGTCCTCGTCGTCGAAGACGGCGCTGACGTCGAAGCGGCAGATCACCGACTCCGGGTCGGCGTGGTCGAAGGGCGCGGCCAGCCACTCCCCCGCCTCCGCGGGCTCCGTGGCCAGCACCCACACCGTGGAGTCGCCCTCCTCCAGGCCGAACTCCTTGTGCCGGGAGGCGATCTCGTCGGGCTCGTACTCCCCGAAGAGGGCGCCGATTCCGGCGTTCACCCCGGAGCCGGCGGTGACCGACTCGGACACCCGCTCGGCCTGGGCCATCAGCCGCCGCTGGTCGGCGACGGTGTAGTCCCGGCGGATCAGCACGCTGACCGCGCTCGGCTCCTGGGGGCCGGTGTAGGCGGGAAGCGCGTCCCCGGCCGGCACCTCGAAGGGGGTGACCTCGTCGTGGACCTCGTAGAGCAGCTCGTCGTAGACCTCGGCCGCGGTGGCCAGGGCGTCGAAGGCCTCGTAGACCTCCGGGTCGTCGTCGCCCGTGCGGTTCTCGATGGCGGCGAGGTGGCGGTCGATCGCTGCCTTGACCGCCTCGGCGGCGGCGCGTACGTCGGAGGCGGTGGGCTGCGCGGCATCAGACATGGTGCAGACGCTATCCGTACCGGGCGCTTGCCCGCACAATAGATGTGATGCCGGAATACGAATTTCAAGACCTGTATGTGCCGCGAGGGGTTTCCCGGAACGCCACGCGGCGCCTTCTGACGGACCACGCGGAGTACGGTCACTGGGAGCTGGACCGGCTGCGCCTCTACCCGGACGGCAGCCGCAAGGTGCGGCTGCGCCGCCGGATCATCCGCCAGGTCCGCGCCACCTGGTGACCTGCCGGGACGCGACCGGGCGGCCGCACCGGAGTGCGACCGCCCGGTCGTGATCGGGGTTGTTCAGCCGCGGGCGCGACGGCCACGGCGGTAGAGCACCGTGCCGGCGAGGAGCATGCCCGCGCCGATCGGCAGGACGACGTCGACCGAGTCGGCACCGGTCTTGGCCAGCGCCGGGGCGGTCACCTTGGCCTGGGCCGGCGTGGTCACCTTCTCCGCCTGCGGCGGCTGGTAGTGCCTCGGGTGGTGCTCGTAGCACTCGCCGGAGCACTCGTGGACCACCTTGTGGTGGATCGGCGGCACCACGTGGACCCGGGAGCCCGACGTGTTGGCGCAGGCGTTGCCGAACGCCGGGTTCAGCAGCGCGACCGCGTCCACGGTGTTGCCGCAGACGTTGACCGGGATGTTGACCGGCACCTGCGTCAGGTTGCCGGACAGCAGGCCCGGCGAGCCGACGGCCGCGCCGCGCGCCGCGGCACCGCCGCTGTGCTCGACGACGTACCCGCCGGTCCTGTGGTGCTCGATGAACTCGCGGTGCCCACCGTGCTCGCCGTGCTCGCCCGGGTCGTCGTCGCCACGGAGGCTGCGCAGTCCGCGCCCGTCGTGGTCGTCACGCCCGTCGT
>JBEHXI010000046.1:0-34619 GCA_048498775.1 Actinomycetota bacterium | reverse complement strand
GTCGGCGAGGACGTGCTGCGCGAGGTGGAGGGCACCCTGAGCGCGGTGCTGGCCGATCCGCGGGCCGCCAAGGAGTGGTCCACCGGGCGGCTGGCCAGGCCGCTGGCGCCGCCCGTCGGCTTCGCCGGAGCCGAGGCCGGGGCCGAGACCGGAGCCGGAGCTGGGGCCGAGACCGGAGCCGGAGCCGGAGCCGAGACCGGAGCCGGAGCCGGAGCCGAGACCAGGGCCGGAGCCGGAGCCGAGGCCGAGACCAGGGCCGGGGCCGGGGCCGAGACCAGGGCCGGGGCCGGGGCCGGGGCCACGATCCACCCGCTGCCCTCCGCCGGCAGCCGCGCGCCGCGTCAGGCGGCCGGGGCGCGCCGGGGCCGTGCCGCCGCCGAGCCGGTCGACCTGGACCAGGCCCGCAGGCGCCGCGACGCCCAGGACCGCGCGACGGCGGCCCAGGAGCGGGAGCGGCGCGAGCGCGAGGAGCAGGAACAGCGCGAACAGCGCGAGCAGCAGGCGAGGGAGCAGCGCGAGCGCCGCGCCGCGCGGGCCCGGGAGGCCGCCGAGCAGGCCGAGGCGGCCGAGCGGCGGGCCCGGGCCGCGGAGCGCGAGCTGACCGCGGCACGGCGGGATCTGGCCCGTGCGTCGCGGCTGCGCGAGCGCGCCGAGCGCCGGACCGCCGAGCTGGCCGAACGGCTGCGGGCGGCGCAGGGCGAGCAGCGCTCCGCCGGTGAGCAGGAGCGGTCGGCCCGCACCCGGCTGGAGGCCGCCGAGCAGGCGGCCCGCCAGGCCGGACGGCAGGCGGAGCAGGCCGTCCGGCGCGCCCGGCGGCTCTCCGAAGCCGACGCCTGATCCCTGTCCCACCGCCCACCGGCCCCTCTTCACAACCGGATGCCGGACCGGTTACAGTCCGAAAAACTTGCAGCGCTAGTTTAGCGCCCGGCTCCTGCCCCGTCCCACAGCGCCCGCCGCGGCGCCCGACCACGAGGTGACCTCGATGGATCTCGAACTGACCCCCGAGCAGGCCGCGGTTCGCCGGCTGGCCAAGGACTTCGTCGACCGCGAGATCACCCCGCACGTCGTCGCCTGGGACCGCGCCGAGAGCGTCGACCGCGGCATCGTCAAGAAGCTCGGGGACCTCGGCTTCCTGGGCCTGACCATCGCCGAGGAGTACGGCGGCTCCGGCGGCGACCACCTCGCCTACGCGCTGGTCACCGAGGAGCTCGGGCGCGGCGACTCCTCGGTGCGCGGCATCGTGTCGGTCTCCCTCGGCCTGGTCGCCAAGTCGATCGCCGCCTGGGGCAGCGAGGAGCACAAGCGCGCCTGGCTGCCCCGGCTGTGCTCCGGCGAGGCGGTCGGCTGCTTCGGCCTGACCGAGCCCGGCACCGGCTCGGACGCCGGCAACCTCAGCACCAGGGCGGTGCGCGACGGCGACGAGTACGTGATCAGCGGCTCGAAGATGTTCATCACCAACGGCACCTGGGCGGACGTCGTCCTGCTCTTCGCCCGGACCGGCGGGCCGGGCCACAAGGGCGTCAGCGCGTTCCTGATACCCACCGACACCCCCGGCCTGACGCGCCGCGAGATCCACGGCAAGCTGGGCCTGCGCGGCCAGGCCACCGCCGAACTGGCCCTGGACGGCGTCCGGGTGCCCGCGTCGGCGATGGTCGGCCCGGAGGGCAAGGGCTTCTCGGTCGCGATGTCCGCCCTGGCCAAGGGCCGGATGTCGGTCGCGGCGGGTTGCGTCGGCATCGCCCAGGCCTGCCTGGACGCGGCCGTCGGATACGCCAAGGAGCGCGAGCAGTTCGGCAAGCCCATCGCCGGCCACCAGCTCGTCCAGGAGCTCATCGCCGACATCGCCGTGGACGTGGCCGCCGCCCGGCTGCTGACCTGGCAGGTCGCCGACCACATCGAGCGCGGGCTGCCGTTCGCCACCGAGGCGTCCGTCGCCAAGCTGTTCGCCAGCGAGGCCGCCGTCCGCTGCGCCAACAAGGCCCTGCAGGTCTTCGGCGGCTACGGCTACATCGACGAGTACCCCACCGGCAAGCTGCTGCGCGACGCCCGGGTGATGACGCTGTACGAGGGCACCAGCCAGATCCAGAAGCTGGTCATCGGCCGCGCGCTGACCGGCGTCAGCGCCTTCTGACCGCCCCCTGCCGCCCGCACCCGGCGAACCGAGGAGGACCCCCACCCATGACCACCCTGTCCGTGGCCGCCATCCTGGCCGAGGCCGCCCGCCGCCGCCCCGAGCACACCGCCCTGATCGAGGGCGAGCAGCGGATCGGCTTCGCACGGCTGTGGCACCAGGTGCGCGCCCAGGCGGCGGCACTGGCCGGCCTCGGGGTACGGCCCGGCGACAGGGTGGCGCTGCTGGCCCCCAACACGGCCGAGTTCCCCCGCGCCTACTACGCGATCCTCGCGGCCGGCGCGGTGGTGGTCCCGGTGCACCTGCTGCTGACCGCGGGCGAGGCGGCGCACGTCCTGCGGGACAGCGGGGCGCGGCTGCTGCTGTGCCACACCGCCCAGGCCGCCACCGGCGAGCGGGCCGCCGAGCTGGCGGGCGCGCGGATGGTGACGCTCGGGCCGGGGGCCGACGACGCCCCGGCCGGCGACGGCCGCCTGGAGGACCTGGCCGCGGCGGCCGAACCCTGGCCGTCCTACGCCACCCGTTCCCCCATGGACCCCGCGGTCATCCTCTACACCTCCGGCACCACCGGGGCACCCAAGGGCGCGGTGCTCAGCCATCTGAACCTGGTGATGAACGCCACCGTCGCCGCGTTCGACACCCATGACGCCCGCCCGGACGACGTGGTGCTCGGCGCGCTGCCGCTCTTCCACAGCTTCGGCCAGACCGTCGGCATGAACGCCACCTGGCGCTCGGGCGGCACCCTGGTGCTCCTCCCGCGCTTCGAGGCCGCACGGGCCATCGAGGTGATGGTCCGCGAGGGCGTCAACACCTTCCACGGCGTGCCCACCATGTACCTGTCGCTGCTCCAGGCCGCCGAGGACGCCGCCGAACTGCCCGCGCTGCGCACCTGCGTCTCCGGCGGCGCCTCGCTGCCCGGCCCCGCCCTGGAGCGGTTCCGGGAGGTCTTCGGCCCGGAGATCCGGGAGGGCTACGGCCTGTCGGAGACCGCGCCGCTGGCCACCGCCAACCAGGCCGCCTTCGGCACCCGGCCGGGCACCGTCGGCCACCCGGTGTGGGGCGTGGACGTCGAGATCGCCCGGCCCGAGCCGCGTGACCGCGTCGAGTTCGTCCCCGCGGGCGAGCTCGGCGAGATCGTCATCCGCGGCCACAACGTCTTCTCCGGCTACCTGGACCGGCCCGAGGAGACCGCGGCCGCCCTGGTCGACGGCTGGTTCCGCACCGGTGACCTGGGCACCAAGGACGAATCCGGCTTCGTCCGCATCGTCGACCGCATGAAGGACATGATCATCCGCGGCGGCTTCAACGTCTATCCGCGCGAGGTGGAGGAGACGCTGCTGCGCCACCCGGCGATCGCGGAGGCCGCGGTGATCGGCGTGCCGGACGAGAAGTACGGCGAGGAGGTCTGCGCCGTCCTCATCGCCGACCGGCACGCGGCGGCCGTCCCCACCCCCGAGGAGATCATCGCCTGGTCCAGGCAGCACCTGGCCAGGTACAAATACCCTCGCCGGGTCGAGTTCGTGGACTCCTATCCGCTGGGCGCCAGCCACAAGGTGCTCAAGCGGGAGCTGCGCCGCCGCTTCTCCGGCGCCTGACCCGCCGCCGTCCCCGCCCCACCCCACCCTCACAGGAAGCCGCAGCCATGAACCAGCCCGCCGCCCCCCGGCCCGCCCGCTCCCCGATCGATCCCGCGGACCCGCTCGGCGTCGACGACCTGCTCGACGAGGAGGAGACCGCGGTCCGCGACACCGTGCGCCGCTGGTGCGCCGACCGGGTCGCACCGCACATCGCGCAGTGGTACGAGGACGGGGAACTGCCGCAGATCCGTGAACTCGCCCGCGAACTGGGCGCGTTGGGCGCCCTGGGCATGCACCTGGAGGGCTACGGCTGCGCGGGCGCGAGCGCGGTGCAGTACGGACTGGCGTGCCTGGAGCTGGAGGCGTGCGACTCCGGGATCCGCTCGCTGGTGTCGGTGCAGGGGTCGCTGGCGATGTACGCGATCCACCGCTGGGGCAGCGAGGAGCACAAGCAGCAGTGGCTGCCCCGGATGGCGGCCGGGGAGGTGATCGGCTGCTTCGGCCTGACCGAGCCCGACCACGGCTCTGACCCGGCCTCCATGCGCACCCGCGCGAAGCGCGAGCCCGGAGGCGACTGGGTGCTCGACGGCCGCAAGATGTGGATCACCAACGGCTCGGTGGCCGGGGTCGCGGTGGTCTGGGCGGCCACCGACGAGGGCGTCCGCGGCTTCGTCGTCCCCACCGACACCCCCGGTTTCTCCGCACCGGAGATCAAGCACAAGGCGTCGCTGCGGGCGTCGGTCACCAGCGAGTTGGTCCTGGACGGCGTGCGCCTGCCGGCCGACGCGGTCCTGCCGGAGGTCACCGGCCTGCGCGGCCCGCTGAGCTGCCTGAACCAGGCCCGCTACGGCATCGTGTGGGGCGCGGTCGGCGCCGCGCGCACCTGCCTGGAGACGGCGGTGGAGTACTCCCGCTCCCGCGAGCAGTTCGGCCGTCCCATCGGCGGTTTCCAGCTCACCCAGGCCAAGCTCGCCGACATGTCACTGGAGCTGAACAAGGCCCTGCTGCTCGCCCTGCACCTCGGGCGCCGCATGGACGCCGGAACGCTGCGCCCGGAGCAGGTCAGCTACGGCAAGCTGAACAACGTCCGCGAGGCGATCGCCATCGCCCGCACCGCCCGCACCATCCTGGGCGCCAACGGGATCTCGATGGAGTACCCGGTGATGCGGCACGCCAACAACCTGGAGAGCGTGCTGACCTACGAAGGCACCGTGGAGATGCACCAGTTGGTCATCGGCAAGATGCTGACCGGGCAGGACGCCTTCCGCTGAGCCACCCCGGGGGCCCGGGGCGACGGCCCCGGGCCCCCGCACGCGGTCAGGGCGTGGTCACGGCCGGGGGTGCCGCCCCAGCAGCCGGGCGAAGTTCACCGAGTAGCCGACGCCGAAGGCGTGCGGGGTGAACAGCGCGTCGCTGTCCGGGTTCCACAGCGCCGCCCGCAGCCGGGCCGGCGTCGGCGGCCGGAAGTCGTAGGGCAGGCCCGCGATCCGCCCGTGCCAGGTGCGCTCCCCCGCCGGCTTGCGCATCTCCTTGGCCACGGCGGAGCCGACCAGTGCCGCGCCCGCCACCGCGATCGTGCGATTGAGTCGTTTTCCCATGCCCGGATCGTAACGACGCCGGGCCGCCCGGCGGGGTGGGCCGAACGGCCGGGCATCCGGCCCGATCCGCCGCTTGGGCCGGGGCCGTTCAGGCCCCGAGGCCGCCGATGGCGGCCAGGGGATGGCCGCCTCCTCCGGCGCACGGCCGCCGTGCCCCCGGTCCAGCAGAAGGCCAGCGAGCTCGACGGCGTCCAACGCGAACGGGCCGCCCTTCGCGCAGGGCGTGGAAGACCCGGGCAGCCGGCCGGGTGGCGCGTGACCGGCCCTCATGATTCGACGTCCTTCTATGTTGACGTTTCTCGATCCAACCTGCAGGCTTGCATCAACAAACGTCTATACAGCGGGCCCGGAACCGTTCCGGCCGCCTGGGCGGGTGAGAGGAGACCATCATGAGCGAGCAGGCCGGCGAGTTGCGGGAAGCCGTCCGGGCCCGGTACGCGGCCGCCGCCACCGCGGTGGCCGAGGGCGCCGCGAGCTGCTGCGGACCGCGCGCCGTCGAGGTGGACGAGACCTTCGGGCCCGCGTTCTACGACGCCGCCGAACGCGACGGGCTGCCCGCCGAGGCCGTCGCCGCCTCACTGGGCTGCGGCAACCCCACCGCGGTCGCCGAGCTGCGAGAGGGCGAGCGGGTGCTCGACCTCGGCTCCGGCGGCGGCATCGACGTGCTGCTGTCCGCCCGCCGGGTCGGGCCGGCCGGCAAGGCGTACGGGCTGGACATGACCGAGGAGATGCTGGCGCTGGCGCTGGCCAACGCGCGGCAGGCGGGCGCGGCCAACGTCGAGTTCCTCAAGGGCACCATCGAGGCCATCCCGCTGCCCGCGAGCACCATCGACGTGGTGATCTCCAACTGCGTCATCAACCTCTCGGTCGACAAGTCCGCCGTCTTCGCCGAGATCTTCCGCGTCCTGGTGCCCGGCGGGCGCATCGGCATCTCCGACGTGGTCGCCGACGACGAGCTGACCGCGGCCCAGCGGGCCGAGCGCGGCCCGTACACCGGCTGCATCGCCGGCGCCCTGTCCTTCGCCGAATACCGGCAGGGCCTGGCCGCGGCGGGGTTCACCGGCATCGAGATCACCCCGACCACGCAGGTGGCCGACCGCATGCACGCGGCGATCGTGCGGGCCGTCAAGCCCGCCGACGCCCCTGTGCCGCAGGCGGCACGCGAGTCCGCCGCCTCCGGCTGCTGCGGCTGACGGCGGACGCGCGGCGCCGCGTCAGGCGCCCGCGGCGGTGACGATGGCGTCGGTGGCGAAGCCCAGCACCAGTCCGCCCAGCACGCACCAGGCGGTCAGCTCCTTGAACCCGGCGCGGCGCGCGACGGCCAGCAGCTCGATGACGACGTACAGGATCGAGCCGGCGGCCAGCCCCAGGAACGCGATGGAGATCGTGTTGTCGACCAGGTGCTGGCCGACCAGGGTGCCCAGGAAGGTCGGGCCGCCGCCGATCAGGCCGAGCAGTGCCAGGGTGCCCCAGGAGGGCCGCTCACCCCCGGCGGCCAGCGGGGCGACGATGCCGAAGCCCTCGGTGGCGTTGTGCAGTCCGAAGCCGATGATCAGCAGGAGCGCCAGGGAGAGCTCGCCGCGGGCGGCGGAGTTGCCGATCGCCAGGCCCTCGGCGAAGTTGTGGAGTCCGATGCCGATCGCGATCATCAGCGACAGCTGGCCCGCCTGGGTGCGGGCCGGGGGCGCCAGCTCGGTGGCGGCCGCGGCGCCCGGCCCGGCGGGACGCGGCGCGGCGGCGGCGCGGCGGCGCGCCATCCAGCCGTCGTAGCGCACCAGGCCCACCAGCCCGACGCCGAGTCCGGCGGCCAGGACCAGGCCGCCGGAGATCGCGGTGCCCCAGTGGTGGCCGGACAGCGCGGTGTCGGTCGGCTCCCAGGCGGCTGTCAGCACGTCCCAGACCAGGAAGATCAGGATGCCGATGGCCACGGCGTTCAGGGCGGCCCTCAGGCGCGGGGTGGGCTTGCTCAGGCGCCCGATCGGCAGGCCGAGGTAGATCGTCAGGCCTGCGATGGCGCCGAGCAGTGCGATGTTCGAGCTGGACATGAAAACTCCGTGCCGGAGGAAAGTGGTGCGTCCGTGACACTAGGGCAGGTAAGGCTTCCCTAACAACCCTCGCACACCGCTGTGAGCAAGCCCTCACCCGCAACGGCCCGGCGGATTCCCGGCTCGAAGGGTGCTCAGGCGAGCACGACGGGCTCCGCGGCCTGCTCCGCGACCTGCTCCGCCGGCGGCCTCGCCGCCTCCCGCACCATGGTGTCGACCAGTCCGGTGGTGTGCGAGGCGCCGCGGAACTCGGCGCGCGCCAGGATCCTGCGCAGGAAGTCCCGGGTGGTCCGCACCCCGCGCCCGTCGACCCGCAGTTCCTCCAGCGCGCGGTCCATCCGGGCGATCGCCTGTTCCCGGTCCGGCGCCCAGACGATGGCCTTGGCCAGCAGCGAGTCGTAGTCGGGGCCCACCGTCCAGCCGGGGTGGGCGTGGGTGTCCACCCGTACGAACGGTCCGGCCGGCGGCGTGAACGCGGTGAGGGTGCCCGGCGTGGGCGTGAAGCCCCGGGCCGGGTCCTCGGCGTTGACCCGGCACTCCATGGCGACCCCGCGCGGCGCGATGTCCGCCTGCCGCATCGCCAGCGGCAGCCCCGCCGCGACCCGGATCTGCTCACGGACGATGTCGATGCCGGTGACCATCTCGGTGACCGGATGCTCCACCTGGAGGCGGCAGTTGACCTCCATCAGGTAGAAGTCGCCGGACGGCGTGACCACGAACTCGAAGGTGCCGGCGCCGACGTACCCGACCGCCCGGGCGCCGCGCACCGCCGCCTCGCAGATCGCCGCGCGCTGCTCCCCGGTCAGGCCGGGCGCCGGGGACTCCTCGACGAGCTTCTGGTGCCGCCGCTGCACCGAGCAGTCCCGCTCGCCGAGGTGCAGGGCGGTGCCGTGCCGGTCGCAGAGCACCTGCACCTCGACGTGCCGGGCGTGGTCGATGAAGCACTCCAGGTACACCCGGTCGTCACCGAAGACCGCGCGGGCGTGGGCCCGGGTCTCGTTGAACGCCCGCCGCAGGTCCTGGGGGCTGCGCACCACCGCCATGCCGCGCCCTCCGCCGCCCGCCACGGCCTTGAGGATGACCGGGTAGCCGACGCGGTCGGCGATCTGCTTGGCCTCCGCGGGCGTCGCCAGGGCACCGATACTGCCCGGCAGCACCGGCAGGCCCGCCTCGGCCATCAGCGACCGGGTCACCGCCTTGTCCCCCAGGCGCTGCATCACCTCGGCGGACGGGCCGATGAAGGTGATGCCCTCGGCCTCGCAGACCTCCGCGAAGTCCGGGTCCTCGGACAGGAACCCGTAGCCGGGGTGGATCGCCTCCGCGGACGTCTGCCGGGCCGCCTCGATGATCGAGGGGACGTGGAGGTAGCTGCCCTTGGCCGGGGCCGGGCCGATGTGGACCGCCTCGTCGGCGAAGCGGACCACCGCGGAGTCCCGGTCGGCGGTGGAGTACACCGCCACCGTGCGGATGCCCATCTCACGGCAGGTACGGGCCACCCGCAGGGCGACCTCACCCCGGTTGGCGACGAGGACGGTCGAGAACACGCGGATCACCTTCTTGGTCGGGGCGGGGCGGCGGGCGTCGTGAGCGGGGATGTCAGGCCGCGTCCGGCTCCTCGTCGACCGGCTCGACGGAGATCAGGCGCTGCTCGAACTCCACCGACTGCCCGTTCGGGACGAGGATCTCCACCACCCGGCCGGCGGTGTCCGCCTCGATGGTGCTCATCATCTTCATGACCTCCAGCACGCCCACCGGCTGCCCGGGCCGTACCAGGTCGCCCACCGAGACGAACGGCGGCGCCTCGGGTGCCGCCGCGTGGTAGAAGGTCCCGACGGTGGGGGCGCAGACGTACGTCAGCGTGTCGGGTGCCGCCTCCGGCGCGGGCGCGGGATCCGCGGCCGCGACGGGCCCTGGCGGGGCGCCGCCGGGGCACCCGGCCGCCGGATCCGGCCACTCCACCTCGACGGTGGTCTCACCCTGCTGCAGCCTGATCCGGGTCGGCGTCGTCGCGGTGGCCGTGGCCAGATCGGTGACCGTGCGGCACAGGGACTCCAGCACGTGATGCGGCGAGTGCGACGGGCCCTGCTGCGCGGTGACGGGGAGCTTCCTGCCGAGGGCGGCCGCCGCGTGGCCGTTCTCGTGCCATTCCCGCTGGTCGCTGTTGAGTGTCACGACGATGCTCCTCTTCCCGCCTGCGTGGCTGCGTCGGTGTCGATCCCTCCGGCGTCCGCGACGCCGAAGCGGTGGAAACGGTCCCTGCGCTCGCGCAGCAGCCGCTCGGGGTCCCGGGGGACCAGGTCGGCGAGGCTGTCCAGGACGGCCCCGCCCAGCAGTGCGGCGGCCGCCGCGTGGTCGCGGTGGGCGCCGCCGGGGGGCTCGGGCACCACGCCGTCCACGACGCCCAGCCGCAGCAGTTCCCTGGCGTGCAGCCGCAGCGCCGCGGCCGCGGTGGGCGCGGCCTGGGCGTCCTTCCACAGGATGGCGGCGCAGCCTTCCGGGCTGATGACGGAGTACACGCCGTTGGCGCTGACCAGCACCCGGTCGGCGACGGCCAGGGCGAGCGCGCCGCCGCTGCCTCCCTCGCCGATCAGGACGGCGACGACCGGCACCGGGAGCGTCGCCATCAGCCGCAGGTTCTCGGCGATGGCGAGCGCCTGGCCGGCCTTCTCCGCCTCCGGGCCGGGGTTGGCTCCGGGGGTGTCGATCAGGGTGACCAGCGGCAGGCCGAACTTGGCGGCCAGCCGCATCAGCCGGGCCGCCTTGCGGTAGCCGCCGGGCGTGGGCATCCCGAACAGGCGGCGCTGCCGCTCGGCCAGGTCGGCCCCGCCCTTCTGGTGGCCGATGAGCATCACCGGCAGCCCGCCGAGCAGCCCGGGGCCGCCGACGATGGCGGGGCAGTCCTCGGCGAGCCGGTCGCCGTGCAGTTCGTGGAAGTCGTCGAGCAGGTGGGAGACGTAGTCGGTGGTGGTCGGCCGCTCCGGGTGCCGGGCCAGGCGCACCGCGTCCCACGGGTCGCGCTCCTCGACCTCCTCCGGCCGCCGCAGGACGCCGCCGGGCCGTGCGGGGCGCCGCGGCAGGCGGTCCGCCGGCTCCGCCGGCCGCTGTCCGGCGCGCTCGCCGGTGCCGCCCAGGGCCAGCAGCCTGGCGAGCGTCGGCCGCAGCGCGGAACGCGCCACCACGTCGTCCACCATGCCGTGGGCCAGCAGGAACTCCGCGGTCTGGAAGCCGCTGGGCAGCCGCTGGCGGGTGGTCTGCTCGATGACCCGGGGCCCGGCGAAGCCCAGGCGAGCACCGGGCTCGGCGATGATCACATCGGCGAGGGTGGCGTAGGAGGCCGCCACTCCCCCGTAGGTGGGGTCGGTGATCAGCGAGATCACCAGGATGCCCGCCTCGTGGAGTTCGGCCAGCGCCTGGGCGGTCTTGGCCATCTGCATCAGCGACAGCACGCCCTCCTGCATGCGCGCGCCGCCCGAGGCGGTGACCAGCAGCAGCGGGATCCGCTGCCGCAGGCTGGTGTGCGCCGCCTCGGTGATCAGCGCGCCGACGCCGCAGCCCAGGCTGCCGCCGAGGAAGCGGAAGTCCATCGCGGCCACGACCAGCGGCCGGCCCTCGATCCGGCCCTGGACGCAGACCACGGCCTCGGACAGCCCGGTGCGCGCGCGGGCGTCCGCCAGCCGGTCCGGGTAGGGCCGGGTGTCGGTGAAGCCGAGGGGGTCGTGCACCGCCGCCGGCGGGGGGATGGGCGTGGCGGAGCCGGGATCCAGCAGGCCGTCGAGGCGCTGCTGCGCGGTCAGATGGGCGTGCCACCCGCAGTCGGGGCACACCCGCAGGGTCCGCTGGAAGCGCTTGGCGTAGACCAGGCTCGCGCAGCCGTCGCATCTCACCCAGTCGGACTGCTCCGCGGCGGGCGGCCGGGCGTCGATGTCGACCATGTAGGTGCTCCTCCCGCTTCGGCAGGCGGTGCCGGCGTGGTGGGCGCCGCCGCCCTCGCAGACGCGGCCTTCCGCGTCCCCGCGCGAGGTCGTCGCGCGCCGGACGGCGGTTGCCGTTCCCCGGGCCGCAGGGTGCCGGCGTGCTCCCGTCAGGGGTGCGCGCCGGACGGGGGCGCCTGGCTGCCGCCCGCCGTGATCAGGCCCGAGAACGATCGTGCGGTGCTCCCACGGCCGGCGCAACGCGAGGCCGCCATTCGGGTGAACCGGGCGGGCCCGTGCACACGGCCGGTGGCGCCGCGCCCGGTAGGGACCATCGGCCCCTTACTGGACCCCGGCAGTCCCTGCGCCGCGGGGGCCGGCCGGGGCCAGGGTGGTGCCAGGACGGACGCGGCCGTTCCGGCTCCGGAACCGCGGCCCCGAGCCGGGAGGTGAGGACGATGCGAGCACTGGTGTACCACGGACCCGGGAAGTCGGCGTGGGAAGAGGTGCCGGATCCGGCGGTCAAGGACCCCGGCGACGCCATCGTGCGCGTCGACACCACCACGATCTGCGGGACCGACCTGCACATCCTCAAGGGGGACGTGCCCGAGGTGGCGCCCGGCACCGTACTCGGCCACGAGGCGGTCGGCGAGGTCGTCGAGACCGGCAGTGCGGTGCGGGCCGTCACCCCGGGCGAGCGGGTCCTCGTCTCCTGCATCTCCGCCTGCGGACGCTGCCGCTACTGCCGTGCCGCCGCCTACGGGCAGTGCCTGGGCGGCGGGGGCTGGGTGCTGGGCCATCTGGTCGACGGCACGCAGGCGGAGTACGTCCGCGTCCCGTTCGCCGACCTGTCGCTGTACCCGCTGCCCGGCGCGCTGAGCGGGCAGGACGCGGTGCTGCTCTCCGACATCCTGCCCACCTCCTACGAGGTGGGAGTGCTCAACGGCCGGGTGCGGCCGGGCGACACCGTGGTGGTCGTCGGCGCGGGCCCGGTCGGCCTGGCCGCCGTCCTGACCGCCCGGCTGTACTCTCCCGGCCGGATCATCTCCGTCGACCTCGCCCCGGCGCGTCTGGAGGCCGCCCGGGGGCTGGGCGCGGACGCCGTCGCGCAGGCCACGGAGGATCCCGAGCGGCTGGTGGACGACCTGACCGACGGGCTGGGCGCCGACGTCGTCATCGAGGCGGTCGGCGTCCCCGAGACGTTCGAGATGTGCGCCCGCATGGTCCGCCCCGGCGGGCACCTCGCCAACGTCGGCGTGCACGGCAGGCCCGCCACCCTCCATCTGGAGGAGCTGTGGCCGAGGAACCTGACGATCACCACCGGACTGGTCGACACCCGCACCACGCCGGAGCTGCTGGGCATGGTGACCGCCGGCCGGCTCGACGTCACACCGCTGGTCACCCACACCTTCGGCCTGGACGAGGTCGAAGAGGCTTATGACGTGTTCTCCCGGCCGGACGAGACCGGGGCACTGAAAGTGGCGATCCGCAGGGAGCCGGACCACACCTCCGTCCTCCCGCGCGCCTGACGTCGTGAAAGGGAACCGTAGATGCTGCACCACACCACGGTCGCCGACCTGATGACCCGTGAGGTCGTCCGGGTACGGCCCGGCACCCCGTTCATGGAGATCATCCATCTGCTGCGCGAGAACGAGGTGACGGCCGTCCCCGTGGTGGACGGGACCGGGCGGCCGCTGGGCATCGTCTCCCAGGCGGACCTGCTGCGCCGGGACCTCCGGCGGCCGGACCCGGGCGGCGGGCCGGCCGCCACGACCGCCGAGGGCCTGATGTCCAGCCCGGCTGTGTGCGCGCGGCCGGAGTGGACGGTGCAGGAGGCGGCCCGGGTGATGGAGGACCACCACGTCAAGCGGCTGCCGGTGATCGACGACGCGGGACGGCTGGCCGGCATCGTCAGCCGCGGTGACCTGCTCCGCGTCTACCTGCGGCGGGACCAGGCGATCCGCACCGAGATCATCGAGGACGTCCTGGTCCGCACCATGGGCGAACCGCCGTCCTCGGTGGGCGTGGAGGTCTCCGCGGGCCGGGTGGTGCTCAGCGGCACGGTGGCGCGCCGCAGCCTGATCCCGGTGCTGGTGGAGCTGTGCGGCAGCGTGGACGGGGTGGTGGAGGTCGAGCAGCGCCTGGACTTCGGCACGGACGACACCGAGATGGCGCGCAGCGCCTGAGAGCCCGGTGCGGCGCCGCGGGCCGCGGTCGACTGGTGGACTCGACCGCGGCCTGCGGCGCCGCACCGTACGGAAGGTCAGGGGGCGAGCGAGAAGTAGGATTCCTCCTCCTGCCGGAAATGGAGCTTCAGTACCGAGTGCAGCCCGTACAGGCAGGCCCGCAGGTCGTCCAGCTGCTCGGGACGCAGTCCGCCCTGCGATTCGGCCAGGGCCAGGTGGGTGGCGATGCGGCGGGAGAGCCGTTCGATCTCGGTGTGCGCCCTGCTCATCGTCGCGGTGGTCTCCGGGCCGCCGAGCAGGTCGGCGAGCGCCGGGTAGAGCTGGTGCTCCTCGGCGTACTCGTGCGGCAGCAGGCGCTCGTCGAGCAGGCGGTGGATCTCCCGCACGGCCTCCAGCGCCCGCGGGCCGTGCTCGTCGGACAGCAGGCCGGCCGCCTCGCGTACCAGGTCGAGGACGTCCCGCAGGTCGTCGTGCTCGGCCGCGAAGCGGTGGAGCATCTCCTCGGTGGCCGGCTCCAGGACCAGCCGGGTACCGGGGACCGGCCACAGGGCCCGCAGGGCGTTGAGGATGACGAGGACGTCGATGGCCTCCTGGAGCAGCGCGCCGGGCGCCGGCTGCAGCCAGCCCAGCAGCGCCGCGACCATCGCGGCCAGGGACAGGCCCATGCCGCCGGCGGCGCTCTGCACGGCGATGCGCCGGGCGCGCACCGCGATCTCCATGGCGTCGGCGAGCCGGTCCACCCGGTCGGTGGTCAGCACCACGTCGGCGGCCTCGGAGGAGGCGGTCGAACCGCGGGCGCCCATCGCCACGCCGACGTCGGCGGCCGCCAGCGCCGGCGCGTCGTTGACGCCGTCGCCGACCATCACCGTGACCGCCCGCTCGCTCTCCGCCCGGACGGCCGCGACCTTGTCGGCGGGCAACTGCTCGGCGCGGACGTCGTCCAGGCCCAGGACGGCGGCGACCTCACGGGCCGGTTCCGGCCGGTCCCCGGTGAGCATCAGCAGCCGGGTCAGGCCCGCCGAGCGCAGCCGCCGCAGGGTGCGGGGGGCGTCGTGGCGCAGCGGGTCCTGCAGCAGCACGGCACCGGCGAGGGAGCCGTCCACGGTGATCCAGGCGATGGCGGCACCGTCCAGGGCGGCTCGGTTCTCCGCGGCCTGCGCCCACTGCGGGCGGGAGCCGGGCGGCAGGGTCAGCTTGCCGACGGTGACGTGGTGGCCGTCGACCCGCCCGGCCGGTCCGCGTCCCGGCTCCTCGCCGGCGTCCTGCGGCAGCGTCAGCTCGCAGCCGCGGGCGCGCGCCTCCCGGACGATGGCCTGGGCCAGCACATGGGCGGAGATCTGGTCCAGCGAGGCGGCCAGCCGCAGCAACTCGGCAGGCGACCGCCCGGGTGCCGCGGCGACCTCCAGGACCCGGGGGCGGCCGACGGTGAGGGTGCCCGTCTTGTCCACCACCAGGGTGCGGGCGCGCCCCAGGCTCTCCAGCGCCCCGCCGTCGCGCACGATGACGCCCTGCCGGGCCGCCCGGGACAGGCCGGAGACGATGGCCACCGGGGCGGCGAGCAGCAGCGGACAGGGGGTGGCGACGACCAGCACCGCGACGGCCCGCACCGCGGAGCCGCTGAGCAGCCAGGCGATGGCGGCCACCACCAGCGTCAACGGCAGGAACCAGGCGGCGTACCGCTCGGCCAGCCGCACCATCGGCGCCCGCTGCGCGCCGGCCTGCTCGGCCAGCCGCACGATCTCCGCGTAGGTGCTGTCCGCGGCGGTGGCGGTGGCCTCGATCTCGAAGACGCCGCCCGCGTTGACCACACCGCTGCGCACCGGGTCGTCCCGGCCGCGTTCGGCCAGGGCGGACTCCCCGGTCAGCACGGACTCGTCCAGCATGGCCGGGCCCTCGGTGATCCGGCCGTCCACCGGGACCACCTCCCCGGGCCCGACGACGAGCAGGTCCCCGGGCCTGACCTCGGCCAGCGCGACGACGACCACCCGCCCGGCCGTGCGGCGGCGCGCCGAGCGCGGGGCATGCTCCAGCAGGGCGCGCAGGTCGTGGGTGGCGCGGCGCTCCGCGGCGGCGTCCAGGGCACGCCCGGTGGCCAGCATCAGCGCGATCAGGGAACCCGCCAGGTACTCGCCGACCACCCAGGTCCCCGCCAGGGCGAGCACCGCGATCAGGTCCACACCGGCGCGCCCCTTGCGCAGCGCGGCGACGACCCAGGCGATGGACGGCGGGATCGCCACGGCCGTCCCGGCGATCCAGAACGCGTCCGCGACGCCCCCGGCGCCGACGGCCCAGGCGATGACACCGCCGAGCAGCGCGGCGCCGGTCAGGGCGAGCAGGGCCGGCTCGAACGCTCGCCGGGCCCGGGCGGCGAGGGCCTCCCGGGCGGTCGGTGCGCCGCTCCCGGCGCCTGTGGGGTGCGGCACGGCGGCCCTCCAGTCTTCTCGGCGGTCCCGGCGGTCCCGGCGTACTGCCCGGCCGGTGCCGGGGCCCGCCGTCTCCATGCCACCGCCGCGCCCCGGGCGGGCGTTAGAGCCGAACGGTCCGCGCCTTCCGGCCTTGCGGCCCACAGGCCGCGGCAGACGGCGGCCCCGGGCCTCGGCGACCCGGGGACGGCGCTGGGCCGGGCGGCCCCGGAAGGCGGGACCGATGCCCCTTTCCTCCCCCTTCGCCCGACCGGCAGCCTGAGGGGGCGGCCGGTTCTCCACCGGCCCGCCCCCAGGGGAGTTGACCGCGATGTTCCCGCTGACGGCCACGGACCTGTACGAGGTGACGATGGCCATGTCCTACCTGCGCGAGGGCATGACCAGACCGGCCACCTTCAGCCTGTTCGTCCGCAAGATGCCGCCCTCCCGCGGCTTCCTGGTCTCCGCCGGGCTGGAACCGGCCCTCGACCTGCTCGCCCGCTACCGGCTGGGCCCCTCGCAGATCGAGGCGTTCGCCGCCGCACTGCACCGGCCACCCCGGGACCTGGAGCCGCTGCTGGGCCTGGAGTTCGCCGGGGAGGTACGGGCGGTTCCCGAGGGCCGCGTCGTCCTGGCCGGCGAGCCGCTGCTCGAGGTCACCGCAGAACTGCCGCAGGCCCAGCTGGTCGAGACCCATCTGCTCAACCAGGTCAGCCACCAGACGTCCATCGCCTCGAAGGCGGCCCGCTGCGTGCTGGCCGCCGCCGGCCGCCCGGTGGTGGACTTCTCGCTGCGCCGCACCCACGGCATCGAGGCAGGATGCCAGGCCGCCCGGGTGGGCGCGCTGGTCGGCTTCGCCGGGACCAGCAACGTGGCGGCGGCCGCCCGCTACGGCCTGCCCGCGGTCGGGACCATGGCGCACTCCTACATCGAGGCATTCCCCGACGAGGAGCGGGCCTTCCACGCCTTCGCCCGCACCCACCCCGGCCCGGTGACCTTCCTGGTGGACACCTACGACACCGCCGCGGGCGTGGCGATCGCGGCGCGGGTGCTGCGCGCACTGGACCGCGGGCCGGGCTGCGCGGTCCGCCTGGACAGCGGCGACCTGGCCGAGGAGGCGGTGCGGGCCCGGCGGATCCTGGACGACGCCGGGCTGCCCGAGGTACGGGTGCTGGCCAGCGGCGGCCTGGACGAGTTCGCGGTGGACGACCTGGTGCGCGGCGGCGCCCCGGTCGACGCCTTCGCGGTCGGCACCCGCGTCGGGGTGTCCGACGACGCGCCGTACCTCGACAGCGCCTACAAGCTGGTCGGCTACGACGGCCGGCCGGTGATGAAGCTGTCGTCGGCCAAGGTGACGGCGCCCGCCGCCAAGCAGGTCTACCGCCTGCCGGGCTTCGACGACGTGATCGCGCTGCGGGAGGAGCCCGCGCCGCCCGGCGGCCGGCCCCTGCTGGAGACCGTGATGCGGGACGGGCGGCGCACGGGCCCGCCCGCCACGCCCGGGAGCGCGCTGGAGCGCTTCCGCGCCGACCTGGCGGAGCTGCCGGAGGCGGCCCGCGCCATCCGTGATCCGGTGGCGCCTCGGGCCCGGGTCTCCGAGCGGCTGGCCGCGCTGACGGCCTCGGTGCGGCACCGTATCGAGCGGGAGATCCTCGGCACGGCGGCGGGGCGGGAGCCGCCCCCCTGACGGCTCGGGGCGGCGCGGGCCGGCGGGAGCCGCGAGGACGACCAGAACACCGAACCGGCGCTTTACCGCCCGCCGGATATCACGCGCTATATGGCGCGCGATACCGGGATCCCGCATGTCTGCCCCGGTAGCCGGAATTCGGCGGAAAACCGGGTTTCGGCTCATCGACGGCCCCCGGGTGAAAGGCGCGGCGACCGGCCCGGCGGAGGCCGGAAACATGCAGCGAACACCGAGAACATATTCGTTTAATAATCAACGGCAAGGTGTGACTGGCCAGTAGGGGCAGACCGGCGGATTCCGGCCCCTCCCCACACCCCCGGCAACCGCCGGCATATTCCCGGACGTCCCACCCGCCGGGCAGCCGACACTGCCGTGACCTGCGCGTTCGCTCCGGCCATCGATTCACGAAACCCCACGCGTGCGGGATGCAAGCGAACACCTCCCCATCCACGAGAAGGCCGAAAGTCCACCCCAATGCTTCTACAACATGTAGTAGGTTCCCCCACGCCGACGACGCAACGTTGTCAAACCTTCAACGTCTCACGCTGAGGAGATCCCCCCATGGGTCCGACGGTCATCAACGGCCTCCCCGCACATGTCCTCCTGGTCCATGCCGTTGTCGTCCTGATTCCCCTGACCGCTCTCGTCCTGATCGCCTGCGCGGTCTCCCCGGTCCTGCAGCGCCGGCTCGGAGTGCTGCTGCCGCTGCTGGCCCTGGTCTCCCTCGCCGTCGTACCCCTGACCACCCACGCCGGGGAGTGGCTGGAGCACCACATGGACCGCGACCCCCTGCTGCGGGCGCACGCCCGGCTCGGCGACAGCATGCTGCCGTGGGCGGCGGGACTGTTCGTGGTGGCGGCGCTGGTGTGGTGGTGGGGGCGCCGCACGGCCGCCGCGGACGCGGACGGTGCCGGCGCCGGACGCGGCGCCTCCGTGCCGGTGCGGGTCGTCGTGGCGCTGGTCGCGCTCGTGGTGTCGGCCGGTGCCGTGGTGCAGGTCTACCGCATCGGCGACTCCGGCGCGAAGGCCGCCTGGCACGACCAGGTCTCGGCGACCGCGCACGGCGACTCCGACGACAAGTAAGGCAGCCGACGGGCCCCGGGTGTGCCGTCCGCCCGGACGGCGCACCCGGGGAACTCCGCTCAGCGGGTGCCCTCCTCCGTCCCGGTGCGCAGCGCCGCCCGCCCCGCCTCCAGCCGGGCCACCGGCACCCGGAACGGCGAGCAGGAGACGTAGTCGAGTCCCGCGTCGTGGAAGAAGTGGACCGACTGCGGATCGCCGCCGTGCTCCCCGCAGACGCCCATCTCCAGTCCCGGGCGCGCCGCCCGGCCCTCCTCGACCGCCATCCCGATCAGCCGGCCGACCCCGCCCGCGTCGATGGACTCGAACGGCGAGACGGCGAAGACCCCTTCGCGCAGATACGCCGTGAAGAACGACCCCTCCACGTCGTCCCGCGAGAAGCCCCAGGTCGTCTGGGTCAGGTCGTTGGTGCCGAAGGAGAAGAAGTCGGCCTCGGCGGCGATCTCGCCGGCCGTCAGCGCCGCTCTGGGCAGCTCGATCATGGTGCCCACCGGGCAGCCGTCCAGCGCCTCGACCTCCTCGAAGACCTCCGAGAGCACCTCCTCGATCTCCGCGCGCACGATCCGCAGCTCCTGGGCCGTGCCGACCAGCGGGACCATGATCTGGGCCTGCGGGCTGCCGCCGTCGCGCAGCCGGCGCGCCGCCGCCTCCGCGATGGCCCGCACCTGCATGGCCACCAGGCCCGGCACCGCGAAGGCCAGCCGTACGCCGCGCAGTCCCAGCATCGGGTTCTGCTCGTGCATCCGCTCGACGGCGGCCAGCAGCCGCTCGTCCCGGGGATCGGGGGTGCCGCCCGCCGCCTTCGCGGACGCCACCCGCACCGCGAGTTCGGTGTGGTCGGGCAGGAACTCGTGCAGCGGCGGGTCGATGAGCCGGATGGTGACCGGCAGGCCGTCCATCGCGGCCAGGATCGCGGTGAAGTCCTCGCGTTGCAGTGGCAGCAGAGCCGCCAGCGCCTGCTCGCGTTCGGTGTCGGTCGCGGCGAGGATGACGGCCTCGACCAGGGGGCCGCGCTCCCCGAGGAACATGTGCTCGGTGCGGCACAGGCCGATGCCCTGCGCCCCGAACCGGCGGGCGCGTTCGGCGTCCTGCGGGGTGTCGGCGTTGGCCCGCACGCCGAGCCGGCGCACCTCGTCGGCGCGCCGCATGATGCGGGCGACGGCGTCGACCAGGTCGTCGGGGATCCGTCCGGTCTCGAAGTACGCCATCACCGGGGACTCGACGAGCGGGAGGGCGCCGAGGTGGACCGTCCCGGCCGAGCCGTCCACCGAGACGGTGGTGCCCTCTCCGACGACCGTGCCGTCCGCGGTGGTGAACCGCCGGGCCGCGGTGTCCACATCCAGTTCCTCCGCGCCGCACACGCACACCTTGCCCATGCCGCGGGCCACCACGGCGGCGTGGCTGGTCTTGCCGCCCCGGCTGGTCAGCACGGCCTCGGCGGCGATCATTCCGGGCAGGTCGTCGGGGGTGGTCTCGCGCCGCACCAGCACGACCTTCTCGCCGGTGGCGGCGCGTCGCACCGCCTCGGCGGAGTCGAAGACGGCCGCGCCGACCGCCGCGCCGGGCGAGGCCGGAACGCCGTGGGCGAGTACCGCGGCCGCCTCGTCGGGCCGGAAGCGGGGGAACATCAGCCGGGCCAGCTGCTCGCCGCTGACTCGGGCCAGGGCCTCGTCGACGGTGATCAGTTCCTCGTCGACCAGTTGGGCGGCGATGAGGAAGGCCGCCTCGGCGGTGCGTTTGCCGACCCGGGTCTGGAGCATCCACAGCCGGCCGCGCTCGACGGTGAACTCCACGTCGCACATGTCCCGGTAGTGCTCCTCCAGGATGCGCAGGAAGTCGCGCAACTGGGCGTAGGAGAGCGGGTCGATGCGTTCCAGTTCGCGCAGCGGCACGGCGTTGCGCACCCCGGCGACGACGTCCTCGCCCTGGGCGTTGGGCAGGTAGTCCCCGTAGGCGCCGGGGCGGCCGGTGGCCGGGTCGCGGGTGAAGGCCACGCCGGTGCCGGAGTCCGGTCCGAGGTTGCCGAAGACCATGGTCTGGATGGTCACCGCGGTGCCGAGGTCGTCGGGGATGTGCTCGCGTTTGCGGTAGAGCCGGGCGCGTTGGTTGTCCCAGGAGGAGAAGACGGCGCGGATGGCGCCGCGCAGTTGCTCGGCGGGGTCCTGGGGGAAGTCGGTGCCGGTGGCCTCGCGGATCAGGCCGCGGTAGCGGGTGACCAGTGCGGCCAGGTCGCCGGCGTCCAGGCCCAGGTCGTCGTGGACGCCCCGGGCGGACTTCAGCGCGCTCAGTTCCTCCTCGAAGGCGTCGTGGGCCACGCCCAGCACGGTGGTGCCGTACATCTGGACCAGGCGGCGGTAGGAGTCCCAGGCGAAGCGCTCCTGCCCGGAGGCCTTGGCCAGCCCGATGACGGAGACGTCGTTGAGGCCGATGTCCAGGATCGTCTCCATCATGCCGGGCATGGAGAACCGCGCGCCGGAGCGGACCGACAGCAGCAGCGGATCGTCCGCCTGACCCAGCCGGCGGCCGGTGGCGCGTTCCAGTGCGGACAGGTGCACGGCGATCGCGGCGTCCAGGCCCTCGGGCTCGCGGCCCTCGGCGCGGAAGGCCCGGCAGGCTTCGGTGGTGACGATGAAGCCCGGCGGGACGGGCAGTCCCATCCGGGCCATCTCGGCGAGGTTGGCGCCCTTCCCGCCGAGCAGGTCGGCCATCTCCATGCCGCCTTCGGTGAAGTCGTACACGTACGTGGGCACGTTCGTTCCCTTCCGTGGGCATCGGTGGGGGGCGGCCGGGGGCCGGTCAGTCGTGCGGGACCACCGCGACGGGGCAGGCGGCGTGGTGCAGGACGGCGTGGGCGACGGGGCCGATCCGGGTGCCGCCGGCGGGCCGCTCGGTCCAGCGGCCGACGACCAGCAGGCCCGCGGACGGCGCGGCCTGCACCAGGTACTGGGCCGAGCCGCCCATCACGAGTTCCTCGATCACCGGGACGTCGGGGAACTTCTCCCGCCACGGCAGCAGGGTCGCGGTGACCGCCAGGCCCTCGCGCTTCTCCAGGGCGGGGGCGTCGGCGCCGGGCGCGTACCGCACGGTGGGCGGCAGCTTCCAGGTGTGGATGACCCGCAGCGGCGCGGCGCGCAGGGCCGCCGCGCGGAAGGCGAACTCGACCACCGGCTCGCAGGGGTGGCCCAGGTCCAGGCCCATGACGACCTCGCGGTGCCGCACGCCCTGCGCGGGCACCTCGGCGGCCTGCGGCAGGTGTTCGTCGTCCTCCAGCTCACCGGCGCGGACCAGCACCACCGGGCGCTCGGAGCGGGCGACCACTCCGAGCGCCACCGATCCGGCGAGGAAGCCGGCCACCGCGCCCAGCCCGCGCGAGCCGAGCACCACCAGTTCCGCGTCGCGGGCGGCCGCCAGCAGGGCGTCCACCGGCTGCTCCTCGATCTGGTCGGGGGTGATCCGCAGCTGCGGGTAGCGTGCCCGCAGATCCTCGGTGACCTGGTGCAGCATCCGGTCGGGCCAGTGCTCGACGAATCCGGGGGCCATCGAGACGGCGGCCTCGTGCTGCGGAAGCCACTCCCAGGCGTACAGCAGCCGCAGCGGCAGGTCACGTCGCAGTGCCTCACGGGCTCCCCAGTCCGCGGCGGTGAGGCTTTCCGGCGAGTTGTTCACACCGACGGTGACCGGATGCTCCATGACGGATACCTCCACGGGCGAGGGGTCGGCGGGCGGGCCCCGGGACCATGGCTCCAGCCTGGCCGCGGTGCCACCTCGCGCGCAGGGGCCGCAGGTCCCCGGCCGGGGCCGACCGGCCCACCTGCGGCCGCGTGGTCAGCCGCCGGCCGGTGGCAGGGCGACGGTCCGGTCGCTGCCCGGCGGAATGCTCATCACCCGGCCGCCGACCGCCACCCGCATCGGCTCGGCGTCCGACGGCGGAACGCTGATCAGCAGCTGCCCCTGCCTCATCCGCATCGCCACGCCCCAGTGGCCGCGGTAGCGCAGCGTGAGGTGGAACTCCGACAGCGCGGACAGCGCCGACAGCTCCGGGAGCGGGGCCGGGTCGAGCCAGACGGTCTCCTCGCGGGTCTCCATGCCGGTCAGGCCGCGCTGGACCAGGTCCAGGGTGCCGGCCATGGCTCCCAGGTGGATGCCCTCACCGGTGGTGCCGCCCTGGATGTCGGCGACGTCGCTGGTCAGCGCCTCCTGGCAGTAGGTCCAGGCGTCGGCGCGCCGCGCCCTGGCGAGCACCCAGCCGTGCACCAGGCCGCTGAGGGTGGAGCCGTGGCTGGTGCGCTGGAGGTAGTAGTCGACGGTGGCGCGCCAGACGTCGTCGTCGACGGTGTAGCCCAGGCGGTGGAAGAGTCCGGCGAGTTCGGCCGGGGAGAACAGGTAGCCCAGCATCAGCACGTCGGCCTGTTTGGAGGCCTGGTAGCGGTTGACGGTGTCGCCTTCGGCCTCCAGGATCCGGTCCAGCCGGCGGATGTCGCCGTAGCGGGTGCGGTAGGCGGCCCAGTCGAGTTCGGTGAGTTCCCCGTAGCCGTCGAACTGGCTGATGACGCCATCGTGGAAGGGCACGCGGAGGCGCCGGGAGACCTCCTGCCAGCGGTCCGGTTCGTCGTCGGTCAGGCCGATGCGTTCGAACAGTTCCTGGCGGCGGGGGGCCGGCAGGGCGGCGGCCAGGTCCAGGGCGCGGGCGAGCACCCAGGCGGCGGTGGCGTTGGTGTAGGCGTTGTCGTCCAGGCCGGGGCGGGAGGCGCCCGGGTAGCTGTCGTGGTACTCGTCGGGCCCGACCACGCCCTGGATGCGGTACCGCTCCAGCACCGGGTCCCACTGGGCGGCGCCGGCCCAGAAGCGGGCGATCTGCAGCAGCGTCTCGGCGCCGCGGGTGTGCATGAACTCCGCGTCGCCGCTGGCCTGCCCGTACTGCCAGATGTTGTAGGCGATGGCGGATCCGACGTGGTGCTGGAGCCGGGAGTGGTCGGCGAGCCAGCGGCCGGAGCGCGGGTTGAGATGGAGGGTCTGGGTCTCCTCGCGTCCGTCGGAGCCGCTCTGCCAGGGGTACATCGCTCCCTGGTGGCCGGCGTCGTGGGCGGCGCGGCAGGCCTGCGGCAGCCGGCGGTGGCGGTAGGTGAGCAGGGCGCGGGAGACCTCGGGGAAGTGCAGGTTCAGGTACGGGAGCACGAACAGCTCGTCCCAGAAGACGTGGCCGCGGTAGGCCTCGCCGTGCAGCCCTCGGGCGGGTACGCCGACGTCCAGTTCCGCGGTGTGCGGGGAGAGGGTCTGCAGGACGTGGAACAGGTGCAGGCGCAGGATGCGGCCCGCCTCGCCGGGCACCTCCAGTTCGGCCCGGCGCCACAGGTGGCCCCAGGCGGCGCGGTGGCCGGCGAGCAGGGCGGGGAAGTCCGGGGCGCGGGTGACGGCGTCGACGGCGGCCTGGTCGGGGTCGCTGATCGCCAGGTCGCGGGAGGTGTACAGGGCCACGGTCTTGTCGACGACGGCCGGGCGGCCCGGCGCGACCGGCACCACCAGGTGGTGGGCGGCGGTGTGCTCGGCGAGATGGGTGCGCATCGGCACCTGCGGGCCGGGGTCCTGGTCGGTGCCGGCCCGGGCGGTGGTGCGGGCGGCCAGCGCGACGCGGATGTCGGAGGTGGCGGTGGCGCAGTGCAGCCGCAGCAGGTCGGGGCCCTCGGCGCCGGTGCGCATCTCGCGCAGGTGGCGGCCGTTCAGGTCGCGGTAGCGGGCCACCCCGCTGTTGGTGATGCGCCCGTCCAGCGCGGACTCGATCTCCAGGGCTCCGGAGAAGCCCTCGGCGGTGAAGGTGGTGCGCAGCGCGGCGAGGTGCGGATCGCCCATGTGGACCAGGCGGACCTGCTCGACGGTCAGGTGCCCGCCGCGCGGGCCGGTGAAGCGCAGCCGGCGGGTGAGTGTCCCGCCGCGCAGGTCGAGGACCTGGCGGTAGGTCACCAGCCCGTGGTGGTCCGGGGAGAGCCAGGCGGAGGCGGGGCGGCCCTCGCTCTCGGCGATCCGGTAGCGCAGCGGCAGCCAGTTCGGCAGGTTGACCAGGTCCTCGTTCTCCACCCGGCGGCCGGCGACCGACGAGGTCAGGCGGTCGTAGCAGCCCGCCACATAGGTGCCGGGGTAGTGCGCGGCACCGGTGGTCGCCTCGGTGGCGGCACCTCGGGTGGCGAAATAGCCGTTGCCCAGGGTGCACAGCGACTCGCGCAGCCGTTCCTGGGCCGGGTCCCAGCCCTCGTACTCCCACATCCAGTCCGGCATCTCATCCTCCGCGGCGGCCGGCGCCTCCGGCCGGGCTCCGGGTGGGCCGGTGCCCGCCCCGCCCCGCGCCCTGTCTCCAGGGTCTCCGTGGCGGGGCGGGGCGGCATCCGCAGGCGGCCCGGGCGGTGCTCAGCCGGTCCAGGTCCAGTCGGCGACCTCCGGCAGGTCGGTGCCGTGCTCCTCGATCCAGTTGCTGTGCCGGGTGCGCACGTCGGCCATGGCCTGGCGGACGGTCGCGGCGCGCACCGCCAGCCCCGGCACCCGGTCGATGACGTCCATGACCAGGCGGTAGCGGTCGAGGTCGTTGCGGACCACCATGTCGAACGGGGTGGTGGTGGTCCCCTCCTCCTTGTAGCCGCGCACGTGCAGGTGCGGGTGGACGGCCCGGCGGTAGGCGAGGCGGTGGATCAGCCACGGGTAGCCGTGGTAGGCGAAGATCACCGGCTTGTCGCGGGTGAACACCGCGTCGAACTCGCTGTCCGGCATGCCGTGCGGGTGCTCGCGCTCCGGCATCAGCCGCGCGATGTCGACCACGTTGACCACGCGGACCGCGAGGTCGGGCAGGTGGGTGCGGAGCAGGCCGGCCGCGGCCAGCACCTCCTGGGTGGGCACGTCCCCGGCGCAGGCCAGCACCACGTCCGGCTCCCGCCCGGGCGGCACGTTGCTCGCCCAGTCCCAGATGCCGGCGCCGCGCGCGCAGTGTTCCCTGGCCTGCTCCAGGCTCAGCCAGTCGAAGCAGGGCTGCTTGCCCGCGACGACCACGTTGACGTAGTCGCGGCTGCGCAGCACGTGGTCGGCGACCGACAGCAGCGTGTTGGCGTCCGGCGGCAGGTACACCCGCACGGCCTGCGGCGACTTGTTCAGGACGTGGTCGACGAAGCCGGGGTCCTGGTGGGAGAAGCCGTTGTGGTCCTGCCGCCACACGTGTGAGGTGAGCAGGTAGTTCAGGGAGGCGATGGGCGCCCGCCACGGCAGGCTCCGGGAGGTCTTGAGCCATTTGATGTGCTGGTTGACCATCGAGTCCACGATGTGGGTGAACGCCTCGTAGCAGGAGAACATCCCGTGCCGCCCGGTGAGCAGGTAGCCCTCCAGCCAGCCCTGGCAGGTGTGCTCGGAGAGGATCTCCATCACCCGGCCGTGGCGGTCGAGGTGCTCGTCGGTGGCGACGGTGGCGGCCTGCCAGGCCTTTCCGGTGGCCTCGTAGAGGGCCTGGAGCCGGTTGGAGGCGGTCTCGTCCGGGCCGACGACGCGGAAGTCGCGGCGCTCGGCGGTGGCCTCCATGACGGCCTCCAGCATCCCGCCGAGGACCCGGGTGGGCTCGTGCAGCGTGGCGCCGGGCTTGTCGACCTCGACGGCGTAGCGCTCCAGCGGCGGCAGCGGCAGCTCGCGCAGCAGCACTCCGCCGTTGGCGTGCGGGGTGGCGCCCAGCCGCCGGCTGCCCTCGGGCACGCAGGCGAGCACCTGCGGGCGGGGGCGGCCGTCGGCGTCGAAGAGTTCCTCGGGCCGGTAGGAGCGCAGCCAGTCCCCCAGCTGCCGCAGGTGCTCGGGGTTCTCCCGGACGGCCGGCAGCGGGACCTGGTGGGCCCGCCAGGTGCCCGCCACGGGCAGGCCGTCGACCTCGGCGGGCCCGGTCCAGCCCTTGGGGGTGCGCAGCACGATCACCGGCCAGTGGGCGCGCTCGGTGACGCCCTCCTCGCGGGCGCTGCGCTGGATGGCGGCGATGCGGTCCAGTGCCTGGTCCATGGCGGCGGCCATGTCGCGGTGCGCCTGCCGGTCGTCGCCGTGGTAGGTGACGTGCAGCGGCTCGTGGCCGTAGCCGCGCAGCAGCTCGTCGAGCTCGTGCTCGGGCAGCCGGGCCAGCACCGTCGGGTTGGCGATCTTGTAGCCGTTCAGGTGCAGGATCGGCAGGACGGCGCCGTCGCGGACCGGGTCGAGGAACTTGTCGGAGTGCCAGGAGGCGGCCAGCGGGCCCGTCTCGGCCTCCCCGTCGCCGATGACGCAGGTGACGACCAGGTCCGGGTTGTCCAGCGCGGCGCCGTAGGCGTGCGACAGGGAGTAGCCCAGCTCACCGCCCTCGTGAATGGAGCCGGGCGTCTCGGGCGCGACGTGGCTGGGCACCCCGCCGGGGAAGGAGAACTGCTTGAACAGCCGTCCCATCCCGTGCGCGTCCTGGCCGATGTCGGGGTACGTCTGCGAGTAGCTGCCGTCCAGCCAGGAGCCGGCGAGGACCGCGGGGCCGCCGTGGCCGGGCCCCCAGACGGCCATCGCGTCCAGGTCGCGGGCCTTGATGACCCGGTTGAGATGCGTGTAGACGAACGTGAGTCCCGGTGAAGTCCCCCAGTGCCCGAGCAGGCGCGGCTTGATGTGCTCCGGGCGCAGCGGCTCGGCCAGCAGCGGGTTGGCCATCAGGTAGATCTGGCCGGCCGCCAGGTAGTTGGCGGCACGCCAGTGGGCGTCCAGCTCCCTCAGTTCCTCGTCGGTCATGGGGGCCGGGGTGCCCGCCTGGGCCTGACGCATGACATCCTCCACGGCATCTGTGGCGAGCCATCGAACCCGATGGCCGGATCGTTGTCGGACGGCCGTGCCGGGTGGCGCCGGCGACGGCCACGCCCCAGTCTGGAAGGGGCCCGACGCGCCCGGCAGGGGCCGGCCGGGGGGACGAAGAGGGCCGAAAGGCCCAGTTTTTCACGGTCATTGGCGAAACCGGGAGAAGGGCCACGAGGTGTCGGGCGGCAAGAAGGCGGATCACGCCACGGGGGGCGGGGGCGGCGCGGGCGCGCGCCGGCTGCCGAAGAAGCTGTACGCGCGCGAACTGCTGCGGCTGCAGACCGAGCTGGTCACGCTGCAGGAGTGGGTGCGCGCCGAGGGGGCCAGGCTGGTGGTCGTCTTCGAGGGCCGGGACGCGGCGGGCAAGGGCGGCGTCATCAAACGGGTGACCGAGCACCTCAACCCGCGCGCGGCCCGGGTGGTCGCGCTGCCGGTGCCCACCGAGCGGGAGCGCGGCCAGTGGTACTTCCAGCGCTACGTCCGGCATCTGCCGACGGCCGGCGAGATCGTGCTGTTCGACCGCAGCTGGTACAACCGGGCGGGCGTGGAGCGCGTCATGGGCTTCTGCACCGAGGAGGAGGCCGCCCTCTTCCTGCGGCAGGCCCCGGTCTTCGAGCGGCTGCTGGTGGAGGACGGGATCATGCTGCGCAAGTACTGGTTCTCCGTCAGCGACGCCGCCCAGGAGAAGCGGTTCCGCCGGCGGCTGGAGGATCCCACCCGCCGCTGGAAGCTGTCCGGGATGGACCTGGAGTCCATCACCCGGTGGGAGCAGTACTCCCGCGCCAAGGACGAGATGTTCGCGCACACCGACATCCCCGAGGCGCCCTGGTACGTCGTCGAGGGCGACGACAAACGGGCGGCGCGCGTCAACATGATCGCGCATCTGCTGGGCACGGTCCCCTACCGGGAGGTCGAGCGCCCCGCGCTGCGGCTGCCGCCCCGCCCGCCGTCGACCGGGTACCGGCGGCCGCCGCACAGCCTGCAGCGGCTGGTGCCCGACCGGGCCGCCGAGCTGGCGGCCGAGGCCGGGCGCTCGGTGCAGGGGTCGAAGACCGAACGGCCCTGACCGCGGGCCCCGCACGGCCCAGGCGCCGCGGGCCGCCGGGCGGGAAGGGTGGTCCCGGGCGGTCCGGCCGGGCCGGCCCGCACGACTCGCAGCAGCCGGAGGAAGACGGTGCGCATCATCGCCTACGGAGTACTCACCGACGAGCGGCCCCTGCTGGAGGCGGCGTTCCGGGACGCCTTCCCCGAGGGGCCGCCGCTGCACTGTGTGGACCTGACACTCGACCGGGTCACCGCGTCCACGGCGGCCGGCTACGAAGTTGTCCTCAGCAGCGTCAACGACACGCTCGACGCGGAGGTGCTGCGGGCGCTCGCCGACGGGGGCACCCGGATGGTCGCGCAGCGCTCGACCGGCCACAACAACATCGACCTGGACGCCGCGGAGAAGGCGGGCCTGACGGTGGCCCGGGTCTCCGCCTACTCCCCGTACGCGGTGGCCGAGTTCGCCTGGGCGCTGGCGCTCGCCGTCAACCGGCGCATCGTCCGGTCGGTGATGCGCGCCCGGGAGTTCGACTTCCGGCTCGACGGGCTGCTGGGGCGCGACTTCCACGGCCGCACCGTCGGCGTCCTGGGCACCGGCAAGATCGGCACGGTCTTCGCCGGGATCGCGAAGGGCTTCGGGATGCGCCTGCTCGGCTGGGACGTCACCGAGAACCCGGCGTGCCTGGAGATGGGCATGAGCTACGTCGCCAGGGAGCAGCTGTTCGCCGAGTCCGACCTGATCAGCCTGCACCTGCCGCTGCTGCCGTCCACCCACCACATCGTGGACGCGGCCGCCCTGGAGCTGATGAGGGACGACGCCCTGCTGATCAACTCCAGCCGCGGCGGGCTGGTCGACACCGACGCGCTGGTCGCCGCGCTGCGTGCCGGACGGCTCGCCGGCGTCGGGCTGGACGTGTACGAGGAGGAGGCCGGGCTGTTCCACCTCGACAAGTCCCTGGAGGTGATGACGGACGACACGCTCGCCCGGCTGATGACGTTCCGCAACGTCCTGCTCACCTCCCACCAGGCGTACTTCACGGTGGACGCGGTGACCCAGATCATCGACGCGACGGTCGGCAACGTCCGCGACCACCTGGCGGGGCGCACCGGCCCCAACGTGCTGGTGCCCCGCCAGGACTGACACTCCGTCAGCTGTTTCGTCAACTCTGCGGGACGACGGCCACCGGGCACTCCGCGTGGTGCAGCACCGCGTGGCTGACCGGCCCGAGCTGCCATCCGAACACCCCGTGCCGGTGCCCGGCGCCGACCACCAGCAGGTCGGCCGCCGTGGACGCCTCCAGCAGCACGCCGCGCGGCGTTCCCTCGACGGCGGAGCGGCGCACCTGGACGTCCGGATGGGCGGCCATCGGCTCGCGCAGCGCCTCGTCGAGCACCTGCTCGGCGTGGAGCAGCCGCCGCTTGGCGGTGTCCTCGCCGGTCCCGGCGGCCGGCTGAAGCCCGGTCGTCACCCCCGGCCACCGCCAGGCGTGCACCGCCTCCACTCCGCAGCCGCGCGCCGCGGCCTCCCGGAAGGCGAACTCCACGGCCGCGCGGGTGGCACCGTCCTCCCCCACCGCCAGCGTCAGCCAGCCGTAGCCGCTCCGGCGCTGCCGGTCCCCGCCGCGCACCACGAACACCGGGCAGCGCGCCCGCGCCGCGGTCGCCAGGCTCACCGAGCCCAGCAGCAGCGCCGCCAGGTCACCGCGCCCGCGCTGGCCGACCACGATCGCGAAGGCGTGGTCGCTCTCGTCCACCAGGGCCTCCAGCGGGTCGCGGCCCAGCACCTCGGCGGTCACGTCCAGTTCCGGGTGGCGCTTGGCGGCGCGTTCGGCGGCGGACCCGGCGATGTGCTCGGCCATCACCTCCTCGGACGGCCGCCGGCTGCCGAAGGAGGGGGTCACGCCCTCGTACCGCTCCCACAGGGAGGCGTGCAGGATCCGCAGGGGCAGCCGGTGGCGCGCCGCCTCGTCGGCGGCCCAGTCCACCGCCTCCAGGCTGCAGTCCGACCCGTCCGTACCGACGATCAGGGGAAGGTCCATCGTCCGCCACCTCTCCGGCGCGTCTCGCAGGTGTTCCGTACCCGCACCGTGGCACCGCCGACGGCCGCCAGACGAGGGGCGCTTCGGGCCGGATGGGGGACGTTCGGCCCACGCCGGCCGCATGCCGCGGGGCCCGCTCCGGTGCCCCCGGCGGCCGAGGGGGCCGAACGGCCCATGGCCCGGGCCCCGAGCGCCCCTGGGCCGGGCACCGACCGCCCGCGATCGTGGTGCCGGCACCGCAGGAGAGGGGACCGGCATGACGGACACCGCGCTCGGAGCGCAGACCGCCCACGCGCTGCTCGCCGACGGCACGACCGCGCACATCCGGCCGGCGCACCCGGGCGACCGCGAGCGGGTGCTCTCCCTGTACGAGGACATGTCACCGGAGAACCTGCGGCTGCGGTTCTTCACCCCCGGCCGCCGCTCCGGCGAGCAGGCCGCCGAGCGGGTCGCCCACTGCGAACGCCCCGGCTACCGGGCCCTGCTGGTCTTCGCCGACGGCCGCCTGGTCGGGATCGCCGAGTACGAGATGTCCCGGGCCCACGATGACCGCGCGGAGATCGCCGTGGCGGTCGCCGACGGCTGGCACCACCGCGGGGTCGGCACCCTGCTGCTGGAGCACCTGGTGCACGCCGCCCGGGCGGAGGGCATCCACACCTTCACCGCCGACACCCTCGCCGACAACACCGCGGTCCTGCGGGTCTTCAGCGACCTGGGGCTGCGCACCACCCGCCGGTTCCAGGGCCCCGAGGTGACCTGCACGATCCGGCTGGACGAGGACGAGCGCTACCGTTCGGCGGTCGACGTGCGCGCCGCCGCGGCCGACATCGCCAGCCTGCGCCCGCTGCTGCGCCCGAAGTCGGTCGCCGTCGTCGGGGTGGGCAGCCGCCCGGGCTCAGCGGGGCGCACCGTGCTGCGCGCCATCCGCGGCAGCGGCTACACCGGCCGGCTGTACGCGGTGCACCCGCGGGCCCATCTGCTCGAACGCGTCCCCGCCTACCCTTCGGTGGCCGCCCTGCCGCGCCCGCCCGAGCTGGCCGTGCTGGCCCTGCCCGCGGACGCGGTGCCGGGGGTGGCACGGGAATGCGGCCGGGCCGGGGTCAGGGCGCTGGTCGTGCTGTCCGGCGGACTGGACGCCGGGCAGTCCGCCGCGCTGCGGGAGACCTGCCGCGCCCACGGCATGCGCCTGGTCGGCCCGGGCTGCCTGGGCGTCGCCAACACCGAGCCGGGCACCGGCCTGGACGCCACCTGCTCGGCGCACCGCCCGCTGCCCGGCACCGCGGGAGTGGCCGTGCAGTCCGGGGGTGTCGGCGTCGCGGTGCTCGGCGGGCTGGCGCGGCTGGGCATCGGGGTGTCGTCGTTCGTCTCGTTCGGCGACAAGCTGGACGTCTCCAGCAACGACCTGCTGCAGTGGTGGGAGAGCGACGGCCGCACCGACCTGGCCCTGCTGCACATGGAGTCCTTCGGCAACCCGCGGGCGTTCTCCCGCACCGCCCGCCGGGTGGCCCGCCGCATCCCGGTGCTCACCGTGGACGCCGGCCGCTCCCCCGCCGGGCGGCGCGCGGCCGCCTCGCACAGCGCGGCGGCGGCCACCCGGACGGTGACCCGCCAGGCGCTGTTCACCCAGGCCGGGATCACCGCCACCCGCGGCGTCGGGGAGTTGCTGGGCACCGCGGCCCTGCTGCGCTCCCAGCCGCTGCCGACCGGGTCCCGGGTCGCGGTCGTCACCAACGCGGGCGGAGCGGGGGTGCTGGCCGCCGACGCCTGCGTGGAGGCCGGGCTGACCGTCCCGGAGCTGCCCGCGGACCTGGCGGCCGGGCTGGCGGCCGTGCTGCCCGAGGGCGCGTCGGCGGGCAACCCGGTGGACATCACGGCCGAGGCCGGTGACGCGGCGCTGGAAGCCTGCCTGGACCGGCTGACGGCGAACGGCGCCGTCGACGCGGTCCTGGTGGTGCTCGTCCCGACCGCGCCGGCCAGGGCGACCGGCGACGATCCCGCGGCGGCGCTCACCGGGGGGCCGGCGCGCCGGTCCCGGCCGGTGGCCGCGGTCCTGCTCGACCAGCCCGAGGCCGCGCGGCTGCTGCCCACCGCGGACGGCGGCCAGGTGCCCGCCTACGCCGACCCGGCGTCGGCGGCCCGGGCGCTGGCCCACGCGGCCGAGCGGGCCCGCTGGCTCGCCGAGCCGCCCGGGACCGTCCCCGAGCTGCCGGGTGTCGACACCGAGCCCGCCAGGGAACTGGCCGAGACCTATCTCGCCGGGCATCCGGACGGCGGCTGGCTCGATCCATCGCGGTGCGCGCGGCTGCTGGCCTGCTACGGCATCGCCCAGTCACCGTGGGCCTGGGTGTGCGACGAGGAGGCGGCCGTCCGGGCCGCGGCGCGGCTGGCGGGGCCCGGTGGGCGGGTCGCGCTCAAGGCGCACTGGCCCGGTCTGCTGCACAAGAGCGAGCACGGCGCCGTCGTCCTGGACCTGGAGGGCGCCACGCAGGTGCGCCAGGCATACCGCGGCCTGGCGGCGCGCTTCGGGACGCTGATGACCGGGGTGCTGGTCCAGCCCATGGCGCGGCGCGGGATCGAACTGGTGGCGGGCGCGGTGCAGGACCCGGTGTTCGGGCCACTGGTGCTGTTCGGTCTTGGCGGCACCGCGGCGGAGGTGCTCGCCGACCAGGCGGCCCGGCTCGCGCCGCTGACGGACGTCGACGTCCACGGGCTGGTGTGCGCGCCGCGCTGCGCTCCCCTGCTGTCCGCCCGCCGCGCCGGGGGCCCGGTGGACGTGGCGGGCCTGGAGGAGTTGCTGCTGCGGCTGTCCCGGCTCGCCTGCGACCTGCCGCAGCTCGCCGAACTGGAGCTCAACCCGGTGGTGGCCCGTCCCGACGGGGTGCTGGCCCTCGACGCCCGGGTGCGGCTGCTGCCGCGGCGCCCCCACGACCCGTACCTGCGCCGGCTGCGCTGAGCGGCGGCACCGGCTGACGGACCGTCAGCCGGCCTGGTCCTCGCCGGGCTCCCTGGTCAGCCGGTATCCGGTGACGATGTCCGAGCTGATCCGGATGACGTGGTCCATCTCGGCGCCGATCCACGGCGTCAGCGCCGCGGTGTAGGCGGCGACCTCCTCCGCGTCGCGCACCAGGCTCGCCGTCCCGGTGACGATCACGCTCCAGCCGGTGTGGTCCTTCGGGTCCAACTCGTCGGCCTCGTAGGCGACCACGCCGCTGCTCGCCGCGGGGCCGAGTATCCCCGCCCCGGCGTGGGAGCGGATGATGAGGTCGCCGCCCACGACGATGTGGTTGACCGGGCGCACGGCGGGCAGCGCCCGGTGGGAGAAGACGACCCGGCCCAGCGAGACGCCGGCCAGCAGCTCCAGCGACTCCGCACGGGCGAGCTGCACCATCCGGACGGGTGACGGTCCGGCTTCCAGCATGTCTGTCGATCCCCTTCGTTCGGCGGGCATGGACGGGAACCTCACATATTCCCGCGCATCGGGGCGACGATGCCCTGCCTCGCCGCCCTTGCCGACCGTACCCGCCGGCCGGAGGGGCGCCGCCGGCGGCGGTGCACCGGCTCTCACTCCGCGTGACGTGCACCACCGGCCACGCCGCGCCGGGGCGTTCGGTTGACACCGGACAGCACACAGCGCACGGCCCGCCCCGGCTAGGGCCGTTCGGCCCTAGCCGGGTGCAACCGGGTGTGGCCTGCGCCACAGCGGGTGGTTTCCGACGGGGCCTCAGACTCCCCGCCACATAGACATAACACGCCTATCCGGTCATACGCGGGCATTCCGTCGGGGGTGCTGCCAGGTGCCGCGGGCGGGCGCTCAGCCCGTTCCCGGCTCCCGCCCTCGGCACGGAACGGTGACGGTCACCACACCGTTCTCGTAGTGGGCGGTGGCCTGGGTGCCGAGGGCACCGGGCGGCAGCCGCAGCGCCCGCGCGAACGCGCCGTAGCGGAACTCCGAATACCCGGGGTGTCCCGAGCGCTCTGAGCGCCCCGGCCGGTCCCGGCCCGCCGTGCCCGGCGCGTCCCGGCGCCGTTCGGCGAGCAGGAACAGCCGCCCGTCGGCGATGCTGACCTCCAGATCGCGGTCGGCGTCGATGCCGGGCAGCTC
>JBEHXI010000045.1:0-36208 GCA_048498775.1 Actinomycetota bacterium | reverse complement strand
GCTAAGGGCTGTCCCGGAATGCGGTGCAGGCTGTCAGGCCACTACCCCCAGGACATGGGGCATCAGCTGTTGACCTTGGCGCTTGCCTTCGACGCTTGCCAGGGGAAGAGTCTCATCCGGCGGACGTCCTTCGGGGCGATGTCATGCGAGCTGGGGCAGGGGCAGAGGATGTGCGTAGTGGATGCGGCGGCCAAGGAGGCTGCCGTCGCTCGGTTCCTCCGCGAGTACCCGCAGACGGAGCAAGCTGGATACGGCCACCCCGCGCTTGTGGGCTGCACCGATGTCGCTTGGTCGCAGATCCCCGGGTGCCCTGCCGAGTTCCCAGTCCTGCTCCGTGGTCTCCTCGTTCAGGTAGCCGGCCCCGAGGCCCTCCGCGTGCTGGACAACGTCTTGATGAACAGCGTCTTTCACGTGAGCCCGGCGATGTCGGCCGCCCTGCCCTTCCTGATTCGCCTGGCAGCCCTCCCTGACATCGCGGTGCGCTCCGGCCTGGTCGACCTCTTGGTCGTTGCCGCAGAGCTGTCTCAATCTGTCGACGCGGGCAACGAACGCCAGGTCCTGCTGCTCGGCAACGAATTCGATCACCCGGAACGCGAATGGTGCAGGTCCGCCTTCGCCGCGCACGCTCCTGCGCTGCACGCATTGTTGGAGGACAAGACTCTTCCACACGGACTGATCAGCGCGGCCGACCGCGAGTGCCTGCTCAAGGCTGTTGAGCCGTAGCGATACTCCTCCTCCTCCTCCTAACTACCGCAGGCCAGCACGAGTGCAGTGCGTGAAAAGATCTTGTTGTGTCTGGTGTGATCACAGCCTCGACCCCTTCCTGGATAGCCCCGTTCACTGGGTGAACCCGCGTCAGTTCGGCAAGCTGATCACCGCGCTGTGCCGTGAAGGAGCGGATGCGGTCCGTAGAGGACGACCGTGGAGCCTGCCGTTGGAGGACCGGGTTTTGCTGATCGCCGCGTACTGGGGGACGAACCTGACCTTGCGGCAGCTCGCCCCGCTGTTCGGAGTCTCGAAGTCGGCTGCCGACCGCATCATCCACCATCTCGGGCCCTCGCTTGCGCTCCAGCAACGCAAGCGGTTCCGCAAGGGCACCGTGCTGATCGTGGACGGAACCCTGGTCCCCACACGCGACCACACCATCGCCGAGCAGTCCAAGAACTACAGGTACTCCACCAACCACCAGGTCGTCATCGACGCCGACACCCGGCTCATTGTCGTGATCGGCCGACCAGTCGCCGGCAACCGCAATGACTGCAAGGCATGGGAGCTGTCCGGCGCGAAGGACGCTGTCGGAAGGACGACGGTAATCGCGGACGGCGGCTACCGGGGTACCGGCCTGGTCATCCCCCATCGCCGCGAGAAAGGCCGGGCGGAACTGCTGGCATGGAAAGAGGAGCACAACGCCTCCCATCGCAAGGTCCGCGCCCGCGTCGAGCACACCTTCGCCCGCATGAAGAGCTGGAAGATCCTCCGCGACTGCCGCCTAAAAGGCGATGGCGTCCACCACGCCATGCTCGGCATCGCCCGCCTGCACAACCTCGCACTCGCCGGCTGAGCGAGCACGCCGCCCATTAGACGAACGCAGCCAGATCGACTCAGAGATCATTTGCGGGACAGCCCTAGGTTGCCTCCTGGTCAGTTCACGACAAAGAGTCCGCCTCCGCCTGATTCTCGACAATCATGCCACGAAAAAAATCGGAGAAGGTTCGATACTTTTCAACTTCTCCGCCTGCAAGCCAGATAACGGGAGCTCGACGATTCAACTCTTTCACACACGGCATGACGAGGATGTCGATGTCTGTCCGTGACGCACCGATTGGAATAAGGCGGGTGAAATCTTCTCCACGGCAGATCTCCACCTCATCCTGGATTACATGCACTAGTTCCTCCGCATCGGCGTAAGCAGTGGTACTGAAGTCCGCTGTCCCGAATAGATCGATATCCTGCAAGATTGCTGGCCAACCATCCGCATGCAGCAGGAAATCGACATACTCGGGATCTATGGAACAGTGCGTCACCTCAGTGATCTCTGCGATCCGCTCCGGCGCGGCTGGGGGGCGACGCGATTCATGACGCCACAGCCCTTCTCGGTCACTCACCGCCAACCTACGCTTTACCAGTTCCATCTCTGCAAAAAGCGCCGACCAATCAGACACCGCCACCCCTGTTATCCACCAGCACGAACCTACTGGGACTGCACCCCACGGGGCAGCGTTGCCCCTGGGCAGACAGACTACTGTTCACGCGCTTCGTCATATCGATCCATGTTGGCGGCTCTCCATGACCCAGCCACATCGCATCAGGCGCATGCCCGGCAACGCCGGAGTAGGGGGTTCCGGCCGCCGCCGCACGGGCCCGCTCCCTCGCTGCCTCACGCGCTGCTTCTCTCCTGATGGATCCGGCAGTAGAAACCCGGCCCGTGGGTGACATCTGCCCCTGCGCGATGGCGTCATTGACTGCATCTACGTAATCCGCGAACTGCTGCGCCTCTTCATCCGTGGCCCACCTGGGGATTCTGACCTCCGCCTCGCCGTTCGCGTTGCAGTTATGCACCAGGACCGGCGTGTCCCCTGCTTCCACATAGTACGTGTGCAGGCCGTCAATGGTGAGGTCGTAGGTGGTGGTGTTGGCGTGGTAGAGGCGGAGGGCGGTGACCTGGGTGGTGCCGGCGGGGGTCTGGAGCCGGTCGCCGATGCGGAGTTGGTCGGCGTTGACGAAGGATGCCTGGGTGATGTCGTAGAAGGGGTGGTGGTAGGTGGTGGTCAGGGTGCTGCCGTGGGTGGCGATGTCGGAGTCGCCGGCGGGCAGTACCTGGGCGACCGTTGCGGTCGCGGGCGACCGGCTGTCGTCGGCGGTCCCGCCGTGGTGGCCGACGCCCAGGGCAGTGGCGATCACAGCCGCGGAGGCTGCCAGGCCGAAGGCGGCCTTCCGCAGGACGCGCGTCCTCAACGGGATCTGCTGAGCCGCTCGCTCGGTGGACGGCTTGCCCGGGTCGGCGATGGTCACGTCCACGAAGTCGTGGTCGGTGTGGGTGACGATGACCTTGTCCACCGTGTGCGTCTGTGTCTTCTGCTCACCGGGCACACTGTTCGCGATCTTGTCGCCGGGCTTGACCTGGTCGATCGGTTTGGTGGTGCCGTCGGCCATGAGGACGTTGGTGGATCCGGTGAAGCTGTGCGGCTCGCCCTCGCTAGTCGGCGGCTGAATGGGGCAGCTTCCTCCGCTGTCCTCCTCCCCTGCCGGAGCGGGGTCGCTGCCGGCACCGCTGGAGAACCGTGCCCTGACTGCCGCCGCCCCGGTGGCGAGTGCGCTGCCGGCGGCTCCGCTGACGGCGCCGGCGGCCGCTCCCTCCAACGTCGCGCTTCCCGCTGCGCTCCATGAACAGCCGGCACCACTGCTGGAACAGGTGACGCCGTACTCCGCGGCGCCGGTGACGCCTCCGGCTATGCCTCCGATGGCTGCGCCTTCGAGGACGTTGGTGACCAGGGAGGGCAGCACCTCGCTGAGAGCGGCTCGGGCCAGCTTGCCGCCCAGGGCCCCACCGATGGCACCTCCGATGGCGCCGCCGGCCGCGCCCAGAACGGTCGAGGTGGCGAAGGCGCTGACGGAACAGGCACCGGTCTGGCCGTTCATGCACTTGGTGCCCTGGTCGAACGCACCGCCCGCGGCGCCGGCGAGTGCGGCGCATCCGATGGCTCCGGGCACCGACAGGGTGCCGAGGCTGCCTCCGGTGACGACCGCCTCACAACCGGCGAAGACGACGGTGGAGGTGGCGAAGGACGCGATGGCGGCGGCGTGGTTCTTGAAGAACGTCGTGGTGGTGTTCACGGCCGTGGCCGCCGCGTGGTATGTGGTGGTGAGGACTTGGACAGCCTTCTTGCCGACGTAGTCGCTGGCCGCCTGCCACGCTCTGGACGCCTTTTTCCTGATGATGCTGAGACTGTCGGCGATCTCCGCGTTGAGTCTGGCGATCTCGCGGTCGAGCCGGGCGATTTCCCTGTCCAGGGCGGCGATGGTGTCGTCGTAAGCCGAGACGGTATCGCGCCAGGCGCGCTTTGCTCCGTTCCAGACCTCGGTCGCCACCGAGGTGACACCGTGCCAGGCCCAAGAGGCAGCGGAGCTGACCCCGTGCCAGGCCCAGGAGGCCGCCGAGCTGACGCCGTGCCAGACCGAGGAGGCCACACTGGTCACATCGCTCCACCAGCCGTGGCCGGTGGGGTCGGTGCGGTTGAGCGGGTTGTCGTCGACGTAGGCGAAGGGGTTGGCGGCCGCGGAGTTGGGAACCGGGCTCAGCGACGCCGTGTCCTTGTTCATGAACTGGCCGGTTGCCGGGTTGTACCAGCGGGCGGCCATGTTGACCTTGCCGGTGGCGCTGTCGGTCCAGCCGGACTGGTAGCCGAGTTTGCCGGCCATCGCACCGTTGTTGGCGAGGACGTTGCCGAGCGGGTCGTAGGCCGTGGAGGCGGCCATCGCCGTGCCGGTGGCGCTGAAGTTGCCGATGACGTCGTTGTGCTGGTCGGTGAAGGCCAGCGTGCCGTTGGCGGTACTCCCGCCGACGGTGTTGATGCCGACCAGGGAGCCGTCGGGCGTCCAGGTGTAGGTGTTGGTGCCGTCGGAGGCCAGATTGTTGCCGGTGCCGCTGTAGCTGAAGGTGGTGGTCGGGCCGCCGGCCGCCGTGTCGGTGATGACGCGGCCGAGTGCGTCGGTGAGGTAGGTCTGGGTGCCCTGGGTGATCTGCTGGCCGAAGGCGTCCGAGGCGACGGCGGTGTTGGTCGAGCCGGCGGTCTGCTGGGTGAGGGTGCCGCGGGCGCTGTAGGTGTAGGTGTTGGTGCCGTCGCTGGTCAGCTGGTCACGGGCGTCGTAGGTGTAGACGTTGGAGCCGACCTGGGTGCGGTTGCCGGAATCGTCGTAGCCGTACGCCGTGGTGGTGGTGCCGTTGTTCCACGAGGTCAGGCGATCGGCCCAGTCGTAGGAGTAGGTGTTCGAGGATGCCCCGGCCAGGCCCGTGGTGGTCTTGCCCGTCTCGTTGCCGTTGTTGTCGTAGCTGTAGGAGACGGCGGCGAGGGTGGATCCGCCGGGTGCGGTGAGCGTGTCGCCGACCAGCCGGTGCTGGTGGTCGTAGCTGTAGGTGCGGTTGTTGCCGCCGGTGCCGTACTGGATGGTGGCCGGCTGCGAAAGGGTGTTGTAGCCGTAGGTGAGCTGGGTGCCGGTGGCCGCGTCGGCGAGAGTCCACAGCCGGTCGGCGTTGTCGTAGGAGTACGAGGTGGTACCGGCCGCGTCGGTGCGCGAGGTCGGCAGGCCGTCGCCGTTGTAGGCCAGTGAGGTGGATCCGGCCGAGCCGGAGGCCGACAGCAGCGCGCCGCGGTCGTTGTAGGTGAACGATTCGTTGGTCGCGGCGGTGGTGCTGCCGATGGCGGCGGTGCCCGCGGCCGTCATCCGGTTGTCGGCGTCGTAGCTGAAGGAACGGGATGCCGTGGCCGCTTCTGCTCCGGCGCCGGTCTGCGAGGTGACGTTGCCGATGTTGTCGTAGCCGGTGGTGACGGTGACTCCGCCCGGCTGGCTCTGGCTGACCGGGCGGCCTGCGACGTCGTAGGCGGTGGTGTAGGTGGAGTCGCCCGCGGTGGTGTAGCTGTAGGTGGAGGTCGTCACCGACGGCTCGATGGTCGACTCGGGCAGGTTCCACGCGTTGTAGGTGTAGTAGGTGCTGTTGCCGCGCCCGTCGGTGTAGCGGGTGCCGTTGCCGGCCGCGTCGTATCCGAAGGATGTCGTGATCGAGTGGCCGGCGCTGACCGGCTGGACCTCGCCGGTGACGTTGCCGAGGGCGTCGCGGGTGAAGGTCGTGGTGTGGGTGTTCGGGTCGGTTGACGACATCAGCCGGCCCATGGCGTCGTAGGTCGCCGAGCGGCTGTTGAGGACCGTGGTGCCGTCGGTGTCCAGGGCCTGCGTCCGGACGGGGTCGCCGAGCTGGTCGTAGGCGACCGTGTTGCTGGTGGTGTCGGGGAAGACGACGGCGGTCTTCCGGCCCAGCAGGTCGTAGTGGAAGTGGGTGGTGTTTCCGGCGCCGTCGGTGACCTGCGTCTGCTCACCGGCGTTGTCGTAACCGTAGGAGGTGCTGACCCCGTCCGGTGTGGTGGTGGAGGACAGGAACGCGCCGCCCGGATCGGTGCTGGAGGCCGTGTAGTGGCTGTTGGTGGTGTAGGACGCCGCGCTCGGGTACCGCTCCAGCACGGTGGAGGTCAGCGGCCGGCCCATGAAGTCGTAGGTCGCCTGGGTCTGCGCCCCGGCCGGGTCGGTCGACGACTGGACCTCACCGTCGGCGTAGTACAGCGAGTGGGTGACCCCGTTGTTGACGTCGGTGACCTGGGCGACGTCTCCGAGCTGGTCGTACAGGTACGCGGTCGGATGCGTCAGTGGGTCGATGACCTTGGTGACGTTGCCGTCGCCGTCGTAGTTCCAGGTGGTCGTGGCGTTGGTGATGGGCGTGGACGAGCCCGGCGGGGTGTAGGACGGCAGGGTCTGGGAGGACTTGCGCCCCGCGCCGTCATAGGCGGTGACGACCGTGTTGCCGTTCGGGTCCTGGGTTTCGGTGGCCTCGCCGAAGGTGTCGTAGCCGACCGTGGTCGTCGGGTGGGCGAGCGTGGCGGCGCCGCCGTTGCTTTCCACGTTGACGGCCGGCGCGCTGGTGACGACAAGGTGGCCGGCCTCGTCGTAGGTGTAGTTGGTGACGTTCTGGTCGGCGTCGGTCATGGACGTCGGCAGCCCGCGCTGATCCAGATGGAAGCTGGTGGTGGCCTTGGTGGTCGATGCGGTGGTGCCGCCGGTGCTGCCCGCGTTGTAGAGGGACGAAACCTCGGACGCGCTCAGCGCTCTCGGGTATGCCTGGACGTTCTGGGCCTGGCCGTTGAACGGGTTGGTGTAGGCGCCGTTGTAGTAGCCGTTGCCCACCACGAGTGCGTGGGCGGCGTTCCAGGGTGCGGCATTGCTGCCGGTGGCGGCCTGGGCGCCGTTGACGTAGAGGGTTCCGGTGCTGGTGGAGGCGTCATAGACGTAGGTCAGCTGGGTCCACGAGCCCGCGGCCGCGCTGTTCGACGCGGCCGATATCGAGGTGCCCGTGGTGTTCGCGGTATCCGATGCGGCCAGGTTCACCACCCACGCGTGGGTGCCGGCCTTGTACCCGAGGGAGAAGGCGGTCGCGCTGGCACCGAACGCGGCGGCGACGGTCTGGTCGGAGCCGGTGCCGGCCGATGCCAGGTTCGCCCATGCGGTGACCGAGTAGGACGAGGCGGTGTTCAGGACGGGACCGTTGGTGGCGATGGACTCACCGGACGCGCCGGGGAACGACGCCGCCCCTCCCGACCAGGTCACGCCGCCGCCGAGGCTGCCGGTGTTGCCGGTACCCGACGCGTCGGTGGCGGTGGTGCCCGAGGTCTGGTCCAGCCGCCACCACAGTGCCGGGTGACCGGCGCCGTCCTCCTGGACGGAGCGGCTGGTGACGTTGCCCATCGCGTCGTACGTGGAACTGCTGGTGTGGGTGGCGCCCGACCCGTCGCTGATCGTGCTGGTCGCCACCTGGTCGTCCGGCGTGTACGACACCGTGGTGGTCCGGTCCACACCCGTGGGGTCCACGGTCGTGGAGGTCACCCGGTCGGCGGCGTCCACGGCCGACGTGGTGGTGGTCGCGCCGTTGTTCGTGACCTGCTGGGTCAGGTTGCCTGCCGCGTCGTAGGTGTTGGACTGTTCGGTGAACTTCTGCTGCCCGGTGGAATCCGAGCGGGTGATCGTGGCGGTCAGCCCGTTGTCCGTGTAGGTGTAGGACGTGGTCCTGCCCATGGCGTCAGCGAGGGACTGCAGCCGGCCCGCCGGGTCGTAGGACCGGGAGGACTCGACCAGGTCCTTGGCCGCCGCAGGGTTGACCGGGTCGCCGGTGTACGCCTTGAGCGTCTGGCTCAGCAGCCGGCCGTCCGGGTCGTAGGCGTAGGCGAGGGTGTTGCCGTCCGGGTCCTGCACGGTCGCCTGGTTGCCGTAGCCGTCATAGGTGTACGTCGTCGTGCCGTTCGCCGCGTCGGTGCTGGTGGCGACTTCGTTGTAGCTGTTGTACGTCGACGACACCGTCCGTGAGGCGTCACCGCCGGAGAGGTCGGCCACCGTCTGCGAGCTGATGTTGCCGTCGGCGTCGAACACGGTGGTCGTCTTGGGCTGGTGGACCGCTCCGGTGACGCGGTCGGTGACGGCGGGGCTGGTCTCGCTGGTCACCTCCGACAGCCCGTCGTAGGTATAGGACGTGGTCAGTCCGTTCGGATAGCTGTCCGAGACGTCGGTCTTGGTCAGCATGCGCCCGAGGTTGTCGTAGGTGAACTTGGTGACCAGGCCGTCAGGGTTGGTGACGGAGGCGATGTCACCGTCCTTGAAGTAGCTGATGGTCGTGGTCGCGCCGCCCGGGGAGACCGTCTTGTACGGCAGTCCCTTGGGCGCGTAGCCGCTGTCCGCCGCGGCGACGGTGGTCCCGTCGGTGTAGGAGATGCTCGTGGTCCGCCCCGAGGGGAAGCCTGCGACGGCAGGGGTGGTCACGCCCGTCTTGTTGCCTGCCGAGTCGTAGCTGTACGAGGTCAGATACGTGTTGTCGGTGGCGGACGCCGATCGGCCGTCGCGGGAGGTGGCCACCAGGTCGTTCTGGGGATTGGGCGACAGCTGGGCGGATGTGTCGTCCGGGAGGTAGGTCATGTAGGTGGTGGAGCACTGCTGGGCGGCCTGGTTCTGGCAGGTGGTCTGCGACACCGGGTTGCCGCGCACATCGTGCCCGGTCGCGGTCACGTCCCCGTCGGCATTGGTGGTCGTGTGCAGGAAGCCGCCGGTGTCGTAACCGTAGGAGGTCTTGTTGCCGAGTCCGTCGACCTGCGCGACCATCCGGCCGCCGTTCAGCAGATCGAACTGGTAGGTGTCGGTGTATGAACCGGGATCGGTGACCGAGACCGTCTCCAGCGGCGTCAGCCCACCGGACCACTTGCCCGCCATCCAGTGCGAGGCGTCGTCCTGGCCGCTCAGCTCGGACCGGTAGAAGGCGACCTCCGCGATCGAGCCGGGGAAGTAACCCAGCGTGTTCGTCGGATGATTCGTCCAGTTGCCGCCACTGGCACCCGCGCCCACGTACAGGTAGCCCAGCCCGGTGGCCGTCATCGTGCCCGAGGTGGTGCCGGCCTTCACACCGTCCAGGTACATGGCCTGCGAACTGCCGGACGCTGCCAGCAGTACATGGTGCCAGGCGCCGTCGTTCACCTTCAGCGAGGAGATGATCTGGTTGCTGGTGCCGTTGCTGTCCCAGAACTTGCCGTACAGCTTGCCGTCCGTGCCCACGTACAGCGCGGGGTTGTATCCGCCGCACGCGACCGGATTGGCGGTGATCGCGCACTTCTCCTGGTCGAACAGGACGCCGCCGGCCGTGTTGCCCGACGGCATCTGGAACCACATCTCCACCGAGTTCGGGCCGGTGGTGTACTGGTCGGTCGACGGCATCAGCAGATACGACGACGAGCCGTCGAACTTCGCCGCCGTCTGGTCGGAGAACGGCCCGCTCACACCCAGTGTGACGCTGTTGTACTGGGCGTTGCCGGCATTCACCTCGTTCACCGCCTGCGACGCGCCCGCGGACTCGCCCAGCCGGTAGTAGTTGGCCGGGGCCGACCCGAGCACCGCGCCTCGATAGACCTGGCTCGACCCCGACACCGTCGGAGCCGCCATCGACCACGAGCCGCCGTGCTCGTCCGTGAGGTGGGTGACGGCCGCGGTCAGCGGGTCGTAGCTCACCGACGCGGTGGTCTTACCGGACGGCCGCTTCAGCGAGTTCAACAGGCTCGCCTGCGTGGTTCCCGCCTTGTAGAGCAAGGAGACGTCGGCCTGGACCAGCGGCCTGGTGAAGAAGGAGGCATCCGCGATGGAACCGTTGAAGTAGTTGGCGTAGGACGTGTTCGACGAGGTGTACGGCTGGTCCGGCCAGCCCCAGCCGAGGAAGCCGGCGCCGAGGTAGGTCTGGGTGAACCAGGTCGGCTGCGGGACCTTGCCGATGGTCCCCATACCGGACGTCGTGCCGACCTGCTTGCCGTCCAGCCACATGACCTGGGAGGTCCAGCCTCCGGACAGCACCACATGGTGCCACTTGCTGTCGGCGACCGACACGGTGGTGGTGATCGGAACAGCCTGGGAGCTCGACTCCCAGAACAGGCCGTTCAACTTCCCGTCACTGCCGACGTAGAGGGCCGGGGTGTAGGTGTAGGCGTTCGGGTTGGTCCCGCTGATCGGCTGGTTGGAGTAGGAGAAGAGCACACCGGCTGAGGCTGTGGACGTCTTGAACCACAGCGAGATGGTCTGGGACGAGGACGTTCCCATCCCCAGATCGGGCAGCTGCACGTAGGACGAGGAACCGTTGAATCCCGCAGCGGTGGCGCTGCCGCCGGCCAGCGGGCCACCCTGACCGAGCGTCACGTTGTTGTACGTGGCGTTGTCCGTGCCCTCTTGCGCGAGAACCGCGCTCTTGGCGGTGGTTCCCGAGGCTTCCGAGAGCGGCCAGAACGATCTCGGCCCCTCATCCAGGGTCTCGTTGTAGTACTGAGAGCCGGTTGCGTACCCGTACTGCGTGCACCCGGTGGTGTCCACCGGAGAGCACATCTTCGTCAACTGGTCGCCGGTGTAGGTGTAGTTCCAGGTCAAAGCGGTCGAGGCAGAGCCCGCGACAGCCGGGTCGGTGGCCACCGACGCCACATGCGCACTCGTCGCCCCGGAGGGAGTGGACCAGGTCACATGGAGCGCCCGGCCGGAGACCGCCGACGTCATGGTGGTGGGCTCGCCGGAGGACCAGGTGAAGTTCTCGGCTCGGCCGTTCGCATCGGTGATCGAGGTGATCCCATAGGCACCGGAGCCCAGCGACTGGGTGAAGGTGTAGACCGTGGCGTTCTTGTCCGTCAGGGAGTAACCCCCGGTCACGCTCTTGAAGGTCGCGAAACGTCCCTGCGGAGGGGAGAACGAGCCGTCGGAATTCTTCCCGTATCCGACCACCGAGCCATCGGGGTAGGTCACCTGCACGCTGGTGACCGCGCCGGTCTGGTCGTACTGCTCACTCGCCCGGGCATCGAACACACTCGACCAGCCGGCCCCGAAGGCACCGGACGTACGGGGGTCACGGGAGTTGTAGTCGCGAACCACCGACAGGGACGGTCCGGGCGCGGGCACGTTCACATCGGTGGCCGAGGTGGTGTAGTTCCCGGTTGCCGGGCTGTAGCCGTGGCCGTCGGTGTTCTGCGAGAGCCCTGAGGTGACCACCGGTTGGGGAACCTGCGGTGTCAGCGCCTGCCAGGTCGGGCTGGGGGAATAGTTCGTACCGTCGTAAGCCTGGACGTCCCAGTAGTACGTCTGGCCCCATTTGAGTTTCCCGGACGGCACGGTCCAGGTGGCGACACTGGTCTGACCCTTGCTGCTGGTGGTGACAAGGCCGGAGTCGGACAGCTTGTTGCCGGCGGTGTCATAGATCTGGAAGTCGTACTGGGCGGTCTTTGCCAGGTTGGGGTCGATCCAGCCGGTGGCCGACAGCAGCGGCGTCAGCGTATTGGCTGACTGGCCGTTCGCCGGAGTGGCCGTGATGATCTGCGGAAGCAGGGCGCCGGTGTAGGTGAGAGTCAGGTAGGGACCCAAGCCGTTGGGGCTGAGCCCGGTGAGGAACTGCTTCCAGTGCAGGCTGTCGGACGTCGAGGCGTAGACCGCCAGCCCGTAGTCGTTGGTGGTACCCGTCGCCGAGGCCCAGTTGTTGAACGGCGTGGTGGACAGCGGGACCGTGAGAGTGTCCGCCTTGGTCAGGTCACCGCTCGTGTTGGCGCAGGCAGTGGGCACACTGGGCGTCAGATTGCCTATCGAGGACCCATAGGACGGGCCGGGATAGGAGGTGACGCCCGACGGTGTCCACGCCGAAGTCACCGGTGCCACGTCGAACCGCTCGGCAGTGCACGTGGACGCCCAGGTGTCGTACAGGGTCAGAGACGCGGCGGAGACGGACACCCGCGAGTTGTCCAGCCCCAGATTCGGGAACGCGAGGTAGGACACGGCGCTGTGCGGCCCTGAATCCCATGAGCCGATCTTGACCGTCTGCTCCAGCGAGTGATCGCCGGAGTTCTGGGACTCCGCATAGGTCGTCTGTGCGGTGTTGCTGCTGAAGGTGGAGGGATCCACCGTCACCGGGAAGACACGGCCGGGGGCGTGCAGCCAGGACGAGTCCAGCGTCACCACAAGTACGCTCTGACCTGCGCGGCGGGTCAACTGGTAGCTCACCGCATCAGTGGTGGTGTGCTCCCCCGACTTCGCGTTGACCTTGGCGTCATAGGCGTAGGCGTGCGGGATTTCGGCCACCCGTGTGCCCGAGGCATCCACGAGGGAGATGGAGCCGTCCTTCGCCGGAACAGGAGTGAGGCCGTGCACGTCGAGCGGGAAAACCCAGGAGTTGGCGGCGCCGGCCGAGTGCAGGAGCAGCGACTCCTTCAGCCCCAGCGCGGTTGGTTGCAGTACCAAGTCGGTCTGCGGCAGAACCTGCCGGTAGGTCGCGATCGAACCGGACGTCTGCGGGCTCACCGCTGCGGCCCCCTGCAGACCGTAGCCGAAGACGCGACCGCCGCCGAGGTCGACCCGGGCCAGCATCGAGTCGTTGGCGGACGGTGCGAAGTCAACGGCCTGCGCGTTGGCCTTCTCATGCCAGCGGCCGTCCGAGGCACGGCGAATGCTCGTGTCGATCGACTGCCAATTTCCCTGATCATCGCGGAAGTTGATGGGGCCCTGCGCAAGCCGGCGCGTCACAGAGCCATCGGCATTCTGGAAGTAGTCCGAGGTCGCCGTGGACTTGGAGGCGACGCGCTTGCTGCTGGCGGCGTCGAAGCCCAGTCGACTCGCGCTCGGCCCCTTCGACACCTTCCTCGCATACGGCGCGTAGGCCGGGAGTTCACCCCGGCCCGGCTTCGGCCGGTGCCCCACGCCTCGCCCGGCCCGCGTCGAAGCGGCCGACGCCCTATGGCTCCGCCCAGCCGCTGTCCCTGATGCCTGCTGCGGAAGCCGTCCCCACCGCGGCTGTACCGGATTCTTCAGCCACGCCACGGTTTCCGACCAGGTGGGCAATGACAGTGCCGGCCATCCGCGCCCCAGCGCCGATGCCTGCTCGCCGGTCAGGACGACAGCCAGCACGGTGAGCACCAGCACAGCCACCGCCCGCCGTATGCGGCGCTCCCAGCGCATCCGCTGACCAGCGCGGCGGAAGGGGCGAGAGTGCATCACAACTCCCGGAAGATCGACACAAGGACGCGCTGAGCGTGGCGCAAGTGATCAAGTCTTCACAGTCCGGGTGTCATTCCCTTGCCATAACTTTGCAATTCCGGCAACAATCGTAAGGATTGCGCCACATCGGCAACGGTTTCGCGACAAGTCGACGTCGGGCGGCAACCACTGACGGTGCCTCGACCGTCCCCTCGGCCGACGTATAGGCGGAGTAGTCCTCTCTTACGGGACCTCAGGCACCGACCCGACAGATCTCCGACCCGCGTCAGCCACTTCCAGCCGGTTCATCATCGCCGAAGCAGCCCTTACCGGCTGGAACCGTCTCATTGCGGAGCACTCCCGCCTCTTCGCCGCAAGCCCGGAATCGCGTCAGCGGACTCGCACCCCCTGCCGCACCGCACTGCCGCTGTACGGCCGTCTTCCGGTATGCCAAGATCCGGGAGCGTCACACAGCTCCCGGAGGTCCTCCACAATGTCCTCGGCACCCGACTACAGACCCACCGCAATGGGCGTTGCGCACCGCACCTCTGCCCTGCGGTGGGCAGCGAGAATTCTTGTGGCACTGGTACCCATAGCCACCCTGGGGCTGCTGTCCTGGGTACCGTCCCTGGTACTCGCTGTACAGCGCCGCCGACGCGCGGAGTGGACCGCGTTCCTCTCTTTCGGCCTCGTGTGGCTGCTCTGGATCGCCGACCTCTCCGTTTCGCACGACATCGGAAGCGGAGTCAGGTTTGCATTGAACGTTCTTCTCATGGCGGCGGGAATGGGTGGTGCCGCGATGCACTACCTGCTCATCTCCTCTCGGCCGGCCTCCGGCCCCTCAGGCACACATTGAGTCGCCACGTCGCCGCGGACCTTTTGACCGGTAGAGAGGGAGCAGGGTGAAGAGACAAAACCGCACGTTGCGGATAGGCGGCGCCGTCGGCGCGCTGGTCGCCGGTACAGCCATCACCCTACTCATTGTCGGCGGGACGCCAGAACAACCCGCGCCCCGAGCACGGGAATACACGGCCAAACAGGCCTGCCTACTGACCGACGCAAAGGGCGTCAACAGCGCCCCTGCCGCAAGCGTGTGGGCGGGGATGGAAGATGCGTCACTGGCCACTCATGCCAAGGTGATGTACCTGCCATCGACGGGCCCAGACACCGTAGGAAACACCATCCCCTACGCCAACACGCTTCTCCAGCGCCATTGCAACGTAATCCTGGCAGTGGGTCAAGTCCAGACAGCAGCGGTCAGCCAGATCGCACGCACCAAACCGTCCGCACAATTCGTCATCGTGGGGCCCGGCAACGGCGTCACAAAGGAGAACGTAACCACTCTCCCCACATCACCCGGAATGCGCAGCCAAATAGCCCGCACAACAGCGAAATTCCTCGGCGGCTGAAGCGGCTGCCGATGCCTGTCACCAGTCCAGCGCCCGTACAAGCGGCAGGTACTGAGGCTTCTCCAACCGGGTTGAGCAACAAGCCAGTTGATGCGGGAGGGGTGTTGAAGAAGAGGTAATACTCCTGGTGGATGGGTTGTCGATCAAGATCAACCTGTCCGCCCGGAGCTTCACGTGCTTGTCTACCCATCGGGGATCGATCTCTCCAATGCGCCCCTGCGCCACCTGTCCGGCCTGCTCGCGGCCCGGCGCCGGGAACGGGGCACGCGCTGACGCCGGCTGACCGCGGACGGACAGGCCCTGTTGGTGCTGGCCCACCTGGTGCAGCCACACCTATGCCCGGCTCGCAGCCGGGTTCGGCATCGGTGCTGCCCACCGTCTATCGCTACGTAGCCGAGGCGGTGGAGGCCCTGGCCGCCCGCGCCCCCGCAGCCCGCTGTACGGCGCACAAGGCGTTCGTGATCCTGGACGGCACGCTGCTGCCGATCGACCGGATCGCCGCCGACCACACCTTCTACTCGGGGAAGCATAGGAAGCACGGGATGAGCGTGCAGGTCATCGCCGATCCGCTGGACCGGCTGCTGTGGGCCTCGCCGGCCCTGCCCGGCGCGGTCCACGACATCAAAGCCGCCCGCACCCACGGCATCATCGAGGCGCTGGCCGGTGCTGGAGTGCGCTGCTGTGCCGATAAGGGCTACCAGGGTGCCGGGAGCACCGTGCGCATGCCCTACCGCGGCCGCCGGGAGACGCTGTCCGAAGGCCAGCAGGCCGTCAACCGCGCCCACGCCAAGATCCGCGCGGTCGGCGAGCAGGCGATCGCCGACCTGAGGACCTGGCACCTGCTGCGCAATCTCCGCTGCAGCACCACCCGGATCACCGACCTGGTCAAAGCCGTCCTCGCGCTCCACGTCGCCGCCTCCGACTGAGTTGCGAACCCCGGGATGTGAAGACGGTCCCAGGAGTTGGGCACAGTCAGGCGGCGGCATCCACCAGGCCGGTCAGCTCGGCCTCGGTGGCTCCAGCACGCAGGTGGACGTCGAAGGTGTAGCCCTCATCGCAGAACACCAGGTCAAGGTCGGCCGGAGCCAGCTCGCGGAAGGCGATCGCCAGCCGGACGGCGTCGTCCTGCCAGAGGTCCATGTACAGGCAGGTGCCGTCCTGGTGCAGATACGCCTCACCCGGACCGTGCTCCGTCTCGAACTGCCACAGGAAGCTTCGCGCCTCGCTGCGGTGAGTCCAGTGGACCTCGACGTCCGCCCAGCGAGTGCGGATCGCCTTCGTCAGGGCCTCCCGGTCTACACGCCACCCGCCCGCATCGCCCTCAACCAACACCAAGAACGTCATGACCAGGGTCTATCACCGGCCCCGGACAAGCACCGGCCGACCCCAGCCCGAGATTGGAATGGGCTCACTGACTTTCAAAGCGTGGTGTCGTCGGTGGGCGAGCACGAGTCCGGTTCCGCTGAGGCAGCCGTCAATGACGTCGTGGCGCTACTGGAGTTGGCGTAGGCCCCGCCGGACGGAGGTGATCAGGTCGTGGGGGTCGGCGAAGGAGCGGTCGGTCGTGGTGGTGCGCCGCAGTACCGAGCAGACACCACTCCGACCGGATTGAGGTCGGCTGCGTAGGGCGGGAGCTGGTAGACGGTCAGCCAGTCCCGCTCGGCGACGCAGCCAGGGGCTTTGAGAAGTGATCTCGAGTCCGGGTTCGTCAGGTCGGTCCCAGGGCGGTGAGGGGTCGCTGGTGGTCCCGGCTGGTGCGGCGGAGAGCTGCGGCGATGTAGGTGTGGCCGTCTTGGCGGTGGACGCCGATCGCGAGGTTGCGCAGGCCGACCATGATGCGGGGCAGGTGCCGGGGCGGATCGTGGAGGCGTCCTCGTGGAAGGTGCGGTCGCGGACGTGGTGGATTGGTTTCGTCCGAAGCCGCCCGGCGGGCCTCGTGAACCCCCGCCTGCCAAACTCTGCTGAAATGAGAGCGAACCGCACGCCGAACGCGGTGGTGGCGGACGTCGATCGAGACAGTGAGGGGAACCATGGCCGGTGCCACCCCACCACGGGGCGCGACCTTATCGACAGCCGTCATCGCTGCAGTGGTGACCGCTGCCGTCGTGTCCGGTTGCGGCGCGCTGACGAGCCATGACACGAAGCCGCAGCTCTCCGCGGGCCCATGGGGATCGACATACCAGCCGTCCGCACCGGGTGCCGCAATGGCCACCCCACCGGCGAGCACCCCGCCCCCCGGATCCTCCCCCACCGATGGGGCGGTCTCCCCAACGCGCGCGCCGCAGCAAGAAGGCACCAGCACGATGTTCACGTTCGGCGATGTGACGGTAAGCGCGACACCGGAGACTCACGGCGTGTACATCGCCTTTGACATCCCCAACCGCGCGAGGCGGCAGATGTCGTTCCATATCACGCTCCAGGTCACCGGTCCCAGCGGCTACCAGGCACTGATGAAGCGCAGCTACGTCGGCGTTCTACCCGGCGATGACGTCCACGACGGCGGTCTGCTGATCGACCGCGGCCATGCCGCAGTTCCGCAGCACCCGATGGTGAGCATCATCGCCCTCGACCAGAGCTTCTACGAGTAGGGCCTGGGCGGGCGGCAGCGTGCCGCACGGCCACAACGCAGACCGCCTTTCCCAGGCGCCTCCAGGTCCCCACGGCACCTGGAGCGTTCCGTGCTCCGTCACCCTGCGGCCGCGGCGCCGACCCGTGTTTCTCCCGTCCTGCCCGCTACCGGGAAGCACCGTCCCGACGGCGGCCGAAGACACGTTGAGCGGATTCCCCAGGTCGGAGATGATCCGCGCCATGTTCTCGAGCAGCAACCGCCGGCCGAAGTCCGCCGAGGCCGTGCAGGCCTGGGTGTACCTCGACACCGGCGACCTCCTCGCTGCCTTGCGCGGCAGTTGAGGTCCGCCGCGGAGAGGCCGCCAAGGACGGAGCCGCCCCGGTGGCCGCACGGGCCGCCACGGCTGCGGGTTTCGACGATCTGCAGCAGGCCGCGGCAGCACTGGCCGCCCAGCCAGGCGACGGCCGGGCCCTGTACGACTTCGGGTGCGCCTGTATCGAGCGCAGCCTGTCCCACCTCGCCATCCCCGCCCTGCGTGAGGCCCTGCGCCACAGCCCCGGCACCCTGGCGGTCGTCCACGGACTCGTGTCTGCCCACGAGGACCTGTGCCGGCACGGCGAGGCAGCCGCGCTGCTGACCCGTCACGAGAGGTCTTCGCCGACTGGCCGGACCGCTATCTGCTCGCCTTCAACGCCATCGTGGCCGGGGATCCCATACTGGCGAACCGCCAGCACGCGCGATTGCCGGACCCTGCGAACCCGCGGTGGCTGCCGGCTCGGGACCGGCAGCGCCGGATGCGCACTGCGGTACGAGGCCGGGAAGGCGGGGCGGCCGGGCCGCGGCCGGATGGACGCGGTCCGGCCGCACAGGAGGTCAGTCCCAGACGGACTCGGAGACCTGCAGCCACTTCGCGTCGGACTCGGCGAGGGCCTTCTCCGCCGCCCTGGCGTACTGCACGGCGTCACGGCCGAGCAGAAGCCGGACCGGGACGTCGTCACGGCCGGCCAGCTCCACGACGGTCCTGGCGACCTTGGCGGGGTCCGCCGAGTCCTCCGGCGCGTGCGCGGGACGCGGGGCGCGGAGCAGGGCGGCGAACGCACCGACGGTCTGCTCGTAGGGCGCGCTGACCGGCGGGATCGTCATGGAGGAGCCGGCCCAGTCGGTGCGCATGGCGCCGGGCTCCAGCACGGTCACCTTGATGCCGAAGGGCGCGACCTCCTGTGCGAGGACGGTGGAGAATCCGCCGACAGCCCACTTGGCGCTCTGGTAGGCGGCCAGGCCCACCGTGCCGATCCGTCCGCCGAGGGAGGAGACCTGGAAGATGTGACCCGATCCCTGCTCGCGCAGGACCGGGACGACGGCCTTGCAGACGTGGACGACGCCGTAGAAGTTGGTGTCGATCTGCGCGCGGAAATCATCGAGCGTGACGTCCTCGACAGACCCCAGGTCGCCGTAGCCGGCGTTGTTGACGACCACGTCGTAGTGGCCGAACGTCTCCAGCCCCTCCCGCACGGCGGAGGCGACCGCGGCGGCGTCGGTGACGTCGAGGGCGACGGGGTGGACACGATCCCCGTAGCGGTCGACGAGATCGCCGAGCGCGGCGGGTTTGCGGGCGGTGGCGACCACTCGGTCGCCGGCCTCCAGCGCGGCGACGACGATCGCGCGGCCGAGGCCGCGGGAGCTGCCGGTGATGAACCAGACCTTGGACATGGGAACTTCCTGGTTTGAGGGGCGCACCAGGGCCGGCCGTGCGGACGCTTTCCCGCATCAGACCGCCGGTACGTTGCGATGTCCCGAACGTAAGGCACCGCTGGTCTGTTGTCAAAAGACCAGCAGTCTGTAATATGGACGGCATGAGTTCGTTCCAGCGTGCGCGCAGCGCGGAGCAGCGAGAGATCAGGCGTCGGGAGATCCTGGAGACCACCGCCGCCATGCTCGACGAGATGCCGGTCGGCGCGGTGAGTCTCAACGAGCTGAGCCGCCGCGTCGGCCTCGCCAAATCCAACGTCCTGCGCTACTTCGAGTCGCGCGAGGCGATCCTGCTCGAACTGCTGGACCACGCCTGGAAGGAATGGACCGCCGCCCTGGCCGCCGGAACCGCCGCCAAGCCCGATCCGGCGGCGCCCGTGCACGAGCGCGTCGAGCGGTTCGCCGGTGCGGTCACCGCCTCCCTGGCCGAACGCCGCGTACTGTGCGACCTGTTCAGCGCACAGGCAGGCGTGCTCGAACACAACGTGTCCCCGGAGGTGGCGGCCCGCTACAAGCGAGCCGCCGTCGTGAACGTCGCCGCACTCGCGGCCGCCGCCCGCACCCACCTGCCGGAACTCGGCGACCGGGCCGATCCGTTGGCAGCCTCCCTGATCATGATGATCGGTGCCGCGTGGACCCACGCCCGCCCCTCACAGGCGATGCTCGCCGCCTACGAGGCGGACCCCTCACTCGCCGTGCTGCGGATGGACTTCGCCACAACCCTTCACCAACTGGTGGCCACCCTCACCACGGGGACACTCGCACGCAGCGTCCCCCCACCGGGAGAAGCAGGCACGCCCTCGCCCGGCGGCCGCTGACTCCTCCGCCACCCGCGAACCCACCCCCGGGGACACGCCGCAGCGAGGGCCCCCGGCCCCGCCGCCAGGGCGCGCGCGAACGCTCAGATCTCTCTCCGCAAAGGACCCAATCAGAGCCATTCCACACCTTCGTCCCCGCCTCCCCCGACCTGGCGGAACCCGCCGCCGTCAACCAGTGGCTCGCAACCATGGAGCACTCTGACGCCGGCACGGCCGAAGGACTGGCCGTGCCGGCGCGCTATGGACTAGGCGGCACACTCACCGTGCCAACCGCTTGCGCCAGTCGATCGGTGTGATCTCCGGCAACCCACCCCAGGCGTCGTCCGGTCCATGGCCAAGGATCATTCGGGCCGCTTGGTGAGTCTGGTGCTGAGGTCCCAGAGATTCCGCTGGATGCTCGGATCGTAGGCATCGGCGTGTGCTTGAGCGGCATGGGTGCGGTCGTAGAACTGTCCGGTCACCCCGTCGAGTTCGGGAGCGAGGATGAGGCGCAGGGTGGCCTGCAGGCCGGTGTCGAGGGAGTCGATGCTGTAACCGACCGAACGTAGGACCATCTTGGTCGGCATGTAGGTGGCCGGGTGCAGGCTGTTGACCGTGACCCGGTGCCGGTCGAGTTGTCGGGCGAACGCGAAGCCGGCGGTGATCATGGCCAGTTTGGACTGGCCGTACGCGCGCATGCCCGAGTAGCCGTGTTCGAGGGTGGGGTCGTCGAAGTCGATCGGGGCCTGGCCGATCGAAGCGACGTTGACGATACGGGCGGGGGCTCCGCGGTCGAGCAACGGCAGCAGGCGCTGGGTCAACGCGAACGGGGCGAGATGGTTGACCGCGAAGCGGAGCTCGTACCCGTCGACGGTGAGTCGGCGGTCGGTCCCCTCGGGTTCGCCGCCACCGATGCCGGCGTTGTTGACCAGCACCGAGATGCGATCGGTGAACTCGGTGATCTCGTCCGCAAGGCGGTGCACTTGCGCCAGCTCGGAGAAGTCGGCCCGCATCGTGTGGATCGAGGCCGGTGCATCGGCCAGCGTGGTGGCCAGTTCGTCGAGCCGGCTCTGGTTGCGTCCGTGGAGGATGAGCGTCGTTCCGGGCCGGCGTGCGAGGGCGCCGCTGAGTGCGCGTCCCAGCCCGTCGGTTGCTCCGGTGACGACGATGGTTCGATCGGGCATGTGCTACTCCTCGCCGGGGCGTTCGTTCAGCAGTCGTCGGATGGCGGCGATGTCCTCTTGGCCGAGCAGGCGCTCGGTGGCGAGGACCCGGTACCAGATCAGGCCGAACACCAGGTCGGCGGCGAAGGCTGCCGTCAGGTGAGCGGGCTTGTCACCGCGGGCTGCTGCCCGCTCGACGATGGTCTCGAGCGCGGCCCTGCGTTTGATCAGGAAGCCGTCCTGGAAGCGGCGCCGGAAGTCTGCGTCGCGCTGTGCCTCGGCCATCAAGGAGCGCAGGACGGAGACCACCCCGGGGAAGGCCATCAGGGCGGCGGAGTCACGCAGGAACGCTTCCAGCTCCGCGCCGAACGAACCCTGGTCCGCGGTTGAAATCTTCAGATCCGCCTTGAGCGCCAGGGCTTCGAGCAGGACGTCCGCCTTCGTGGGCCACCAGCGGTACACGGTCTGCTTGCCCGCCCCGGCGCGGGCGGCGATGCCCTCGATGGTGAGGTCTGGGAAGCCGACCTCGGTCGTGAGCTCGTACGCCGCGGTGAGGATGGCGAGCCTCGTCTGCTCGCTCCGCCTGCGCCCGCGGGCGGGGGTCATGGCGCCGGTCATGAGGATCAGCCTAACCCATTATCGAGACGTCGCGTCTAGAAATGGTGCTACTCTCATTCGAGACGCCACGTCTCGCAATAAGGAGTGAGCATGACCACTGCACTCGTGATCGGTGGCACGTCGGGGGTCGGCCTGGCGGTCGCCCGACAACTCACCAGCCGAGGACACGCGGTCCACATCGCCGGACGAAACACAGAGCGGCTCAACCGGGCAACCGCGGCCATCGGCGGAGACGTGCGCGGGCACGTTCTCGACGCCGCCGACGCGGAGGCGACCGCCGCGCTCGCGGCGAATATCGCCCCAATCCGCCACCTCGTCATCACCCTCGCCGGCAAGGGTGGCGCCGGCCCGCTCGGCGACTTGCCGCTCGATGAGTTGCGGCAGGCGTTCGAGGAGAAGTACTGGCCCACCATCACCGCACTCCAGGCCTCGCTCGCCCACCTCAGCGAGGACGCCTCGATCACCCTCGTCGGAGCCGTCACAGCGAGGGCTGCCCTCCCCGGCACAGCCGGGATCGGCTCGCTGAACGCCGCCATCGAAGGGCTCGTCCAACCACTCGCCGCCGAACTGGCGCCGATCCGGGTCAACGCCGTCTCGCCGGGATACATCGACACACCCTGGTGGGACGGACTCGCCGCCGAGGACCGATCCGCCTTCTTCAAGCAGGCCGCCGCCGCCCTGCCCACCAAGCGCATAGCCACCGCCCCGGATGTCGCCGAGGCCATCGTGCTGCTGGCCACCAACCCCAACATCACTGGAACCGTCATCGAAACAGACGGCGGCGCACGCCTCACCGCCTGACTCTCCCCCATTGCCCAGCCGCCGCACCTCGCGGCACGAAAGGCTTCGGCGAGCAAGCGATGGCCTGCATGCAGCACGGACTCACGAGCCGCTGCCCGCGGCCCGTACTGCGCCGGCTCAAGGAGCTTTCTCGTGACGCACGCCAACGCACCTCTCTCCATCGAAGGACGCCGTCGACTCGGCGAACGCTGCACGACGCGGCCGATCACCGAGCGCCACAACCGGATCATCGCCGGGCAATTCCTCTACGCCCACACCTGGCAATCTGAAGATCAACGCCGCACAGCCTCGGCGTTCGCTCGGGGCGCTGCGGGGCCGGATGGCCGCGCAGCGGCGCCGAGGGCCCGATCGCTTCTCGGTGGAGGAGGGCCAGGACGTTGGTGAGGTGGTCAGAAACATCGGTGCGGCGGGAGAACTGGACCTGGAGTCCGAACGCGGCGCCGGCACTGGCATGCTCAACGCCTTCGTCTACACCATGCTGGTGGCCGTCCCCGGCCAACGCTTGCCGCTGAACGCCTGCCTGTGAGCACGACACCCTCCAAGTTCCTGGCGTGTTACCCCGCGCCGTCTCCCTGACCGCGAAGGGCAACAGGGGGACGGCGCGGTGGCGCCACGAGAGGAGCGAGCGCCCAGGGCTCACGTGCCAATAGTGCAGATCGTTCCGCTGTCGCCCGAGCCCGAGAAGATGACACGGACACGGGCGAGCCGGGACGGATCGTCGGAGGAGATGCCGGTGGTCTGCGGCAGGCCGACCCCGGGGGGTGTGCCGTCCGGAGACGCTGTACCAGGAGGACCGCCGTTGTCCGAACGCTCCAGCCAGCCGGTGCAGGTGGAGGAGTTGTTCCAGTCAGCGACGGCGCCGCTGACACCACCGTTGTAGTCGGAGTAGTTCGGATACCTATGCAAGCTGATGGCACACGCTCGCACCGATGGAGGTGTAGCTGTCGTTGGCGTAGAACTTGTCGATCCGGGACGTGGTCACCGGGCCCACACCCGGTCGAGAGTGGGATGCGGGTCTCAAAGGCGTTGCACAGTGCCTCGCGACGAGGCCCCTGGGTCATCGGACGCCTCGTGCGTCCGCCGCGACCCGGTCGGCGCGCAGCGGGCGCTGACGGGCGGCTCGCAGCGCGCGCAGCACCGCTTCGTTGGCTGCCTGCTCCCCGACCGTCACACGGATGCCATGGCCGGGGTAGAGACGCACCTGGATGTCCGCCTCGGCGAAGGCCGCGGTGTAGGCGTCCAGCCGGCCGTCAGACTCCAGCCACAGGAAGTTGGCGTGACTGCGCGGGACGCTCAGCCCCAACTGTCGCAGTTCGCCATACAGCCGATCGCGCTCCGCGACGCTGGTCTCCACGCGTTGCAGGAGGTCGACGTGGGCCAGCAGGGACGCGTCGACCGCCGCACCGGCCACCGTGCCGATGCCGTAGGGCAGCTCCTGCGACCGGATCCGGGCGATCAGCGCGGGGTGTGCGATGCCGTAGCCCACCCGCAGGCCGGCAAGGCCGTAAGCCTTGGAAAACGTCCGCAGTATGAGCAGATTGGGGTGGTCGGGCAGCAACGCCAGGCTGTCGAACGGCTCCTGGACACGGGCGAACTCGGCGTAGGCCTCGTCCAGCACCACGATCACCTGCCGGGGCACCTGCTTGAGGAAGGCGGCGAGGTCCGCGGAGGATACGAGGGTGCCGGTGGGGTTGTGGGGATTGCACACCACGACCACGCCCGCCTGGCCGCCGGCCGCGGCGGCGAGTGCCGGCAGGTCCTGCCGGCCGTCGGGCAGCAGCGGTACCGGCGCACAGTGGGCCCCAGCCATCCGGCCGAGCAGGGGATAGCCGTCGAACGCCGGCCAGGAATAGGCCATCGCCTCCCCGGCGCGCAGCACGGCTCGCAGCAGCCGAAGGGCCACGCCGACCGATCCGCTGCCCACCGTCAGGCTCTCCGACGGCACACCGCACCATGCGGCGATCCGTTCGCCGAGCCGCCGTGGATGGAACTCCGGATACCGGTGCGACCGGGCCACGGCACGCACCATGGCCTCCTGGACCGACGGGAGCGGTGGATACGGCGTCTCGTTGAGTGCCAGCCGGTGTGTCATCGGCCGCCCCGTCCCGACCAGCGCACCGCCGCGGCCCCCGCGAAGTCACCCGCGTGCGCGAAACCGCCCAGTACCACCAGGGCGCCATCCGCAACGTGGCCCGCGGTGACGGCCCGGTCCAAGGTGACCGGCAGTGCCGCTCCGAACAGGTTGCCGCACTCGTCGAAGGTGTCCGGATGGCGCTCGGACGGCAGCCCCAGGGCAGTGCGCCAGTTCGCCAGAAACCGGCGGTTAGGCTGGTTGGTGACCAGTACGTCGATGTCGCGGGACGGTACGTCCATGCGCCGGCACAGTTCGCCGATGACCTCGGGGACCAGGCGATTGCCGCGCTCGAGCACGGCGGCCACGCTGTCCGCGGTGAACCCCATGCGCAGCGGTGCCTGACCGGGCTCCCAGTACCGCCGTCCGTCGTCACACACCATGGTCATCTCCCCGGCATGGCCGGGTACGTGCCGGGTCTCCACGGCGAGCAGGGGCGACGCCGCCGAGGTGGTCAGGAATCCCACGCCGCAGCCGTCACCCGGCACCGCCGATTGGGCCAGCCGGCGGACACCGGGCTGGGTGAACAGCCGCCCGGCCGCGTTCTGCGCGTTGCACACCAGTGCCGTCCTTGCGGAGGTGGAGGTGAGGATCTGCCGGGCGAGCTGCAGCATGTGAACGAATGACGCGCATCCGCCGTTGGCCACGTCGACCAGCCACCGCGGCGCCAGTCCGAGCCGGCGCGCCACCTCCGTACCGGCGCCCACGAACGGCGTGTCCGGTAACTGGCTGTGCACCAGCAGGACGTCAACGCCGCGGATCTCGGCTCGGCCATGCCGCGCGATCAGCGGCTGGACCGCCCTCTCGATCATGTCGACGTTCGTCTCGTCGGGCGCCGCGTGATGCCGGAACGGCGGAATCCTGAACATCGGCCCGTCTCGTAACGCGTCCTTCTCGTCCTTCTCGTCCTGACCGGCGGCGTAGTAGGCGGCGGGGACCGGTTCTCCCGGCAGGTATCCGGCGATGTCCGTGAGGCTGACGACGGTCACCGCGTCATCTCCCCGCCCGGCCGGACGCACACGGGCAGGCCGTTGCGGTGGCGGTGTTCCAGGATCGCCTTGAGGTTGCGCATCTCCAGGGTGTGGCCGGCGTAGAAGAGGTCCCAGAAGTCACCCACCCATGGCCGGTCCGGCACGGGAGCCTTCTCGGGGTACGGGTTGGCCGCGTAGAAGGGGTGGCGGCAGTTGGTCCACGTGACGACCGAGCCGGGCCGGTCGAGCACCACCTCGGCCGGGATCACCCGCATCAGATAGACCATCCACAGCTTCTCGCCCTGGTCCCAGGCGCAGTGATAGTCCACGGTCATCGCGCCGTCATGGGCGGCCACCGTGCAGTAGATGCTGGTGCCGGCCGTGAGCAGGTCGCGGCCGACCCACAGGCCCGGGGTGCCGGCCGGCCGGAAGTCCCGCAGGGTGCAGGTCCACTCCTCCAGGTGGTGGCCTTGCCGCAGGTAGGCGTACGTCTCCTGCGGCGGGCAGTCGATGTACTCCTCGATGGTGCAGTAGTCGCCGTACACCTGCCGGTGCGGGTAGGAGTCGCGGGTCAGCTCCCGGCACCGGGCGGCGAGTTGCCGCGGGTCGGTGTTCTCCACGCTCACAACCCCGGCAATGTCAGCCAACGCTGATCGGTCCACACTCATCTGCGGTCTCCTCGGGTTCGGTGATGTCCGGGCCGGCGGCCAGGAACGGCAGGAACGGGGGTGTCTCGCCCGGGTCGACGTCCACGGCGACCAGGGACGGCCCGCCGGCGGCGGCACCGCGGGCCAGCGCCCGGCTCACGTCCGCCGCCGAGTGGGCGTGGACGGCGGAAAGCGTCGGGAACATCGCTGCGGCGCCGGCGGCGATGTCCGCCGGGCGGAAGAGGTTGTCGCCGCGCGCGCCGCCTTGGTACAGCTCCTCGCGGATGGCGCACATCCCGTGCGCGTTGTTGTTGAGGACCACGAACGTGACCGGGGCGTCGTGTTCCACCGCGGTGTGCACTTCCATGCCGTGCATGAAGAACGCGCCGTCCCCGGCGATGACACAGGTGCGGCGGCCGGTGGCCAGGGCCGCGCCGATGCCGGCGCCGAAGGTGTATCCCATGCCGCCCATGCCCACGGCGACCACGAAACGGCCGTGCCGCGGCGCAGACAGCAGATGGATCGCACTGGCCCCCACATTGCCCGCGTCGACGAACACATGGGCGTCCGGCGGCAGTGCCGACGAGACGGCGGCAAGCACCTGGGCGCACGGAAGCGTTCCCGCCGGGGCGGCGCGCGGCGGACGACGCATCGGAACGGGCCGGCCGGTGCCTGGTAGCGACCGCGGGCGGGGGTCGAGCCGCTCGGCCAGCATCCGCAGCGTGGCGCGCGGCCCTCCCGGCACCGCGACGCCCGGTACGAATGGCGGCTCGGGATCGACGCACACCACCGGCACGCCGTCCAGCGCGGCCTCCAGACCACCGCGCGCCAGGGACGGCAGCCGCGTGCCCACCAGCAGACACGCGTCGGCCCGCCGCAGGCACTCCGCCACGTACTCGTGGCCCATGACGCCGGCGACCCCGGCGAAGCGCGGATGACGGTTGTCGAAGACGTCCTTCGCGTCGGGGGTGACCGCGACCCATGCCCGCAACCGGTCCGCCAGCGAAGCCAGTTCGAGGCGCGCGTCGTCGGCCGCGACGCCCTCGCCGGCGATCAGCAGCACGCGTTCGGCGCGGTTGAGCACCTCCACCGCCCTCCGCAGGGCTGCCGGCGGTGGCTGCAGATCCGGTACGGCGGCCGACCGCACCGGTGGAGCCGAAAACCGCCACGAAGCCGGCAGCTCCGTCTGCTGCACATCCTTGGGCAGCAGCAGGACCGCAGGGCCGCGCGGATGGGCCAGGGCAGCCGACACGGCCCGCCGTAGCGCCGGCAGCGCCACCTCCGGCGCGGTGATCCGGGCACATGATCGGGAAACCGGCGCGAAGACCGCAGCGGCATCCAGAGCACCGGCCTTGCCACTGGAGTCCTGGAAGACCCCCCGCCCCTCCCCGGCGAGCGGCGGCTGCCCGACCAAGGCCAGCACCGGTATCCGGGAGGCGTACGCCTCGGCGAGCCCCGGAACCAGGTTCATCGCACCGCCGCCTGACGTGGCGGCGACGACACCGAGGCGCCCGGTGGTACGGGCATAGCCATCGGCCATGGTGGCGGCGGAGAACTCGTGCTTCGCCACCACGGGCCGGGCTCCGCCCGGGGTGCGCCGGACCGCGTCGTACAGATCCTCGATGTTCGCACCACCCACGCCGAACAGGTGGGTCACACCGAGCCGGCGCAGTTCGGCGGCCAGCACGTCCACAACCCGTAACGGCGATCCGGCGCTCATGCGGCACCCGCCGCGACAAGGGGCGCGTCGACGATCAGGCCGGCCGGCAAGGCGGTGGCCTGGAACCGGTGGCGGTACTCGCCAGGCGTCAGGCCGACCACTCGTACGAACGCCCGCACGAACGTCTCCACGGCCGGGAAGCCGCAGCGCCGGGCTACCTGGTTCACCGGCAGGCCGGTGCCCTCCAGCAGTTCACGTGCCCTGGCCACCCTCATCCGCACCACATACTGGCCTGGCGTGAGGCCGACCTCGCGCCGGAAGACACGCGCGAAGTTCCGGGTGCTCATGTTGGCCTGCATCGCCAGATCGGCCACCGGCATGGGCCGGTCCAGGTTCGCCGCGATCCACTCCTGGACAGCCCGGATCGGCGGACGCTCCGCCAACTGGGCGTCGAGGAGGGCGCTGAGCTGTGGCTGACCGCCATGCCGTTTGAAGAACAAGACCAGAAACCGCGCCACCTCCAGGGCGACGGGCGCACCGTGGTCGGCCTCCACGAGAGCCAAGGCCATGTCGATGCCGGTTGACACACCCGCCGACGTCACGAACCTGCCGTCCCACACGAAGATCGGGCAGCGATCCACCCTCACCTCGGGATAACGCCGCGACATCTCCTCGCAGTACGCCCAGTGGGTGGTGGCCCGCCGCCCGTCCAGCAGACCGGCCTCGGCCAGTAGAAACGCCCCGCCGCAAACGGAGGTGACACGTCGGGAGCGGGCGGCCGCGTCCTTGATCAAGGTGATCAGTGCGAGATCCTCCAGGGCGGCCTTCAGACCCCATCCACCAGGGACGACCAGCGTGTCGATCGGTTCGTCATCCGCCGCCAGACCCTCGGCTCCGACCATCATGCCCGCCGAGGTCCGCACCCACGGTGCGTCGGCGGAGACGTATTCGACCCGGTAGGCAGGGACGGACCCGCCTAACAGCCGGCCGGCCGTGTCGAAGACCTCGACAGGGCCGGCCACGTCAAGGACCTGGGCACCCGGGTAGAGCACCACAACAACTCGTCGCTGCATCACAGTCACAGCCTGTTATCCGAGCGCGGACGGCCGCAATGACAGTGTGTTGACGATTGCTGCCAACGCCCTCTCGGCGCCCGGAGCACCATCGCCGATCTGCGCTTTCCGCCGAGCGGAGCGATGCGGCCGTGAGGCAGTTCACAACCGTCGCCCGGGACCTGGCGCCGACCGGCGACAGGCCCGCACGACAGGAACATTCAGCGCCGAAAACGAACGCGTCGGGCTCGACGAACAACATGTGGACGCCAACGATCGTCAACGTGGCGCTGCCGACGCTGGGCCGCAAGCCGGGTGCGGGGGGGCTGTCTGCGCTGCAGTGGGTCGTCGACGGCTACACGCTGACGTTCGCCGCCCTGCAGCTGATCGGCGGCTCCCTCAGCGACCGGCTCGGCGCACGGCGGGCCTTCGCCATCGGTTGGGGCCGTTCACTGCGGCCTCGCTCGTGTGCGGCCTGGCGATCTCGCCTGGCATGCTCATCGCCGCGCGGTTCGCACAGGGACTGGGCGCCCCTGACACGTACGCCCAGGGCCACCGGCGACCTGCGCCACCCCGGCGTGCCTGGGTGAGGCCTATGTGCCGAAGCGCAGGCGCTGGAAGCGTTCCCACAGCTCGGGTCGGTCGCCGCGGGCGAAGAACTGGTCGAGGAGCAGTTCCAGGAAGGCGCTTTCGGCTTCGTCGGTACCGCGCCGGTAGGTGCCGCGGTGGGACTCCACCCAGGCGCTTACCGGCCGCCACCCTGGTGCGGTCTGCTCGACGTGGATCTCGAAGATGCCGTGGCCGGTCCAGCTGCGGTGCCAGTACAGCCGGTCACCGTCGAGGAAGGCGTTCCACTTCTCCTCCATGGCCTGGGCCTGGACGCCGTGGCGGATCCGCTGCCACTGCCCCGGCGTCCACACCACCTCTGGTACCGCAATCGGCTTCGGGCGCTGGATCGGCTCCAGGCGCCTGAAGCTGTCCCGGCTCAGATCGGCGCCCAGATGCTCGGCCTCCGCCCAGCCCGGCAGCGCCTCCGCCGCGCTCGCCCATTCCGCTGGGATCCGCTCGGTGCCGACGTGGGCGGCGACGATCCCGCCGACAATCGCGCAGGTAGTGTCGACATCACCGCCCGCAGAGGCCGTCGCCCACAGCGCCCCCTCGTAATCGTCCAGATGCCGGGCCGCGCACCAGAGAGTGAACGGCACCGTGTCCACCGCGCTGACCTGCCGCCCATTGCCCAAGCGGTGCGCGGCCAGCTCGACATGCGGCTGGTCCAGCAGCTCCAGCGCCTCGGTCAGGCCGTCGCGGACCTTCCCCGCCGGAGCCAACTCGACCACGGCCTGCAGCAACTCCCCGGGCTCCAGGCGCTGTCCTCGGCTGCGTGCGGCATAGGCTGCCGCGACCGCCACGGCCACCGCGCCGGCGACGGCCTCGGGGTGCGTGTGGGTGACCTCGGCCGACCGTGCGGCCTGCCACGCCGCCTCCCGCGGATCCACCGCGAACCACGCACCCAACGGCGCCACTCGCATGGCCGCGCCGTTGCCCCACGAGCCCTGCCCGTCGAAGAGCCCCGCGGCAAGCTCCTGCCACGATCCGCCCTCGTTGAAGGCAGGCTCGGCGCAACCAGGCTGCTCCGCTGCGGCGACCGCTCGCACCTCCCGATGTCGGTGGTGCTCGCTACGCTGCCGGATACGGGGACGGGGATCGCATCCGTGCGTGGCAACGCGACGCTGCCGCTCGGCAGGGGCCGGAAGGTGATAGCGCACGTCTGCAACGACCTGGGTGTTTGAGGGAAAGGCTTCGTACTGGCCGTCTCCCGGCGCTGGCCCGAGCCGGAGGCGGCGTACCGGCGATGGGGTGATGGGAAGGGCTGACCGTCGCCTGGACGGGGCCCGTCAGACAGGACATGTCGCCCCGCAGAGGTCGGTCCTTCATGTCGCCGCGCCGTTGCGCTTTCTCAGCCGATGGTGACGACGTGCGCCCACGGCGGCGGGGTGTCCGGGGCGTAGTCGGGATCTTCCTCGTTCACGGCGCGGGTGGGACGAGGGAAGAGGCCGACGACGGTGCGGCAGGGCGGCTGTGCGGAGGGCCAGGGTGTCTGACCATCCGTCAGGGCCACGATCACGTCCGGACGGGGCTGGGCGCGGAGCGCCCGGGCGAAACCGGAGCGCAGGTCCGTTCCTCCGCCGCCGATCAGTTCGATGTTCTCGGCGCGGCAGAGCGGGACGGCGACCCCGGCCGCCGCGTCGCAGGAGATCACCGACACCAGGTCGCGCCGTCCGCCCACCGCCCGGGAGATCGCCGCCACCTCCAGCAGCGCACTGCCCAACTCGGCATCGCTCACCGACCCTGAGGTGTCGATCACGACGCAGACCCGGGGCGGCATACGGCGCAGGCCCGGCAGCAGCACCCCGGGGACAGCGGCCGAGCGCCGGGACGGACGCCGGTAGCTGTGGTCCTCGCCCACTCCCGCCGCACCCGCTGCGGAACGGACCGCCGCCCCCAGCAGCTGCCGCCATGGCTGCGGCGGATGGAACGCCTCGTCCGCCCACCGGCGCCATCCCTGCGGTGCGTCACCCGGTCGGCCCTTGATTCCCTCCGCGACCCGGAAGCGCACGGCGTCCCGCTGCTGCCTGGTCAGCCCGTGGGCCCCGTCGGGTCCCAGCTCCCACGGCCGGTCCTGCCCGTCGGCACCGCTGCCGCAGTCCAGCCAGGCCAGGTCCGCGGCGAGCCCGGACATCGACGCCGTCCGCAGGTACTCCTCCATGAGTAGCCCGTCGGGCAGCCGCAGCAGTGACGGCAGCACCGCCCCGGCGGGCAGGGGCAGCCCGTCACCGTAGATGTCGTCGTTGATCTCGAAGTCGGCGGCGATGTTCCGCCGCAGCCTCCCCCAGCCTTCGGCCGGGGGGACCCCCATCTCGTTTCGCTCGCCCGGCCCGTGCTCCTCGTGCTCCCGCGCATACCGCTCGCCCCGCCCGTGGTGGTCCCGGAGCAGATGGGAGACCTCGTGCACCCACACGCCCGCCAGCTCCTCCACCGGCGTGCGCGCCACGAAGCCAGGGGAGACGTAGCAGCGCCAGTGCGAGTCGACCGCCATCGTCGGCACTGAACGGTCCTCCACCACGTGCAGCGCGAAGAGCGCGCTTGCCAGGTAGGGCCGGACCTTCACCGCGTGCAGTCGGGCGGCCAGCAACTTTTCCATGTCCAGCGGGAGTCCGGGCCGGCCGACCGGTCCGCTGGAGCCGGCCGGCGGCGTCGGAACGGTGGTTCGCGCCGGGCGCGGCGGCGCGGGCCGGGCCATCGGGCGCGGCAGCGGGTACTTCGCGGCCCCGGTCATCGGCGCGCCCCCTTCATACGCCCGGTGTCGGCCGACACCGCGGCCCGCCCCACCGACTGGTCCGCCAGCCGGGCGAGACCGATCACCCCGGACAGCCGCTCCACCGCCTCCGGCACCTCCCAGTCGTCACGCCGCAGGGCGGCCAGCGCCGTCGCCGGGGCGACCAGCAGATCCGGCGCGCCGGTCTCCAGCGCCCGAACCAGTACCGCCCAACCCGCCGCCCACCGCTCCCGCTGCGGCCGTGCCCCTACGGCCGCCACGACCGCCTCCAACGCCGCCTGACGCAGATCACCCCGCACCGGCAGCTCGGCGGAGGCCGGATCGGCCAGCAGCGACTCCGGGTCCGGCAGGTCCATCCGGTCCAGATGGGCAAGGAGTTCCAGCCCTGGTCCATCCCCCACCGCACCCCGCACCAGCAGCGCCAGCACCTCCCGGGAGACGGAGGCCGCCGTAGCAAAGGCAAGCAGGGTCAACGCGGCCTCCCAGCTGCGGGGCGAGGGCCAGGCGCCGCCGCGCCGTGTCTCGGTGCTCGGCAGCCGGTGGATCAGCGTCGGCCGGGCTTCGAGGAAGCCGCACACTGCGCGCCGGGCGTAGGCCACCGCCTCCGGCAGTCGCTCCGGCACCAGCCGGGGCAGCTCGGCCCGGGGCCAGACCCCGCCCAGCCCGCGCACCACCACCTCTCGCTCGTGCACCCAGTACAGATGCACGAACCGGTTGGCCAGCGGCGGGCTCAGCTCCCACCCGTCCGCCGCCGACGCGCGCGGATTGGCGGCAGCCACAATCCGCACCCCCGGCGGCAGTCGCAGCGCACCGACCCGCCGCTCCAGGACGACCCGGAGCAGCGCGGCCTGGACGGCCGGGGTGGCGGTGGAAAGTTCGTCCAAAAAGAGCAGCCCCCGGCCGGCACGCACGAGCTCCACGGCCCACTGCGGGGGCGCCATCGGCACCCCCCGCACCGCCGGGTCATCGCCGACGATGGGCAGCCCCGAGAAGTCGGTCGGCTCGTGGACACTGGCGATCACGGTCGTCAGCGGCAGGTCGAGGGAGGCGGCGAGCTGCGTCAGGGCCGCGGTCTTGCCGATGCCCGGCTCGCCCCACAGCAGCACGGGCAGGTCGGCCGCGACAGCCAGGGTAAGAGCTTCGAGCTGCTCGTCGGGGCGCGGTTCGGTGGTGGTCGTCCGCAGCAGGGCCAGGAGGTCCTCGGCGACGACGAGTCGGGTGCCGGTCCCCGGTGCGCCGGCGGGGGTGGCTGCGGGCGCAACCGCGGCCGGGGCCGGGGCAGGCAGGAGGGTACTGGAGGTCATGGGCATCACCTGGGGTGGAATAGGGAACAGAACGGGACGGCGCGTCCCGAAAGCGGTGGGGTCGTGCGGCGCGGAACGCGCAGTGCGAGCGAGGGCGGTAGGTGAGGCAGCCGGTCAGGCACTCGCCCGGTAATCAGGGTCAGGTCAGGCCGGTACGAGGCCGTACCCGACTGCTCCGCTTGAGGCGCATTGCGGCAGGCATACGGCGATCGAGCCGAGGCCTCCGGGCCGGCACCGCATGCCCCGAGCCGGAGGCGTTCCCGCCCCCGACCGCACCGGCAGCGGGGTGCACGCAGACCAGCCCCGAGCGGTAAAGTCCGTGGTCGATGCGGCGGGCCGCAGCCGACTCCAGCTCCTTGCGGAGCGGCCCGTCGGGCAGGACCGCACCGGGACCGAGCAGCCCCTCGATCACGTTCAGCGCCCCGGCGACGTCACCGTGGCCGAGCCGCTCCCGGACCGCGGGCAGTGCCTCCGGTTCGCGGTGCACCGCGTCGATCGCTTGCAGGCAGGGCAGCGCGGGCCCGCCGAGCGCGACCAGCAGCTCCTCCCGGCGCAGTTGTGCCGGGTCGTGATCGATCGCCGTCAGCGCCCCGTCCCGCAGCGCGATCCGGTGGACCTCACCCCGGCACTCCACCCGGTGCGGGTCGCTGGGCTGGGGGGCGGGTCCGGCCGCCGGCCCGGGGCCGGACACCACGGCTCTGGACGCCGCCAATGCTGTGGCGACGAGCGGATGCAGCCGATCGGACGCGACCAGTCCGGCCCGCAGCAACTCCAAATCCGGCAGGACCCGGGCCGCCGCCTCCGGCAACACCGGAAGCGCCGCGACCTCCTGCGGCGGCAGCGCCTCCCGAAGCGGCCGGAACGTCGGTGCATGGCTGTCGTCGGGGGCGACGAGTTCGAGCACGACGCGGCTCCGCGCACCGAGCCGCACGGTGAAGGCCCCCCGAGGGCGACCCTCGGCTCCCAACAGCAACTCGGCCTCGGCGGCCCACCGTGCGGTCGCCCACGAGCAGTCGTGGACGGCGGCCCGATCGAACAGCTCTGGCACGTCCGGCCGGGCGAGCGCGTAGGGCCGGCCGGGTGGCGCCAGGAACGGCGCCCCGCCCGCACCACAACGCCACGCCAGTTCACCGCTCCGCGCGGAGTCCCAGAGATGCCGGTGCAGGTCGAGCCGGAAACGCCGGTCGGGATGCGGATGCGGATGGTGCCTCGGGGTGTCGATCCCGGAGTCCTCCCACAGAGCCAAGGACATCCGCTGTCCGGCGTCCGCCCAGGCCGGCGGCGTGCGCACCACCAGGTGCAACAGCATGGCACCGGGATTACGGTAACGGCTCAGAGAGATGGTCAGGCCAGGCCGGAGCCGTCCGTCGGGAGCGATGCGGGGCATGTGCCAGCGAAGCAGATCCGGCGCCAGCCGACGCAGATCCGCACGAAGGCAGGTGACAACCTCGGTGCCGTGGCGGTCGCGCACGGCGCGCAGATCGAGATCGGTGTCGACCCGGGCGGCGGCGCAGGCCCCCGCCCAGTCACCGACCGCACGCCGTGCGGTCGCGGTCTCGATCATGGACGGTGGCACGGCGTACTCGCGCACACGCTGCCACATCAACAGGCGGGTCGGAATCGTCTCCGTGAGGTGATGTGCCATCAGCACTCACCTTGCGCGAACGATTCCCCCGATCCACAAGAGGAGTTGTTCTTCATCCCCAACATCATAAGCACCGCGACGAGGATCTGTCAGTCCCCTCATCCCGCCATCACACATCGAGGACGGACGACTCCTGCGCGAGCTCAGCCGGCAGGGCACCTACCGGCTTGCTCCGAGCCCAGCGGAGATCCTCACCCAACTCCTCACCGATCGGAAGCCAAGAAGATGAGCGACGGTTCGGACCTTTTGCGGCGAATCCGTGAACGCGCGGTCCATCAGGCGGAGGCCCTGCCGACCTGCGCCACCGACCAGGACACCACCGCAGCAGAGCGTGAACTCGGATTCGACCTGCCGGCACTTCTGAACCTGCTGTACCTCCAGGTCGCCAACGGCGGCTTCGGCCCTGAAAACACCCTTCTGCCGCTCGTCGGCGACGGGCGAACCGCCGTATCCGAGTACGTGTCGCTCCGGAACGCCCACTCGGAATACCGGCCGCGCGGCGTGCTGCCGATCCTGGACTGGGGCTGCGGCATGTACGCCGCCGTGGACTGCCTCGATCCCGCAGCGCCCGTTCTGCTCTTCGAACCGAACGCCGGCCCCGACGACCGGGCCGACGCCTGGTTTCTCGACTCGCCGTCCCTGATCCAGTGGCTGAACTCCTGGCTGGAGGGGACCGGCTGGTGGGAGGAGGGGGTCATGATGGACGAGGACGCACAGGAGCCCATGCCCTGGTCCGATGCGTCACAGCGTCTCGCGACGGACACTGAACAAGGCACAGAGTGATGACCGGCAAGAAGACCGACAAAGGGCACATGGATCCAGTGGCGGCAACAAAGCTGCGGCTCTTCGCGGACTACTTCCAGCTCCATCTGATGGACGAGAACGCCGAAGATGATCTGAGCGATGCCTGGACCGACGAGGCGGTGACGGATGCCCTCGCGGTCTCGGAGCAGACGCTCGGCATCGGCACCGAGGCCAACATGTACGTCGAGGTGACGGTCGAGCTTCTCGACCGGGCGCCGTGCGACGCCGGCGACCACTTCGACCACGTCGACCACGTCGACCACGTCG
>JBEHXI010000044.1:0-36469 GCA_048498775.1 Actinomycetota bacterium | reverse complement strand
TCCCGGTGACGCCGCCCGCCCCGCCCGCGTCGCGTTTTCCGGCGGCGAGCCCGCCGGCGTCGAAGCCGAGCTGGTGGTCGCCGCCGACGGACTGCGCTCCGCGGTGCGCACCGCCCTGTTCCCCGGCCACCCCGGCCCGGTGTACGCCGGTTTCACCAGCTGGCGGATGGTCGTCCCGGCGCCCGCCGAGCCCTACCAACCGCACGAGACCTGGGGCCGCGGCACGCTGTGGGGCACCGTCCCGCTCACCGGCGGCCGGGTCTACTGCTACGCCACCGCCGCCGTGCCGCCCGGCGGCCGGGCCGCCGACGACGAGCGCGCCGAGCTGCGCCGGATCTTCGGCGCCTGGCACCACCCGGTACCCGCGCTGATCGACGCGGCCGACCCGGCCGCCGTCCTGCGCCACGACGTCCACGCCCTGGCCGCCCCGCTGCCCGCGTTCCACCACGGCCGGGTCGCGCTGCTCGGCGACGCCGCCCACGCCATGACGCCGAATCTCGGGCAGGGCGGCTGCCAGGCCATCGAGGACGCCGTCGTACTCGCCCACCACCTGGCGGCCGGGCGGGACCTCGCCGCGTACACCGCCGAACGGCTGCCCCGCACGACCGACGTGCTGCGGCGCTCGTGGCGCGTCTCGGCCCTGACCACCTGGTCGGCGCGGCCCGCGGTCGCCGTGCGCGGGGCGCTGTTCGCCGCCGCCGGCCGCCTCGCGCCGGGGCTGGCGCTGCGCGGTCTGGACGGGATCGCCGACTGGCGGCCGCCGGCCGGTCCGTATGCTGCCCCCGTCGCAACCGCCCCGCCGACCACAGGAGACCGACCGTGCTCAAGGTAGGGGTCATCGGCCTGGGGGACATCGCGCAGAAGGCCTATCTGCCGGTGCTCGCCGCCCAGCCGGGGATCGAGCTCCATCTGCACAGCCGCACCCGCGCCACGCTGGACCGCCTGGGCGAGGCCCACCGCCTCCCGCACCGCCACGACACCCTCGACGCCCTCCTCGGCGAGGGCCTGGACGCCGCCTTCGTCCACGCCCCCACGGCCGCCCATCCCGAGATCACCGAGCGGCTGCTCGACGCGGGCGTCCCCGCCTACGTCGACAAGCCGCTGGCCGGGCGGCTGGCCGACGCCGAGCGGCTGGTGCGCCTCGCCCGGCGGCGCGGCGTGAGCCTGATGGTCGGCTTCAACCGGCGCCACGCGCCCGCCTACGCCCAGTGCCTGGAGCACCCGCGCGACCTGATCGTGCTGGAGAAGAACCGGGTCGGGCTCGCCGACACGCCCCGGACCGTCGTCTTCGACGACTTCATCCACGTCGTGGACACGCTGCGGTTCCTGGTCCCGGGGACGGTGGAGCAGGTGGGCGTCCAGGTCAGGATGCGCGACGGGCTGCTGCACCATGTCGTGTTGCAGCTGTCCGGCGACGGCTTCACGGCGCTGGGCATCATGAACCGGATGAGCGGCTCGGCCGAGGAGACGCTGGAGGTCATGGGCCAGGGCACCAAGCGCCAGGTGCTCAACCTCTCCGAGATCGTCGACCACAAGGGCCAGCCGTCGGTGCGGCGGCGCGGCGAGTGGGTGCCGGTGGCGCGGCAGCGGGGCATCGAGCAGGCCGTGCTGACGTTCCTGGACGCGGTGCGCGCCGGGCGGCTGCTGGACGCGGAGGACGCTCTGCTCACCCATGAGCTGTGCGAGCGGATCGTCAGCGAGGCGCTGGAGCGTTCCGGCCCGCGGTCCTGACCCGCGCCGCCCGGACGCCCCGGTATCCGGCGGCCAGCACCAGCAGCGCGACCGACAGCTGCACCACCCAGTCGCCGTAGCGGTCGTAGGGGCTGCGGCCGCCGGACAGCGGGACGGTGTAGACGTGGGAGGCGCTGCCCGACTCGCCCAGCCACGGCCCGACCCGGGCGCCCCGGGCGTCGTAGACCGCGCTGATGCCGGTCAGCGTGGCGTGCACCATCGGCCGCCAGCTCTCGGCCGCCCGCAGCGCCCCCAGGGAGGCGTGCTGGGCCGGGGCCCAGCTGCCCTGGAAGGTGGAGGTGGAGGACTGCGCCACCAGCAGCTGCGCGCCCTGGTCCGCCAGGTGGCGGCTCATGTCGGGGAAGGCGCTCTCGAAGCAGATCAGCGGCCCGATCCGGACCGCGGAGGTGTCCATCACCACCTGGTGGGTGCCGCGCTGCCGGTCGATCTGCGCGGCCTTGCCGACCCGCGTCGCCCAGCCGAGCACCGAGCGGAACGGGATGTACTCGCCGAACGGCACCAGGCGCATCTTGTCGTACCGCTCGCCCGTCGGGCCCTGCGGTCCGACCAGCACCGACGTCTTGTAGATCCCGCGGCCGTCGGCCCGCTGGGCGTCCACGTTCACCAGGATGTCGGCGCCCACGCGCCGGGACAGCGCGGCGAGCCGGGCGCGCAGCTCCGGATGCACCGACAGGTCGAACCCGACGCTGCTCTCGCCCCAGATGACCAGGTCGGGATGGGTCCCGGCGAGCCGCTCTGTCAGTTGCGCGCTGCGGTCGAAGCGCGGCAGCGCGCCCACTATCACCCCGGGCTGGACGACGGCGACGCGCACGCTGCCGGTGCGCGGCGCGACCGGCGCCCACGCCCACACCCCGGCCGTGCCCGCGGCCACCGCGACCAGGGCCACCGCGGCCACCACCCGGGCCCGCGGAAGCACCAGCAGCACCGCGACGGCCGTGTTGACGGCCACCAGCAGGAAGCTCAGCAGCCACACCCCGCCGACGGAGGCCAGCCGCAGCGCCGGGGCGACCTGCCACTGGCTCGCCCCCAGCAGTCCCCACGGCCCGCCCAGGTACTGCCAGGAGCGGACCAGCTCGGCCATCAGCCAGGCCGACGGCAGCAGCACCAGCGCCGCCGCGACCCGCCCGGCCCGCGGCGTCCCGCCCAGCAGCCGCCACACCAGCCAGCCGAACGGCGCCCACAGCGTCCCCAGCAGGGCGCCGATCACCACGATGAACACGTTCAGGCTGGGGAACAGCCAGTGATGCACGGCGATCATGAAGCCGGTGCCGCCCAGCCAGCCGTCGAGCAGCGCGCGGCGCGCGGACGGGGCGGTGCGGGTCAGCAGCAGCAGCGGCACCAGTCCGGCGTACGCCAGCCACCACAGCGACGGGGCGGGGAACGCCAGCGCCGGAAGGGCGCCGGCCACCAGGGCCGCGGCGCCGCGCCACCACGGCGAGGACAGCGTGGGCCGCCTGCGCCGGCCGGCCGGGCGCGGGGTGTGGCCTCTGCGTGCCGGGGCGGGGATCAGCGGGCGGCTGCGGGTCACCTTCGGCAGTGCGGACACCCTCCTACTGTGCCCTGATCGACGTCGGCGCAACCGCTCCCCGCTACCGGGGGTCGCGGCCGGTCAGGGCGACGAGCCGGGCGGTGGCGCCCGCGCCGTCCGGGACGGGCACGGGCGGGGAGAACAGGCCGGTGGCGTGCAGCTGCGGGGCCTGCGGCCGCAGCCGCTCGTGGAGGTCGGCGGCCAGCGTCTCGTCGAGCGTCTCGTCGTCGCCGATGGCCCGGGCGAGGTCCCAGGCGTGCACGGCCCGGTCCATGACCATCTGCCAGCCGTACTCCTCGGCGGCCGCCGGCCCGTACGACAGGTGGACCTGCCCCTCAAGGGCGCCCGGCGCGGAGAACGCCTTCTTCGCCCCGGCGGCGGCGCCGTCCCAGGCGGCCACCGGGTCGGCGCCGAGGATGTCGCCCTCGAAGCGGTCGCCGACCTCCTCGACGGTGGCGCCGCCCAGCACGTGCGGTGCCCACAGTTCCTCGTAGACCAGGTGCCCCACCAGGTCGCGCACCGACCACTCGGTGTCGGGGGTGGGATCGTCCCACTGGTCGGGCGCGATGTGGTGGACCCGGCGGCCGAATTCCGACTGCGCGGCCAGGAAGGCGTCCAGGAGTTCCATCCGATCCTCCGGCGGTTGGCGGCCCGGTGTTCGCGTCGTACTCCGTCTGTTCCTGTCTGTTCCCGTCTCTCCTCAGGTTACGGAAATCCGGGCGAACCGCCCGGCCACCCGCAGGTCCGCCTCGATGGCGGCGGCCGTCTCGCGCAGCGGCGGCAGCAGTTCGGCGCGGGACTCCTCGGCGGTGGAGCGGCTGGCGTGCATCGAGACGTTGACGGCGGCGACCACCCGCCCGGAGCGGTCCCGCACCGGCACCGCGATCGAGCGCAGGCCCTGCTCCAACTCCTCGTCCACCAGGGCGTATCCGTCCCGCCGCACGCCCTCGAGCAGCTCGGCGAGCCGGCGCGGATCGGTGACGGTGCGCGGGGTCAGCGGCCTGAGGTCGGCGCGGGCCAGGCGCGCGGTGACCTCGTCGGCGGGCAGGCCGGCCAGCAGCACCCGGCCCATGGAGGTGGGGTACGCGGGCAGACGCGTGCCGAGGGTGACGTTGACGCTCATGATCCGCACGGTGGGCACCCGGGCCACGTACAGGATGTCGTCGCCGGTCAGGACGGCCATCGACGCGGAGTCGTGCACCCGGGCCACCAGCCGGGCCAGGTGGGGCTGGGCGATCTGCGGCAGGGTCAGCCCGGACAGCTGGGGGAAGCCCAGTTCCAGGACCCGGGGGGTGGGGCGGAAGAGCCCGTTCTCGCTGGTGACGTACTCCAGGTGCTCCAGGGTGAGCAGCGAGCGGCGGGCGGTGGCGCGGGCCAGCCCGGTGGCCTCGGCGACCGCGGTCAGCGGCAGGGCGGCGCGGCCCTCGCCGAAGGCGGTCAGCACCGTCAGCCCGCGGGCCAGGGACTCCACGAACTCCGGGCCGAGCTCCTGCTTGGAGGCGCGGGCCCAGGCCGCGGGGGTGGGCCCGGCCGTCCGGTCCGCCGGGGGCGCGGGCAGCAGCAGCGCCTGCTCCATCGCCGCGACGGTCTCGCGCAGCGACGGCAGCATCGTGGCGGGCAGCGAGGCGGCGCTGTGCCGGCTGGTGTGGCTGACGGCGCTCACCGCGCACACCAGCCGGCCCTCGGCGTCGCGCACCGGTACGGCGATGGCGACCAGGCCCGGTTCGATCAGCTGGTCGTCCAGCGCCCAGCCGAGCTCGCGCGCGGCCTCGGTCCGCTCCGCGAAGGTCGCGGCGGCGGTGCCGTCGCCGGGGGGCACGGCGGGGAAGGAGCGGTCGGCGGGGTCGGCGGCGCAGCGCAGCCGCCAGTGCTCCCAGCACCGCTCCGACCAGTCGGCGGCGAACAGCGCGCCGGGCGCGCCTCGCTCGGCCGGCAGCAGGTCGCCGATCCGGAAGGCCAGCGACATCCGGCGGCGCCGGGTCGCCTGGTGGACGAAGCGCACGCCGTCGCGGTCCGGCACGGCGATGGACACCGACTCGTCCAGGCGGTCGGCGAGCCGGTCGGCGAGCGGGCCGAGCAGCTCCGGCAGCCGGCAGGCGGCCAGATAGGCGTTGCCGAGCTCCATCAGCCGCGGCGTGAGCACCGCGTCGCGGCCCTCCAGACGCAGATGGCCCATCCTGGCCAGGGTGCTGAGCACCCGGTCGACGGTGGAGCGGGCCAGTCCCGTCTCGCGGACCAGGTCGCCCACGCTGCGGCGGCCGTCGGCCGCGGCGAGCCCGCGCAGCACGGCCAGGCCGCGCATGAGCGGGCCGACCGCCTCCCGAGGGGGCGTCGTCCCGGTGGCGACGTTCGTCATGAGCTCTCCAGCGTGCGGAAACATCGGCGAAACGGTACCGGCATCCACCATTGACAGGCCCTGCGGCCAGCGGCAAACTTCCCGGCAACGAATTATGAACGAAAGTTCACTGCACGAACAGCCCCCGGTGGCGAACGGTGGACGACAGCGCCGGCCAAGAGGACCGTGGCCGGGGAACACACCAAGACGACCGGCGAGGTCTCCCCGAGGAGTAGTCCGACATGACGACACTGCGTGACGTGTACGTGGTGGACGCGGTGCGCACCCCCGTCGGCAAGTACGGCGGCGGCCTGTCCGGCGTGCGCCCCGACGACCTCGCCGCCCACGTCGTGCGCGCCCTTCTCGCCCGCACCCCGCGGCTCGACCCGGCGCGCGTCGACGACGTCTTCTTCGGCAACGCCAACGGCGCCGGCGAGGAGAACCGCAACGTCGCCCGGATGGCCGTGCTGCTGTCCGGCCTGCCGGTGACGGTGCCCGGCACCACCGTCAACCGGCTGTGCGGCTCCGGCATGGAGGCCGTCATCCAGGCCGCCCGGGCCATCGCGGTCGGCGACTGCTCGGTGGCGCTGGCCGGCGGCGTGGAGTCGATGAGCCGCGCCCCCTGGGTGATCCGGAAGCCGGAGCGCCCCTTCCCGGCCGGCCACCAGGAGATGTACTCGACGACCCTCGGCTGGCGCATGGTCAACCCGGCGATGCCCGCCGAGTGGACCGTGGCGCTCGGCGAGGGCGCCGAACTCGTCGCCGACAAGCACCAGCTCACCCGCGAGCAGCAGGACGCCTTCGCCCTCGCCAGCCACGAGAAGGCGGCCCGGGCGTGGAAGGACGGCGCCTTCGACGCGGAGATCGTGCAGTACGAGGGCGCCGAGCTGACCCGCGACGAGTCGATCCGCGAGACCTCCACCATGGAGGCGCTCGCCAGGCTCAAGCCGGTCTTCCGCGCGAACGGCACGGTCACCGCGGGCAACTCCTCCCCGCTCAACGACGGTGCCGCCGCCCTACTGCTGGTCGACGAGGACGGACTGAAGGCCACCGGGCGCGAGCCGCTGGCCCGCATCCGCACCTCGGCCGCGGCGGGCATCGAACCGCAGTACTTCGGTCTCGGGCCGGTGGAGGCGGTCAGGCGCGCCCTGGCCAAGGCCGGGCGGGACTTCGGCGACCTCGACGTGTTCGAACTCAACGAGGCGTTCGCCGCACAGTCGCTCGGCTGCCTCGCCGAGTGGCCCCAGCTCGACCCCGCCGTGCTCAACCCCCGCGGTGGCGCCGTCGCCATCGGGCACCCGCTGGGCGCCTCCGGCGCCCGGATCGCCGGCGCGGTCGCGCACCAGCTCGCCGCCAAGGGCTCGGGGACGGGGCTGGCCGCCCTCTGCATCGGTGTCGGCCAGGGCCTCGCCCTCGTTATGGAAAGGTAGACCAGCCATGAGCAACCCGGCTCCGGAGAACCAGGCGCTCATCAGCGCCGAGATCGCCGACCTGCGGGCCGCCTACGTCAAGCGGCTCGCCGACGGCGCCCCCGCACAGCACCACCCCTCCCGCGACTACGCCCCCTACCGCAGCAGCACGCTGCGCCACCCCAAGAACCCGCTGGTCGTCGTCGACGACCCGGAGGCCGTCGAACTGTCGGGCCCGGCCTTCGGCGTCACCGACGTCACCGCCCAGGACAGCGACCTGACCATCCAGCACACCGGCGAGCCGCTCGGCGAGCGCATCACCGTCACCGGGCGCGTCCTGGACCGCGACGGCCGCCCGGTGCGCGGCCAGCTGGTGGAGATCTGGCAGGCCAACTCCGCCGGCCGGTACGCCCACAAGCGCGACCAGCACCCCGCGCCGCTCGACCCCAACTTCACCGGAGTCGGCCGCTGCCTGACCGACGACAACGGCGCCTACCACTTCACCACCATCAAGCCGGGGCCCTACCCGTGGCGCAACCACCTCAACGCCTGGCGGCCCGCGCACATCCACTTCTCGCTGTTCGGCACCGCGTTCACGCAGCGCCTGGTGACGCAGATGTACTTCCCCGGGGACCCGTTGTTCCCCTACGACCCGATTCTTCAGTCGGTGACCGACGACGCCGCCCGCCGGCGGCTCGTCTCCACCTACGACCACGACCAGTCCGTGCCCGAGTGGTCCATGGGCTACCGCTGGGACATCGTCCTGGACGGACCCGCCGCCACCTGGATCGAGGAAGGCCGCCAGTGACCGAGAACCTTCTGGCCACCGAAGGCAGCACCGTGCTCGCCGGGGACGCCCCCGGCGCCCCGCTGCCGCCCACCGCCTCCCAGACCATCGGCCCGTTCTACGGGTTCGCCCTGCCGTTCACCGGCGGCGGCGACATCGCGCCGGCCGGGCACCCCGACACCGTCACGGTGCACGGCCGGGTCTACGACGGCGCGGGCGAGCCGGTCCCCGACGCGCTGATCGAGTTCTGGCAGCCCGCCCCGGACGGCTCGCGCACCGGCGCGCCCGGCTCGCTGCGCCGCGACCCGGTCACCGGCGGCTACCTCGGCCGCCACGGGGTGGACTTCACCGGCTTCGGCCGGGTGCCCACCGACGCCGACGGCCACTACACGCTGCGCACCCTGGCCCCCGGCGGGGTGCCCTACCTGTCGGTGTGCGTCTTCGCCCGCGGCCTGACGCACCACCTGTTCACCCGGGTGTACCTGACCGCGGACGCGGACGACGCGCTGCTCGCCTCGCTCGACCCGGCACGGCGCGCGACCCTGGTCGCGGTGGAGGAGAGCGAGCGGACGCTGCGCTTCGACATCTGCATCCAGGGATCCCCCGCCCACGAGGAGACGGTCTTCCTTGAGTTCGCCTGACGCCATCGCCGACCTCGGTCTGCTCTCGCCGTCGCGGGCCGGGTCGGCCGTCGAGGCGGCCACCGGTGACGCGGCCTTCCTCCAGGCACTCCTGGACGCGGAGGCCGCGCTCACCCGGGCGCAGGCCGCGGTCGGACTGGCTCCCGCACCGGCCGCCGAGGCCGTGACCTCGGCGGTCCGTGCGGACCGCTTCGACGTACGGGACCTGGCGCTGCGCGCCCGCTCCGGCGGCAACCCGGTCATCCCGCTGGTTGCCGACCTGACCGCGGCCGTGCGGGCCGCCGCGCCCGACGCCGCGCCGTATGTGCACCGCGGCGCCACCAGCCAGGACATCATGGACACCGCGGCCATGCTGGTCGCCCGCCGGGCCCTCGCGCCGATGCTGGACGACCTGGACGCCGCCGCCGCGGCGCTGGCCGCGCTGGCCGCCGCCCACCGCGACACCCCGATGCCGGGGCGCACCCTGACCCAGCACGCCGTCCCCACCACGTTCGGGCTCAAGGCGGCCGGCTGGCGCCACCTGGTGCTCGACGCCCGCGACCGCCTGGCCGCGGTCCGCGCCGCGCTGCCCGCCCAGTTGGGCGGCGCCGCCGGCACCCTGGCCGCGTTCCACGCCCACGCCGAGGCGGACGGGATCACCGACGACACCATCGGCCTGCGCCTGGTCGACGCCTACGCGCAGGCCACCGGGCTGGCCCGGCCCCTGCTGCCCTGGCACACCCTGCGCACCCCGGTCGCGGACCTGGCCGGCGCGCTGGCCTTCACGGCGGGCGCGCTCGGCAAGGTCGCCGCCGATGTGCTGGTGCTGTCGCGCACCGAGATCGGCGAGCTCGCCGAGGGCACCGGCGGCGGATCCTCCGCGATGCCCCACAAGTCCAACCCGGTCCGCGCCACGCTGATCGCCGCCGCGGCCCGCCAACTGCCCGCGCTGGCCGGCGTGCTGTACGGCTCGATGGCCGCGGAGGACGAACGCCCCGCCGGGGCCTGGCACGCCGAGTGGCAGACGCTGCGTGAGGCGCTGCGGCTGGCCGGCGGTGCCGCCCGGGACACCGCGGACCTCACCGCGCACCTGCGGATCTCCGCCGACCGGATGCGCGCCGACCTCGGCGCCACCGGCGGGCTGATCGTCTCCGAACACCTCGCCGCGGCCCTCGCCGCCCTGATCGGCCGCGGCGAGGCCAAACAGCTCCTGACCGGCGCCGCCCGCCGGGCCGCCGAGGAGGGGCTGCCGCTCGCCGACGTCCTGGCGGGCGAGCCCGCCCTCGCCGGGCGCGTCAGCGAGGAGCGGCTGCGCGAGCTCACCGACCCGGCCGGGTACCTGGGTTCCGCCACCGCCCTCACCGACCGCGCCCTGCGCCGCTCCGCCACCGAACGGGAGACCTCGTGACCGCCCCGCTGCTCCACCACCGCATCGACGGCCCGGCCGTGGCCGGGGCGGACGCTCCCGTCCTGCTGCTCGGACCGTCGCTCGGCACCTCGCTGGCCGTCTGGGACGCCCAGGCCGGGGCGCTGGCCCGCACCCACCGGGTGATCCGCTGGGACCTGCCCGGCCACGGCGGCACCTCCACCGGGGTGCTGCCGCACCCGGAGCCGGGTGCCACCACCGTCGCCGACCTGGCCGCCCTGGTGATCGAGCTCGCCGACCACCTCGGGGTGGAGCGCTTCGCGTACGCGGGCATCTCGCTGGGCGGCGCGGTCGGCGCCCACCTGGCCGCGCACCGCCCCGAGCGGGTCGAGTCGCTGGCGATGCTCTGTTCCTCGGCGCGCTTCGGCGAGCCCGCCGCCTGGCACGAGCGCGCCGCCCTGGTGCGTTCCCAGGGCACCGCGGCGGTCGTGCCGGGCGCCTGGTTCACCCCCGGCTTCGCGGACAGCGGCGCCCCGGCCGTCGCCGCGCTCCGCGCCGATCTGCGCGACGCCGACGACGCCGGCTACGCCGCCTGCTGCGACGCGCTGGCCGCCTACGACCTGCGCGAGGAACTGGGCGGGATCGGGGTGCCCGCGCTGATCGTGGCCGGCCGCGAGGACCCGGCCACCCCGCCCGCGCACGCCCGGCTGCTCGCCGACGGCATCCCCGGTGCCACCCTGGTGGAGGTCCCCGGGGCCGCGCACCTGGCGAACGTCGAGCGGCCCGTGCCGGTGCTCGCCGCGCTCCAGGCCCACCTGGGCACCAACAGGCCGACCGGCGACTCCACCCGGCACGCCGCCGGCATGGGGGTACGCCGCTCCGTCCTCGGCGACGCGCACGTCGACCGGGCCGTGCAGCGCACCACGCCCTTCACCGCGCGCTTCCAGGACTTCATCACCCGCTACGCCTGGGGCGAGATCTGGACCGACGAGACCCTGGCGCGCCGCGAGCGCAGCATGATCACGCTCACCGCGCTGGTCGCCCGCGGCCACCACGACGAGCTGGCCATGCATGTGCGCGCCGCCGTCACCAACGGCCTGAGCAGGGAAGAGATCGCCGCCGTCCTGCTGCAGACCGCCGTGTACTGCGGCGTTCCCGCCGCGAACTCCGCATTCGCCATCGCACAACGCGTCCTGGACGAGCTGCCGGCCGATCAGGCCGGCCCCCTCCAGGCGGAAGGACACTGATGCACACCACCGTGGGGATCATCGGCGGCGGCCCCGCCGGGCTGCTGCTGGGCCGCCTGCTGCACCGTTCCGGAATCGACTGCGTGATCCTGGAGTCCCGGGACCGCGCCTATGTGGAGCAGCGTCAGCGCGCCGGCATCCTGGAGCAGGTCGCGGTCGACGCGCTGCGCGGCTGCGGCGCGGGGGAGCGCCTTGACCGGGAGGGCCTGGTCCACGAGGGCATCGAACTGCGCTTCGACCGCCGCTCGTTCCGCGTGGACTTCCCCGCGCTGGCCGACGGCCGCCGGGTGTGGGTCTACGCCCAGACCGAGGTCGTCCAGGACCTGATCGGGCTGAACCTGGCGGACGGCATCCCGCTGCTGTTCGGCGCCCAGGTCACCGCCATCGAGGGCGCCGAAGGCGACCGGCCCACCCTGCGCTACCGCCACGAGGGCAGTGAGAAGACGCTGACCTGTGACTACGTGGTCGGGGCCGACGGCTACCACGGGGTGTCGCGGGCCTCGATACCGGAGAGCGCCCGCACCACGTACGAGCGGGTCTACCCGTTCTCCTGGCTGGGCATCACCGCCGAGGTGCCGCCGTCCTGCGACGAGTTGATCTACGCGCACTCGCCGCGCGGCTTCGCGCTGCACAGCATGCGGTCCCCGGAGGTCAGCCGCCTGTACCTCCAGGTGCCCAACGGCTCGGACCCGGCCGACTGGTCCGACGAGCGGATCTGGGACGAGCTGGACGCCCGGTTCGCGATCGACGGCGACTGGAAGCTGGAGCGCGGCCCGATCATCGCCAAGGCCGTGCTGCCGATGCGCAGTTCGGTCACCGAGCCGATGCGCTGGGGCCGGGTCCTGCTGGCCGGCGACGCGGCGCACATCGTGCCGCCCACCGGCGCCAAGGGCCTGAACCTGGCCGCCTCCGACGTGGTGATCCTGGCGAAGGCGTTCGAGCACCTGCACCGCACCGGCTCGGCCGAACTGCTCGACGCCTACTCCGACACCTGCCTGCGGCGGGTGTGGCGGGCCGAGCACTTCTCGTACTTCATGACCACCACGCTCCACACCGACCCGGAGCAGAGCGCGTTCGAGACCCGGCTCCAGATCTCCCAGCTGGACCGGATCGCGAACTCGGAGCACGCCGCGGCCGAACTGGCGGAGAACTACACCGGAATCCCGCTGGAGATCTGACGCCCACGCCGCACGGCCCGGGTCCGGTCGAGGACCCGGGCCGTGCGGCGCTTCGGCGGCTACAGGTCCAGGACGAGGCGGTCGCCCCGGCAGCGGGACACGCAGATCATCATGGTCTCGCCGGCCGCCCGCTCCTCCTCGGTGAGCAGCGAGTCGCGGTGGTCGGGCTCGCCCTCGACGACGTCGGTCTCGCAGGTGCCGCAGGTGCCCTCGCCGCACGAGTACAGCGGGTCAAGGCCCGCCGCCTGCAGGGTCTGAAGGATGCTCGCGTCCGGTGGCACGGTCAGGGTGCGTCCGGAGCGCTTCAGCACCACCTCGAACGCGCCGTCCACCGCGTCCGGATCCGCCTCGCGCGGCCGGAACCGCTCCACCCGCAGCGCGCCGGCCGGCCAGGAGTCCCCGCAGCGCCGCTCCACGGCGTCCAGCAGCGGTTCGGGCCCGCAGCAGTACACCAGCGTCTCCGCGTCCGGGGTGCCGAGATACGTCTCCAGGTCCAGCAGCCCCGTCTCGTCCTGCGGGGCGAGGGTCACCCGCTCGCCGTAGCGGGCGAGTTCGCCGGTGAACGCCATGGAGGCGCGGGTGCGCCCGCCGTACAGCAGCGTCCACTCGGCGCCCGCGGCCTGCGCGGCGGCCACCATCGGCAGGATCGGGGTGATGCCGATGCCTCCCGCCACGAACCGGTACCGCGCGGCCGGGCGGAACGGGAAGCTGTTGCGCGGCCCGCGCACCCGTACCGCCGTGCCCGTCACCAGCGTGTCGTGCACATACGCCGACCCGCCGCGGCCGGCGGGTTCGCGCAGCACGCCGATCCGCCAGGCCGAGCGGTCCGCCGGATCCCCGCACAGCGAGTACTGCCGGGTCAGGCCGCCGTCCAGCAGCAGGTCGAGGTGTGCCCCGGGCTCCCAGACGGGCAGCGGCCCGCCCGCGGGGTGACGCAGCGTCAGGGCCACCACGCCCTCGGCCGCCTCCTCGCGGGCGTCCACCACCAGTTCCAGTTCGACCTCGGGATTGTCAACTCCGCTCACGAGCGGGGTCCTTCCTCGTCATCCATGCCACCTACAGGTTCTTTCCCATCGTCACCGACCTGTGTTGCGGGCGTGTGTCCTACCGGGTGGGCGAGCATCCACTCCCACATCAGCGCCGGGTCCTGGCCGCGGTGGGTGGCTCCGCAGTGGCACAGTCCGAGCAGTTCGTCGGTGCCGGGGATCCAGTCGATCCGGTAGACCTCGGCGGTGGGGCCGCCGCTCATGTCGCCGCCGGGACGGCGCCGGGGGCGGGCGTCCGCTCGGCGTGTTCGCCCTCGTCGGCGAGGCGGGCCAGGATGCGCCGGGCGGCCAGGCCGCCGGTGTCGATGTTGATGCTCAGCTCCTGGTAGCCGGCCGGCTCGCTGTCCAGGGCCTTCTGCAGCAGGTTGAGGGCGTCGACGTCCTGGATGACCACCGTGCGGTTGAAGTCGTGCAGGAAGGTGGTGACCTCCTCGTCGTCCTGCGCGAAGTCCCGGGAGACCGCCCAGAAGTCGTAGACGTGGTGGTCGGTCGACGGGGTGATGGCGTAGGTGATCTCGACGTGGAAGGCGGCGCTGTCGTCACCGTCCGGGCCGGGCAGCACGCCGACCGGCGCGATGCGGCTGTGCAGCAGGTACAGGCAGGGGGCGTGGTACTCGATGTCCTGCCAGCGGGTGATGCGGCCCTCGATGCCGGTGGAGCGGGCGTAGAACGGCGGGCACTCGGCGTCGTCCATGTGGCGGCTGACGCGCACGATGCCGGCGCCCTCGTCGACCTCGGTGGTGATCGGGGTCTCGGCGACCTCGGGGGTGCCGATGTAGCCGCCGTGCAGGTAGGTCTCGTGCGACAGGTCGAGCAGGTTGTCCACCAGCAGGCCGTAGTTGGCGTCGATCGGCTCCATGCCGCTGACCGTCTTCCACGCCGGATCGGCCAGCCAGGGCGCCCGCGGGATGCCCTGCGGATCGGCCAGCTTCGGGTCGCCGATCCACACCCACACGAAGGAGTCCTGCTCGACGACCGGGTAGGACGCCACCCGGGCGGTGCGCGGGACGCGCTTCTGGCCGGGGACGAAGACGCAGGTGCCGGTCGTGTCGTAGGTGAAGCCGTGGTAGCCGCAGACCACCTTGTCGCCGTCCAGCCGGCTGGCGGACAGCGGGAAGCGGCGGTGGACGCAGCGGTCCGCGAGCGCGACGACCTCGCCGGTCTCCTCGGTGCGGTAGAAGGCGATGGGCTCGTTGAGGATCGTCCGGGCGAGCAGTTCGCGGCCGACCTCGCTGCCGTAGGCGGCGACGTACCACTGGTTCCTCGCGAAGCGTGTCATGACACTCCCGTTCGTCAAGGGCGGGCGCGCGACGGCATGGCGCACGCGCTTGTGTCGCACCACCATCGGGACGGGCGTCAGGTGCCCGCAACGGCACTTCCATCAGGCGGAAGCCGGAGCGAAACCCGGGTGTGACCGGAGGGACATCCGGCCGGCCGGGTCACAGCGGCGGCTGCCAGCCCAGCGCCCGGGAGATGCCGCGCGCCGCGACCCGCACCACCGGCAGCAGGGTGTGCGGCTGCGCCTGCCCGGCGTGCACCACCACCGAGACCGCCGCGACGACGTCGCCGCGCCGCCCGCGCACCGGGGCGGCGATCGAGACCGCGTCGTCGGTGATCTGGCGGTCGCTGACCGCGCCGCCGGTGCGCCGCACCTCGGAGAGCATCCGCCGCAGCCGGACCGGATCGGTCACCGTATAGGGGGTGAAGGCCGCCAGCGGCTCACCGCACAGGCGTTCCTGGAGTTCCGGGTCGCTGTGCGCGAGCAGCACCAGACCCACCCCGGTGGCGTGCAGCGGCCAGCGGGCGCCGACCCGGGTGCGGACGTCCACCGCCGAGTGCCCGGAGATCCGCTCGATGTAGACGACCTCGGCCCCGTCGCGCACGGCGAGCTGGACGTTCTCGTGCGTCGCCTCGTACAGGTCCTCCAGGAACGGCATCGCCGCCTGCCGCAGCCCGACCCCGCGCGGGGCGAGCGCCGCGACCTCCCACAGCCGCAGGCCGATGTGGTAGCGGCCGGACTCGTCGCGTTCCAGCGCACCCCACGACGTCAGCGAGGCGACCAGCCGGTGCGCGGTCGCCAGCGGCAGGTCCGCCCGGCAGCCGATCTCGGTGAGGGACAGCGCCGGATGGGTGATGTCGAACGCGCCGAGCACGGCGAGCAGCCGGTCGGCGGCCGACCGGGCGGCGGGCCCGCGGCCGGCGGGGGCGGCCCCGCTCCGGCCGCCCGCGGCGTCCGCACCGGCTCGCTGAGACCTCACTGGCAGCCTTTCCTCCCGCGCCGCGCCCGGCGCCGTGCCGGGCTCCAGGATGCGGGAGGACGCGGACGCGTACAACTCCTGACCCCGGGGCGAGTTTCCGCACGTCCCGACCGGCTACCCGGAACCGGACCGGAACCAAGCACCACGACAACGCCCCAGGCGCGGAGGAATCCCACGATGACCCGGTACGGCTACTTCCTGTCCAGCGAGGAGCACGGGCCGAAGGAGCTCGTCGAGCAGGCCAGGATGGCCGAGCAGGCGGGTTTCACCTCGCTGTGGATCTCCGACCACTACCACCCGTGGAACGGCGAGCAGGGACAGAGCCCCTTCGTCTGGTCGGTGATCGGCGCGCTGTCCGAGGCCACCTCGCTGCCGGTGGAGACGGCGGTGACCTGCCCGACCGTGCGCACCCACCCGGCCGTGATCGCCCAGGCCGTGGCGACCAGCGCGGTGATGCTCGACGGCCGCTTCCGGCTCGGCGTCGGCAGCGGCGAGGCGCTCAACGAGCACATCCTCGGCGGCACCTGGCCGTCCGCCCGGGTGCGCCTGGAGATGCTGGAGGAGGCGATCGGGATCATCCGGGCGCTGCTGACCGGCCGGGAGGTCAGCCACTACGGCCGGCACTACACCGTGGAGAACGCGCGGATCCACACGCTGCCGGAGCAGCCGGTGCCCATCGACATCTCCGGCTTCGGGCCGTCGGCCACCGAGCTCGCCGGGCGGATCGGCGACGGCTTCATCACCATGGCGCCCAGCGAGGAGGCGGTGACCCGGTTCCGCAAGGGCGGCGGCGCGGGCAAGCCGGTCGGCGGCGGCACCAAGGTCTGCTACGGGCAGGACCGGGACGCGGCGGTCAGGACCGCGCACCGGCTGTGGGCGAACGAGCAGCTGCCGGGCGAGCTGCCCCAGGTCCTGCCCACCCCCCGCCACTTCGAGCAGGCCTCCCAGCTGGTCACCGAGGAGATGGTGGCCTCCGCGGTGACCTGCGGGGACGACCCGGACGCCCATGTCGCCAATCTCCAGGCCTACGCGGACGCCGGCTTCGACGTCGTCCACGTCAACCAGATCGGCCCCGACCAGCGCGGCTTCTTCGACTTCTACCGCACCCGGGTCCTGCCCCAGCTGGGCTAGCGCCTCAGCGGGGCTAGCAGCGGTCGCGCGGCAGTCGCCGGTCGGGCTCGCGGCCCGGCGGCTGCCGCACCGGCGGCCGATCGGGCAGCGCGGGGACCGGCAGCTCCACCGCCTCCTTCGCCGTGACCGTCAGCGGCTCCCCGAAGTGCCGCAGCCGCAGCGGTTCGCCGTCCTCGCTGTCGTCGAGCACATAGCGGACCCGGTCGTGGGTGACCTCGACCCGAAGCCGCCGGCCCAGCACGGTCAGCCGGAACGCCAGCCGGCGCAGCTGCTCCGGCAGCCGGGGCGCGAAGCACAGGTCGCCGCCCAGCCGCCGCATCCCGCCGAAGCCCGCCACCAGCGCGATCCAGGTGCCGGCCAGCGAGGCGATGTGCAGCCCGTCGCGGGTGTTGTCCTCCAGGTCGAGCAAATCCATCATCGCGGCCTCGCCCAGATAGTCGTAGGCCAGCGCCAGATGCCCGGTCTCGGCGGCCAGCACCGCCTGGCAGCACGCCGACAGCGAGGAGTCCCGCACCGTCAGCCGCTCGTAGTAGGCGAAGTTGCGGGCCTTCTCCTCCGGGGTGAACGCCTCGCCGCGCAGGAACATCGCCAGCACCAGGTCGGCCTGCTTGACCACCTGCTTGCGGTACAGCTGGAAGTACGGGAAGTGCAGCATCAGCGGGTACTGGTCGGGCCGGGTGGACTCGAAGTCCCACTCGGCGTGGCCGGTGAACCCGGCGGCCTGCTCGTGCACCCCGAGCCGCTCGCTGTACGGCACCACCATGCGGTCCGCCGCGGTCCGCCAGGCCCCGGCCTCCTCCGCGTCCACACCCAAATCGTCCGCCCGCTCCGGGTGGCGTTCGACCGCGTCGGCGGCGGCGCGCAGGTTCGCCGCGGCCATCAGGTTGGTGTAGGTGTTGTCGTCCGACAGGGCGCTGTACTCGTCCGGGCCGGTCACGCCCTCGATGTGGAAGGCGCCGTCCTCGTCGTGGTGGCCCAGCGAGCACCACATCCTGGCCGTCTCCACCAGCAGTTCGATCCCGGTCTCCCGCTCGAAGGCGGTGTCGCCGGTGGACTCCGCGTACCGGACGGCCGCGTCGGCGATCGCGGCGTTGACATGGAAGGCGGCGGCCCCGGCGGGCCAGTACCCGGAGCACTCCTTCCCCGCGATGGTCCGCCACGGGAACGCGGCCCCGCACAGGTCCAGTTGGGCGGCACGCTCCCGCGCGTCCGGCAGGATGCTGTGCCGCCAGCGCAGCGCCTGCTCCACGGCGTCCGGGGCGGTGTAGGTGAGCATCGGCAGCACGAACGCCTCGGTGTCCCAGAAGCTGTGGCCGTCGTAGCCCGAGCCGGTCAGGCCCTTGGCCGGAATGGCCCGCTCCTCGGCCCGGACGCCCGCCTGCAGCACATGGAACAGCGCGAACCGGACCGCCTGCTGGACCTCGGTGTCCCCGTCCACCTCCACGTCGGCCCGCTGCCAGAAGTCGTCGAGGCAGGCGCGCTGCTCGGCCGCCAGCCCCGGCCAGCCGCTGTCCTGCCCGGCCGCCAGGGCCGCGTCCACCTGGTCGCGGATCGCGGGCAGCGACCGCACCGCCGACCAGCCGTACGCCACCGTCTTGTCCAGCCGCAGCCGCTGGCCCGGCTCCAGGCGGGCCACCACCGTGAAGCGGGCCAGGTCCGGGCCGGCCTCCGTGGTGGTGCGGTGGCCGTTGGGGGCGTCGACGACGTGCTCGGCGGCGGCGCCGACCCGCAGCCCACTGGCCCGGGTGCGGTGGATCAGCCGCAGATGCGTGTCGTGCCCGTGGTGCTCCTCGGGCTCCAGCGGCGAGGACAGGGCGGCGGCGGCCCGGGGGTCGCCGTTGGCGGGCGGCAGTTGCTCGTTGGCGACGAGTTCGGACTGGACGACCACCTGCAGCGCGGAGTCCACCGCCTCGACCTCGTAGCGCACCGCCGCCACCGAGCGCTGGGTGAGCGAGACCAGCCGGGTGGAGCGCACCCGGATCCGGGACCCGGTCGGCGAGGACCAGTCGGCGGTGCGGTGCAGCAGCCCGGTACGGAAGTCCAGGGTGCGCTGGTGGGAGTGGAGCGTGCCGTACCGCAGGTCGAACGGCTCGTCGTCGACCAGCAGTCGCACGATCCGCCCGTTGGTCAGGTTGATCACCGACTGGCCCGACCGCGGATAGCCGTACCCGGCCTCCGCGTACGGCAGGGGGCGCAGCTCGTAGACCCCGTTGAGATAGGTGCCGGGCAGCCCGTGCGGCTCGCCCTCGTCCAGGTTGCCGCGCCAGCCGATGTGTCCGTTGGACAGCGCGAAGATGGACTCGCTCTGCGCCAGGACGTCCAGGTTGAGCTCGGTCTCCCGCAGCCGCCACGGATCGCACGCGTACGCCGGATGACTGATCAACGCCCCTCCTCCAGCAGGTCCGCGAGGTCCTTGACGACCACGTCGGCGCCGTGGGCGCGCAGTTCGTCGGCCTGCCCGGTGCGGTCCACGCCGACGACATAGCCGAAGTGCCCGGCGCGGCCCGCGTCCATGCCGGCCAGGGCGTCCTCGAAGACCGCCGACTGGCCCGGTTCGACGCCGAGTTCGCGGGCGGCGGCCAGGAAGGTGTCGGGGTGGGGCTTGCCCGCCAGATGGTCGCGGGCGGCGGTCAGGCCGTCGATCCGCACCTCGAAGAGGTCCTCGATGCCCGCGGAGGCCAGCACCGCCTGGCAGTTGGCGCTGGAGGACACCACCGCGCGGCGCAGCCCGGCGTCCCGGGCCGCCGTCACGAACCGCACCGAGCCCTCGTACGCCTCGACGCCCTTCTCGCGCAGCAGGCGCAGCACGATGGCGTTCTTGCGGTTGGCGATGCCGTTGACGGTGTCGCGCTCGGGCGGGTCGTCGGCGTCCCCCTCGGGGAGGGTGATGCCGCGGGAGGCGAGGAAGGTGCGCACGCCGTCGGTGCGCGGCATCCCGTCGACGTACGCGTCGTAGTCGGCCACCTCGTCGAAGGGCCGCTCGTCCGCCGGCCGCCGGGCGAGGAACGCGTCGAAGACCTCCTTCCAGGCGGCGGCGTGGACGACGGCGGTACGCGTCAGCACCCCGTCGAGGTCGAAGAGGCAGGCGCGGACGCCGGGCGGCAGCATCGGACGGTCGGGCATGGGAAGCGCTCCTCCTCGTGACGGGCGGCTGCGCTCGGACACGTACCCGCGTGTGGAGGCGACACGCCCGGGCAGGCGAAGGGGATGACAGCCACCCACGACACCACCAAGAGGAAGAGCGCCGGCACACCCGTCACCTTCGAAGGTCCCGCCGGCATCGGGATCGAACCGCGCGACCTGGTCGCCCTGCCCGACGTGGCGGCCGTGGAACGGGTGGCTCCGCAGGACCGGGACGTCTTCTACCACGACACCGCCGATCTGCGGCTGCTCGCCCACGCGGTGACGCTGCAGCACCGCACCGGCGGCCGGGACACCGGCTGGCGGCTGGAACTGCCCGGTCCTGAGGGCGGACCCGGCGCCCGCCACAGCGCCCCGGCGCCGGGGTCGGGCGGGATCCCCGAGGAACTGGCGCTGCGGATACGGGCGTACGCGCGCGGGCAGGACGTGGTGCCCGTCGCGCATCTGCGCACCCGGCGCCACGGGTACCGCCTGACCGGCAAGCACCGGCGCGTCCTGGCGGAGGTGACCGTGGACGAGGTCACCGCGCAGCTGCTCGACGCGGAACGGCCGGCCCACGCCGGGTCCGCGGGAGCGGGCACCAGCGCCCGGCTGACCGCCTGGACGCAGGTCGCCGTCCGCCCGGTGCGCGGCGACGGCGCCCTGGTGCGCAAGGCCGCCCGGACGCTGACCGCCGCCGGGCTCCGCCGCACCCCCGACGGCTCCCAGCTCAGCCACGCGCTCGGCGGCGCCGCGGCGTCCCCCGCCCCCGGCCTGACCCGGCTCCCGGCGGGCTCCGCCGGCGAGGCCATCGCGCTGCGGCTGCGCCGCCTGGTCGCCGAGCTGTACGCGGCCGATCCGGCGGTGCGGGCCGATGAACCCGACGCCGTGCACCGGATGCGGGTCGCGGTGCGCCGGCTGCGCGCCCTGCTGCGCACCCACCGCGACCTGCTGGACCGCCGGCGCACCGATCCGCTCGCCGCCGAACTGGGCCGGCTGGGCTCGGTGCTCGGCTCCGCCAGGGACGAGGAGGTGCTGGCCGCCCGGCTGGCCCGGCAGGCCGCCGCCCTTCCGCCGGACCTGGTCGCCGGGCCGGTCGCCGAGCGGATCGCCACCGAGCAGGCCGAGGCGTACCGGCGGCAGTGGCGGCAGGCCGTCACCGAACTGGATTCGCCGCGCTACCACTCCCTCCTCGACGCCCTGGACGCGGCCGTGGCCGACCCCCCGCTGCGCCGACGGGCCGGCAAGAAGGCGGTACGGCAACTGGAGAAGGCCGTGCGGCGCGAGCAGCGCAGGCTGACCGCCCGCATCGCGGCGGCGGACGCGGCCGCGCCCGGCCCGGAGCGGGACGCGGCCCTGCACTCCGCCCGCAAGGCCGCCAAGCGCGCCCGCTACGCCGCCGAGACCGCCGCGCCGTACGCCGGCCGGCCGGCGAAACGCTTCGCCCAACGCGCCAAGGCCGTACAGAGCCTGCTCGGCGAGCACCAGGACGCCGTCCTCGCCCGGGCCGCCCTGCCCGGGCTCGCCGAGCGGGCCCGCACCGCGGGCGAGAGCGGCTTCACCTACGGAGTGCTCCACACCGCGGAGCAGGCCGCGGCCGAGGAGTACGAGCGGCGGCTGCCCGCCGTGGCCGCCCGGGTCCGCAAGCGCCGCCTGACCCGCTTCACCTGATCACCCGGCAGGCCGGAGGTGCCATGAACACCGCGACACCCTCGAAGACGGCCGAGGGCAGCACCGAGGTGCGGATCGGCCGCCGCACGCTGCGGCTGAGCCGGCCGGACAAGGTGCTCTTCCCGGACGACGGCTACACCAAGGCCGACCTGGTGGACTACTACCGGCAGGTCGCGCCCGCCATGCTGCCGCACCTGCGGGGACGCCCCCTGATGCTGGAGCGGCACCCGGACGGCCTGCGCGGCGAACGCTTCATCCAGCAGCGGATCCCCGCGCACTTCCCGTCCTGGATGCACCGGGCCGAGGTCCCCAGGGAGGGCGGCGGCACGGTGACCCACGTGGTGTGCGACGACACCGCGGCGCTGGTCTACCTCGCCGGCCAGGCCTGCCTGCCGCTGCACCGCTGGCAGGCCAGGGCCGCCCGCCCGGCGTGCCCCGACCTGATGGTCATCGACCTCGACCCGCCCGGCGACGACTTCGCACCGGTCCGCCACGCCGCCCACCTGGTGTGCGACCTGCTGGACGAGGTACGGCTGCCGGCCGCGCTGATGACCACCGGCTCCCGCGGCCTGCACGCGATCGTCCCCCTGGACGGCCGCACCCCCGCGGAGGAGGTGCACCGCTTCGCGGGCGACCTGGCCGGCGTGCTGGCCGCACGGTACCCCGGCGAGCTCACCACCGAACCGCGCAGGCGGGACCGGCGCGGCCGGCTCTATCTCGACGTCGGCCGCAACGCCTACGCCCAGACGGCGATCGCCCCCTACGCGGTGCGCGCCCTGCCCGGAGCACCGGTGGCCATGCCCGTCGACCGCTCCGAGCTGGACGATCCCGCGCTGCACGCCCGGCGCTGGACGCTGGCCGACGCGGCCGAACGCGTCCGGTCCGGGCCGTGGTCCGGCATGCGGTGGCGGGGGCGCGCCCTGGGACCCGCCCGGCGGCGCCTGGGACGGCTGCGCGGTACGGAGGAGCGGCGCTGAACCGTCAGGAGTCGTGCGCGGGAAGCGGGTGGAACTCCGAGCGGTCGGGAAGGCACAGCGGATAGACGCGCAGACACGGCGCCTTCGGCTGCGGGGTGTACAGCTCCGGCTTGACCAGGTGATCCGGCTTCAGCAGGCTCGTCGGGTCGGGCAGCGCGCTCGCGGCGGCGGTGCCGGCCGAGGCGGCCGCCAGGGCGGTGCCGGCGGCCAGCGGCAGCAGGGCGAGCCGGGCGAAGCGGCGGGTGCGGGACACGGGGACTCCTCGGGGTGGTCGGCAGCGGTCGGAAATCGCCTTGACTACCGCGTGAGCCTCGGGAAGGTTACGGGCATCCCCCGATCATCACGAGTCCCTTCGCCACGACCCGTCGCGCCGTCGCGCACGGACGGCCCGGTCCGGCGCGTCGCGCGCCGAAGGAAAGCGAGAGCCCGATGGCCCCCATGGCCCCGATGGACCCTGTCGGCAGCGCCGCACGACTGGAACAGGGCAGCGAGATCACCGTCGTCCTGGTCAAGGACCCGCGCCCGCGGGTCAGCTACCCGGCGACGGTGACCGGGGACGACGGCACCCATGTGGTGGTCACCGCGCCCTGGGCCGGCCCGCCCAGCCGCGACATGGGCTTCACGCGCTTCGAGAGCGGCGATGTCTTCACCGAGCACTACTGGCGCGACCGCTGGTACTCGGTCAAGGAGGTCAGGGACGCGGCCGGGACGCTGAAGGGCTGGTACTGCGACGTCACCCGGCCCGCGCGGATCGAGGACGGCACCCTGGTGGTCGAGGACCTCGACCTGGACCTGTGGCTGTCGGCGGACCGTGCCACGGTGCTGCGCCTGGACGAGGACGAGTTCCTCGCCAGCGGTCTGACCGAGCGTGACCCGGCCGCGGCCGCCCGCGCCCGCCAGGCCCTGGACGAGCTGGAGGAACTGGCCGCCGGCGGCTTCGCGGAGCTGTGAGAGCGCCCGGCACGCGATGGCGGCACCCGGCCGCCATCGGGTAGATTCGCAGGTGGAGTGCCGGGAAGTCTGGTCGGCGGCAGGGCAACCCATCCACCAGCCGCAAGCCCCCGGGAGATCCCCACCGTGACCGGCCTGACCGCCATCCTCCTGCTCGTCGCCCTCGCCACCCTGGTGGCCACCGGCGCCCGGCACTGGCGGGTCCCCGCCCCCTCGCTGCTGGTCGTCGTCGGCGTCGCGATAGGGCTGCTGCCCTGGGTCCCGGCCGTGCACGTGCCCCCCGCCGTCATCAGCGTCGTCGTGCTGCCACCGCTGCTGTACGCCTCCGCCGAGGAGCTGACCTGGCGGGAGCTGCAGGTGGTGTGGCGGCCGGTGGCGATCCTCGCGTTCGGCCTGGTCCTGGCCTCCGCTGCGGCCGTGGCGTGGGTGGCCGCCGCGCTGACCCCGCTCGGCGCCTCGATGGCGTTCGTGCTGGGCGCGGTCCTGGCCAGCACCGACCCGGTCGCGGTGACCGCGTTGGGCCGCAGGCTGGCGCTGCCGCCGCGGGTCCAGGTCATGGTGCAGTCCGAGAGCCTGTTCAACGACGCCACCAGCCTGGTGCTGTTCAAGGTGGCGGTGGGCATGGCGGTCGCCGGGGCGGTGTCGGTGCCGCGGGCGGCGGGGGAGTTCCTGCTCCTCGGCGGCGGGGGCGCGGTCGTCGGAGCACTGGTGGCGGCGGCCGTCGCGCAGCTGCGGCGGCGTACCGAGGACCCGGTGCTGGAGACCGTCATCGCGCTGGTCACCCCCTACGCGGCCTATGTGGCGGCCGAGGACCTGCACACCTCGGGGGTGACCGCGGTGGTGGTCGCGGGCGTCGCCCTGGGCAGCACCGGCCACCGGCTCACCGGCGCCGCCAACCGGCTCCAGGTGCACGCCGTCTACCAGACGGTGGTCTTCCTGCTGGAGAGCGTGGTGTTCGCCATCATCGGGCTCCAACTGCCGTCCCTGGTCCGGGACCTGGCGGCCGGCGAGCAGGTGTGGGTCCTCGGGGTGCTCGCGGTGGCGGCCACCGTGCTGGCGGTGCGGCTGCTGTGGGTCTTCCCGCTGTCCGCGCTGACGCAGGCCCGGCGCGGCGCCGGCCCGATCGCCTGGCGGGTGCCCGCGGTGCTGTCCTGGGCCGGGACCCGCGGGGTCATGCCGCTGGCCGCCGCCCTGTCGATCCCGCTGACCACCTCCGGCGGGGCACCGCTGCCGCACCGCGCCCTGGTCCTGGTGATCACCACCGGCGTCGTCGTGCTCACCCTCGTCCTGCAGGGCTTCACCCTCGCCCCGGTGGTCCGGCGCTCCGGCATCGCCCTGGAGCCGCAGCACACCGCCCGCGAGGAGGCCCGGGTCCACCAGCGGCTCGCCCAGGCCGGGCTGGCCCGGCTGGACGAGCTGTCCGAGGCCGGTGCGGCCCCTCAGGCCGCGGTGGAACGGCTGCGCCGCACCCTCCAGGCGCGCCTGGAGCACGCGGGCGCCGAACTGGCCGAGGACCGCGACCCGGCGGGCAGCGCCGTGGCGGCCTACCGCGGCCTGCGCCGCGCGGTGATCGCCGAGGAGGCCGCCGAACTCCAGCGGCTGTACGAGTCACGCCAGATCACCGACACCACCCGGCGCCGGGTGCAGCGCGCCCTGGACCTGGAGGAGACCGGCCTCGGCGACTGACCGGCCCCGGGCTGACCGGTCCCGCCGCTCAGCCCGCGATCTCCTCGGCGATGCCCTTGTCCAGCGCGGCGCGCACCAACCCGGCGGCGAACGGCGCCAGTTCCCGCTCCGGGACCAGCCGGGCCAGCTCGCCCGGATCGTCCGGCAGCCCCAGCCGGGCCGCGCCCTGGACCGCCTTGGCGTCGATGTAGGGGGCCACCTCCGGCCAGACCGCCTGCGCCTCCCGCAGGAAGATGTCCACACCGGCCGGTCCCAGGCCCGGCACCTCGCGCAGCAGCCGCCGCAGCTCGGCCAGGTCCCCGGCCGCCCGGGAGCGCAGCCTGCGCAGATCGCCGCCGTAGCGGTCCAGCAGCAGCCGGGCGCCGTCGCCGAGCTGGGTGGCGGTCCGCTCGTCGTAGCGGCGGTAGTGGCCCTCGCCGAGTGCGTCGACCCGCTGCTGCCAGCTCGCTTCCGCCATCCGGCGGGCGTCGCGCATCCCCGCCGCGAACAGGGCGCGGGCCGCGGCGACCGCGACGGAGGCCCGGATGCGGGCGCTGAGCAGGCAGGCGAGCACCAGGGTCTGGTAGAGCGGCTGCGGGACGTTCCGCAGGCGGATCCCCGCCTCCTCTGCGTATGTCTCGTGGTGCCGGTCCAGCAGCGCACGCGCGGTCCGCTGCCGGTCCCGGACGACGGTGCTGGTGGCCATGTGCGGCACCCTCCTCCGTGGTCCAGGCGGTTCAGGCGTGGTGGCCGACGGGTTTGAGCGGGTCGTGGCCGAGGGTCATCAGACGGTGCCGCCAGTTGCTCTGCCCCGCGGTGGGCTCCAGGTCGTCGCGCCGCTCCGCGCTGATCGTCTCGACCGTGCGGCGCATCACCCGGATGTCGTCGTCGGTGAGGTCGGTGCGCCGCTTCTGCAGCACGGCCAGCACCCGGCGGCCCTTCTCGGTGCCCGCCTCGTCGGGAAGCTTTTCGGCGTTCTCGCCGGCGGAACGCGTCATGAGCCACTCCTCCAGCTCGCGCGAGGTCATGTTCACCACGCGGTGGAAGTCGTGCCAGAGCGCGTCGAGCTCCTCCGGTGGGATGTCCGCCACGGCTGCTCCTTCCGGTGACTTCTGCCGCCCGCCCGGTCGCTCGCCGAACCTGCGGCCCGGGCGGGAATCCCGTTCGGGGTGCGCGTGCCCGGCCGGGGCGCCCGGAAACGCTGCCGCGAACCCCGGGGGTGCGGCGAACGGGGGGCCGGCGGGGTTACGGTCTCAGGCAGGCGCGGTAACGGACGGGGACACGGGAGGAGAAGGCCGGTGACGCAACCGGGGGACGATGAGCGCCCTGCGGCAGGCGCCTCGGGGGAGCCTCCGGCCGGGGGACGGGGAAGGTCGGACGACGCCTCCCGGCAGGCCGGAGTGGACGAGGACCGGCCCTTCGGCCGTCCGGGCCGCCCGCTGAACCGGCGCTCCCCGTTCTACATGGGGATGACCGCGGCGGCCGGGGTGGCGCTGACCGCGGCGGTGGTCCAGCTGGTGATCCTGGCCCGCGCGGTGCTCGTCCTCATCGGGCTGGCGCTGTTCGTCGCCGTGGGCCTGGACCCGGTGGTCGAGTGGCTGTGCCGCCGCAGGTTCCCGCGCTGGGCCGCGGTGCTGGCGCTCGTCCTGGCGATCCTGGGGCTGTTCGCCGGGTTCCTGTCGCTGGCCATCCCGCCGCTGGTGGACCAGGCGACCGAACTGGCGAACAAGCTGCCCGCCTATCTGCACACCATCCGCGACCACAACTCCTTCCTGGGCCACCTCAACGACCGTTTCCACATCCAGCAGCGCCTGCAGCAGCTGCTCTTGGGCGGAAACGGCCTGTCGATCGCCGGGGGAGTGCTGGGCGCGGGACGGCTGGTGCTGGACGCGCTCGGCTCCGCGCTGGTCGTCAGCGTCCTGACCATCTACTTCCTGCTGGGGCTGCCGCGTATCAAGGCCACGCTGTACCGGTGCGTGCCCAAAAGCCGCCGGCCGCGGGTGGTCCTGATCACCGAGGAGGTCTTCGCGAAGGTCGGCGGCTACATGCTCGGGCAGGGGCTGCTGGCGCTGATCGCCGCCATCGGCACGCTGGTCTGGCTGGAGATCTTCGACGTCCCCTATCCGCTGCTGCTCAGCTCGATGGTCGCGCTGCTGGACCTGATCCCGATGATCGGCTCCACGATCGGCGGCATCATCGTCTCGCTCGTGGCGCTGACCGTCTCGTTCCCGGTCGCCGCCGCCACCGGTGGCTTCTACGCCGCCTACCGGCTGGCCGAGGACTACCTGCTCAGCCCGCGGATCATGGGCGCGCGGGTGGAGGTGCCGGCCATGGTGGCGATCGTGGCGGTGCTGGTCGGCGGCAGCCTGCTGGGCATCCCCGGGGCACTGATAGGGATCCCGCTGGCCGCCGCGATCCGGCTGCTGCTGCAGGAGGTGGCGTTTCCCCGGATGGAGTTGACCTAGTGCCGCATCAGCCAAGGTTCGCCCCGTCGCGACGCCCGGCACGGCATCTCGCTGTGTTGCCGAATCGACCGAGTACGCCCAGTACGAGGCCGATCCGGCGCCTTGCGACCTACCGCACCGAACGCCGCTCCTTGACGGGCAAACCCTGGCTGACGCGGCACTGGTCACCCTCTGGTCGACCTGGTCGCCCCCTGAGGTGACGTGGGCGCGCCCGGGTTGACACCCGCGCGGGGTGCGGTGGCGGGCCGGGGCGACCCGGGTGATGATCGGCTCCACACCCCCGAGTGGTGAGGAGCTGATCGAGCATGCTGGAGCGCGCCTGGCACAGGGACCGGACCGAGATCACCTTCGTACTCCCCGCCGATCAGCCACGCGGTGAGGTCAGCGTGGTGGGCGACTTCAACGGCTGGGAGCCCGGGGTGCACGCTCTCGTCCCGCGCGGTGACGGGTTCCGCGCGGTCACCGTGGCGATGCCCCGCAGGACCCGGGTCGGCTTCCGCTACCTGTGCGAGGGCGGGCACTGGTTCGACGAGGCCGGCGCCGACGAGTACGACGGGCGCAACGGCTACGTCTTCACCTGAGCCGTAGCCCCGCCCGCCGGAGAGCGCCGGCGCACCACCGGGTCACCCGGGCGCCGGGCGGGCACCCTCCCCGCGCCCTCTTCTGCGGCACACTGGGAGCATGCCGGAACTGCCGGAGGTCGAGGCCCTCGCCGCATTCCTGGACGAGCGCCTGGCCGGGCGCACCATCGACCGGATCTGGCCGGTCGCCGTGAGCGTCCTCAAGACATACGACCCGCCGCTGAGCGCGCTGCACGGGCGCGTCGTCGGCGGCGTCGCCCGCCACGGGAAGTTCCTCGACATCGCCGCCGGCGACCTGCACCTGGTGGTGCACCTGGCCCGGGCCGGGTGGCTGCGCTGGCGCGAGGACCTGCCGGCGAGCCCGCCGCGCCCCGGCCGCGGACCGCTCGCGCTGCGGCTGCTGCTGGTCGAGCCGGCCGGCGCCGGGCTCGACCTGACGGAGGCCGGCACCACCAAGCGCCTGGCGGTGTACTGCGTGGCCGACCCCGCCGATGTGCCCGGCATCGCCCGCCTCGGCCCCGACCCGCTCGACCCGGCCTTCACCCCCGAGGTCTTCGCCGGGCTGCTGGACGGCGAACGGCGCCAACTGAAGGGGGTGCTGCGGGACCAGAGCGTCATCGCGGGCATCGGCAACGCGTACTCCGACGAGGTGCTGCACGCGGCGCGGATGTCGCCGTTCAAGCTCGCCTCGGCCCTGACCCCGGAGGAGACCGCGCGGCTGTACGAGGCGGTGCGCGCCACGCTGGGCGACGCGGTGGAGCGCTCGCGCGGGCTGGTGGCCGGTGAGCTGAAGGGCGAGAAGCGGGTCGGGCTGCGGGTCCACGGCCGGACCGGGCAGCCGTGCCCGGTGTGCGGCGACACGATCCGCGAGGTCTCCTTCAGCGACTCGTCCCTGCAGTACTGCCCGACCTGCCAGACCGGCGGACGGCCGCTGGCCGACCGCAGGCTGTCCCGCCTGCTGAAGTAGCGCGGAGGGACGGCCGCCGGCCGTGGCACCCGCGGCCGCGGGTAGGGATGACGGCATGCTGCTCGCGGACGTCGCCCGGACCTCGCGGGAGGTCGCCGCCACCACGGCGCGCTCCCGGAAGATCGCCCTGCTGGCCGGGCTGTTCGGCGGCACCGAGCCGTCCGAGGCGCCGGTGGTCATCATGTACCTGGCCGGACGGCTGCCGCAGCGCCGGATCGGCGTCGGCTGGAGCACCCTCGGTGAACCGGTGCCGCCCGCCGCCGAACCCCGGCTGGCGGTGTTGGAGGTGCACCAGGCGCTCGACGCCATCGCCGGCGTCGCGGGAAAGGGCGTGCAGGCCGAGCGCGCCCGGCGGGTGCGGGGGCTGATGGCCGCGGCGACCGCCGGGGAACAGGCGTTCCTGCGCGGCCTGATCAGCGGTGAGGTGCGGCAGGGAGCGCTGGACGCGCTGGCCGTCGAGGGCCTCGCGGTCGCGGCCGGCGCGGCGCCCGCCGACGTGCGCCGGGCGGTCATGCTCAGCGGCTCGCTGGGCACGGTGGCCGAGGAACTGCTGGCCCGCGGCCCGGAGGCGCTGGCCGACTACCGGCTGACGGTCGGCCGCCCGGTCCTGCCGATGCTGGCGCACACCGCCTCCGACGTGGACGACGCCCTCGACCGGCTCGGCCCGTGCGCCGTCGAGGAGAAGCTCGACGGCATCCGGGTCCAGGTGCACCGCGACGGCGCCGAGGTGCGCGTCTACACCCGCACCCTGGACGAGATCACCGGCCGGCTGCCCGAAGTGGTGGCCGCCGCGCGGGACCTGTCCGCCGGGCGGCTGGTGCTGGACGGCGAGGTGATCGCGCTGGACGCCGACGGGCGGCCGAGGCCGTTCCAGGAGACGGCCGGCCGGGTCGGCTCCCGGCTGGACGTGACGAGCGCGCAGGCGGCGCTGCCGGTCTCCCCGGTCTTCTTCGACCTGCTCTTCGTCGACGGGCGCGACCTGCTGGAGAGCACCACGGCCGGGCGGCACGCCGAACTCGCCCGCGTGGTGCCGGAACCGCTGCGGGTACGCCGCCTGGAGGTCACCGATCCGGGCGACGCGGCACAGCGCGCGGCGGCCCGCGAGTTCCTGGCGGTGACGCTCCGCCGCGGCCACGAGGGCGTGATGGCCAAGGCGCTCGACGCCCGGTACACCGCCGGCCGGCGCGGCGCCTCCTGGCTGAAGGTCAAACCCGTCCACACCCTCGACCTTGTGGTGCTGGCCGCCGAGTGGGGGCACGGGCGGCGCACCGGCAAGCTGTCCAACCTGCACCTCGGCGCCCGGCGGCCGGACGGCACGTTCGCCATGCTGGGCAAGACGTTCAAGGGCCTCACCGACGCCCTGCTGGCCTGGCAGACCGAACGGCTGCGGGACCTGGCGGTGGCCGAGCACCCGTGGGGGGTGACGGTGCGCCCGGAACTGGTGGTGGAGATCGCCTTCGACGGGCTGCAGCGCTCCACCCGCTACCCGGCAGGTGTGACCCTGCGGTTCGCCCGGGTGCTGCGCTACCGGGAGGACAAGACGGCGGCCGAGGCCGACACCGTCGAGACGGTGCTGGGCTTCGCCGCCCGCTAGGCCGGGAGGCCGACGGCATCGCGACGGCCCCCAGCACGGAGCCGAGGGCCGCGACGGAGTCGCCTGTTGCCTGCTACGCGACGGAGATGTGGAAGGTGTACTGCTTTCCAGTGGGCCCTTGCCCACCGGCAGTCATTTCCTGGAACACCAGGTCTCCCTTTCCGTGTTTCTGCGCCTCGAAGGTGACGACGCGCTTTCCGGAAGTGCCTGCCGCGCCAGGGTTGTCAGGGATGAAGACGTTGCTCTTCTCGACCAGCTGCGGCGGCGTCTGCCACTCCCAGTAGTAGGCGGTCCCGGCAATTTCCGTAAGGGAAACGCTTATCTGCTCACGGGCCCGTACCGTATGGGATGAACCTGCGTCCTTCTCCGTCAGTACCAGGCGAACTTCGGTGGTGATGGCCACGTCGGCCGCCTCCTTCCGTCCTTGATTTTCGCGGTTCATGGAGATGAAGCCGCTCTCACCAGTACCGAAGCTAGGCAGCCCTACACCCGGATGCCACCGGTGGAACCAGCGCCACCCGGTTGGCGGAATGCGGGAGGACACCGCAGATTGCCGGTGATAAAATTCGCCCAGATGGGACGGCCTCCTGGTCAGCGACGCAGGTTGACGGGCTTGAGCCCGCCGTAACCGATAGTGCAACTGCCGGCACACCGAGCGCGGCCGTGGCAACCTGCTTGCCCCCACGGTGCGGCTGCGACAACGATGATGATGACGGTGACGGTGACCAGCCAGTGCCGCCAGTCGGGAGATGCCCTGTGAGTCGTCGGGCGTCGTGCGTGTCATAGGACTGATCCCTCACTCCTGATCTGTGCAATGTGGGCCGGCGCGCCTGCCGCCAGGGCCTTTTGCGCCCGTGCCGCTGGGACGGATAGGCCAGTCGATGAGCAGCACGGCAAGGACCGGGGCCAGGGAATTCGCCACCTGGACGGGTGTCGAGCACCGGTCCCCCCAATGGACGTACAGCCGGCAGGTCAGGAATCCATCGTGATCCTGGATGGCGCACTCGAAGTGGGGCCGCCGAGCGCGGGTCCACGGTCCTCCTCGCATTCCCTGTCGTGAGGCATGCAAGGGCGCGGCCGGGTGTGCGCGGATCGGACGCGGGGGCGCGCGCGGGCGAGGCTGCGTAGTGGCCGGGCGGCGGGGGTACGAGGGAATCCTGGTGTTCGCCGGTGGCGGTGTGAAGTGACCCGCGCCCGGACCCGGACCAGGTCCTCACAACGTCCTGACAGCGTACGGAGCGGGCATGACGCGAGCGAGCGGGCTGCGGCGGCTGGGCGAGACCTGCGCCCGCCACTGGGCCGTCGTCCTGGCCGTCTGGCTGGTCGCCGTGGTCGGGCTGCGGGCCGCCGAGGGCGCCTTCGGCGGGCGGTACTCCGACGACGTCTCGCTGCCCGGCACCCGGTCCCACCAGGGCCTGCAGATCCTGGCCGCGCACGGGGCCACCGGCGGCGGCCTGAGCGCGCCCATCGTCCTGCACGATCCGCGCGCACCGCTGACCGCCGTGCGCCCGCGGATCGACCAGACCGTCGCGGCGCTGCGGCACACCCCCCATGTGCTCGGCGTGGACAGCCCGTTGCCCGCGCCGGGCGCCCGCACCGCACCGGACGCGCTCTCCGCCGACCGGCACACCGCGTACCTCACCGTGGCCTTCGACGCCCTGCCGGCCACGTACACCAGCGCCTATCTGCGCCATGTGGACGCCGCGGTGGCGCCGCTGCGGTCGGCCGGGGTCCAGGTGGAGTACGGCGGCTCGCTGGGCGAACTCGCCCGGCCCGCGCCCCCCGACGTGATCAGCGAGAGCATCGGCTTCGCGGTGGCCGTGGTGGTGCTGCTGGCCGGCTTCGGCAGCGTCATCGGTGCCGCCATCCCGCTGGTGACCGCGCTGCTCGGGGTCGTCCTCGGGGTGGCGTGCCTGAGCCTGCTGGCCAACGTCTTCACCTTCCCCAGCGCCTCACCGACCCTGGCCACCATGATCGGCCTCGGCGTGGGCATCGACTACGCGCTGTTCCTGCTGACCCGGCACCGCCAGCAGGTCATGGAGGGCGTCGATCCGGCGGTCGCCGCCGGGCGGGCGATGGCCCGCAGCGGCCGGGCCGTCCTGGTCTCCGGTGGCACCGTCATCGTCGCCCTGGCCGGGCTGTACGTCTCGCGGGTCACCTTCATCGGGAAGCTGGGCGCGGCGGCGGCCATCACCGTCGTCACCGCCGTCCTCGGCGCGCTCACCCTGGTGCCGGCGCTCCTCGGCCTGGCGGGGCGGCGCGTCGACCGCTACCGGGTGCGCCGCCCGGTCGCCGAGACGGTGCCCGGGCCCGGCGGCGCGGCCCACGGCGGTGGCTGGCACCGCTACGCCCGCCAGGTGGAGCGGCGGCCCTGGCCGTTCCTGCTCAGCGGGCTCGCGGTGACGTTCGTCCTGGCGATCCCGCTGCTGTCGATCCGGCTCGGGCACATCGACGCCGGCGCCGACCCGGCCGGGTTCACCGACCGGCGGGCCTACGACCTGATCTCCACCGCGTTCGGTCCCGGCGCCAACGGGCCGCTCACCGTGGTCGTCGACCGCGGCGCCGTCCCGGCCGCCGGGCGGCCCGCCCTGGACGCGCGTCTGCGGGCGGCGTTCGCGCACGTCCCCGGCGCGGCCGCGGTGTCCCCGTGGCGGCCGACCGCGGACGGTGACGTGCTGGTCGCCACCGTCCGGCCCGCGAGCGCGCCGCAGGACGCCGCGACCACCCGCCTGGTCGGCCGGCTCTCCGACCAGGTGCTCCCGCGGGCTCTCGCCGGGACGGCCGCGCGCGGGGACGTCACCGGCACCACGGCAGCGCAGGTCGACTTCCTGGACATGATCTCCAGCCGGCTGCCGCAGATCATCGCCGTCGTCGTCGCGATGGCCTTCCTGCTGATCCTGGTGTTCTTCCGGGGCGTGCTGGTCGCGGCGAAGGCCGCCGTGCTGAACCTGCTGTCCATCGGCGCCTCCTACGGGGTGGTGGTGGCCGTCTTCCAGTGGGGCTGGGGCGGCCCGGCGCTCGGCGTGCCGGAGAAGGTGCCGATCGAGACCTATGTGCCGATGATGATGTTCGCCATCGTCTTCGGGCTGAGCATGGACTACGAGGTCTTCCTCCTGGCCCGGGTGCGGGAGCGCTGGCTGGCCACCGGGAACGGCGAACGCAGTGTGGCCGACGCCCTGGAGACCACCGGACGGGTCATCACCTGCGCCGCCCTGATCATGGTCAGCGTGTTCGCGGCCTTCCTGATCAGCAATCAGATCGTGGTGAAGATGCTGGGGCTGGGCCTGGCGGTCAGCGTGCTCGTCGACGCCACCGTCATCAGGCTGCTGCTGGTGCCGTCCGCGATGACCCTGCTCGGCGACCGGAACTGGTGGATTCCGCGCGGGCTCGACCGCGTCCTGCCCCGCCTGGACCCGGAATCCGGCCCCGAAGGGCCCGAGCGGCGCGTCGGAACCGGCTCCCACGGGCAGACGCTTTCATGATCGGACCGGCCGGCCGCCCGCCCAGGGCGGCGAGGACCGGCAACCGGCATCCGACCGACGACCAAGCAACGACCAGGCAAGCAACGACCAAGCAAGCAACGACCAAGCAAGCAACGACCGAGCAACGACCAGGGAGGCATCCGCCCGTGGCCACCAAACGCACCGCGCACACCGTCTGGGAAGGCGACCTGCTCAAGGGGCAGGGCACCGTCGCCTTCGACTCCTCGGGCCTGCCCGAGCAGCAGGTCTCCTGGCCCGCCCGCGCCGAGGAACCGGGCGGCCGGACCAGCCCCGAGGAACTGATCGCCGCGGCCCACTCCAGCTGCTTCGCCATGGCGCTGTCCAACGGCCTGGCCAAGGCCGGCACGCCCCCGACGCGACTGCGCACCCAGGCCGAGGTCACCTTCCAGCCCGGCACCGGCATCACCGGCATCCACCTGACCGTCGAAGGCCAGGTCCCCGGTATCGACGAGGCGGCCTTCGGGGCGGCGGCCGAGGACGCCAAGGCCAACTGCCCGGTCAGCCAGGCCCTCAGCGGGACCACCATCACCCTGAGCGCGAAGCTGGCCTGAGAGCCGGTGACGGCGGGGCCGCTCCGGGGATGCCCGGGGACGGCCCCGCGGCGTTCAGGAGACCCGGAAGTGCAGGCGCAGCGTCAGCCCGGTCCGCAGCGCGCGGACCTCCACCAGATCGGCCACCTGGTGGATCAGCCACAGACCGCGGCCGCCGTTGGCCGAGTTGAGGCTGGGACGGCGCCGCCCGGCCAGCGGGTCGGACAGCCGCCCGCCGTCGCGGATCTCGGCGACCACGTCACCGGACGCGGTCGTCCACAGGCGCAGCACACCGCTGCCGCCGCCGTGCACGATCGAGTTGGCCGCCGCCTCGCTGATCGCCAGCACCAGGTCGCCGCGGCGCACCCGGTCCAGGGCCGTGTCGTCCGCCCAGGCGTGGGCCAGGTCGCGCACCTCGCCGAGCTGGCCCGCCCGGTAGGCCAGCACCGTGGCCGCCTCGGGCTCGGCCAGCGGCAGATCGCAGTCCGCGCACACCGCCCGCGGGTCCTCGTACGCGGGGCTGACGGTGTCGAGGCCGTCCTCGATCACGGTGGGGTGGGTGCGTCGCGCGGCGACGAGCGTGTCCGCGGGCAGGCCCTTGACGTCGTAGGGGCACAGGACCGACACGTCGCGGCCGGCGAAGGCGGTGTTGATCAGCGCCTCGTGGCGGGTGGCCTCCACGGTCTCGGCGGGCGAGCGGCCCGGCCAGATCGGCTCGCCGACCAGGTGCACCGGCCCGTCGGCGGCGCTGTCGGCGAAGGCCTGGAGCAGGGCGAGGATGCGGCCCGGGTTGCGGCCCAGTACCGACATGTCGACGAAGTCCGCTGCGCGGGCCGCGCTGCCCAGGCTGCTGCGCAGCCAGTCGAGCCGGGAACCGGGCACCGCCACCAGGACCGGCCTGCCGGCCTCGAGACCGCCGCGCACGAACGCGCCGACGCCGGCCAGGTATTCGTCGGAGTCGCGGTAGAACAGCGCCGGATGGGCCGTCATGGCGCCTTCCCGCGCGGCCGCCACGGTGGTCATGTCGCCACCTCCAGGTCGCCGCACTCCTGCGGGAACAGGGCGGCGACCCGCTCCAGCGACCACGGCGGCCGGTGGACCACCAGGCGCCGCCCCCCGGCCCGCAGGGCGCGGTCGGTGCCCACCACCGCGGCCACCGCCCCGGCGTCGAGGAAGGAGGTGTCCGACAGGTCGAGATGCACCACGGGCGCCGGTATCCGCTCCGCGGCCCCCAGCGCGGAGGCCAGCACCGAGCGGGTGTCCAGGTCGGCGCGGCCGGCCAGCCGCAGTCCGGCCCGGTCGGACAGCGGGGTGACGGCCAGCGGCGGCCGCATCTCCGGAGCCGGCGACGGCCGCCCGGACGGCGTCAGGCAGGCGGGGTGGGCGGCGGCCAGCAGGGCGACGCAGTCGTCACCGGCCACCCGGCGGTCGAACAGGCACAGCCCGGTGACCGGGAGTTCCGCGCACACCTCGGCACCGAACCGCAGTTCGTACTCGAGAACCCGGCTCGTCTGCGTCGGGTCGGGCGCGGAGGAGGCCATCTCCCTGACGATACGCAATCCGGTGTAGCCGGCAGCCAGCGCCTCCGCGCAGGCCGTCCGCAACTCGGCGATCTGCCGGTCGGGATCGAGGACCGGACGGCCCGGGGCAGGCCGCTCGGACGGGCCGCGGACCGTCAACCGGCCGTCCGCCACGGCCTCCCGGACGGCGGAGCCGCCATCGAGCCGCCGCAGCGCGGCCGTCAGCGCGGGTGCCACCGGTGTGGCGTCGTCGGCGCGGTCCGTGTAG
>JBEHXI010000043.1:0-36555 GCA_048498775.1 Actinomycetota bacterium | reverse complement strand
GATCAACCAGAACACCAACCAGCCGCTGCGCCCCGAGGACGTCGAGGTCGGCTCGCTGACCTTCGCCAAGCCCGAGGGCCTGAGCGAGGACGACCCGGACTACCAGGACGTCATCGCCAAGGCCGCCCTGATGATCGTGCGCATCCAGCCGCAGGACATCAAGGACAAGCGCGAGGTGGACTGGGGTTACCAGGGCATCGTCGCCTTCTCGAAGATCTGCACCCACGTCGGCTGCCCGATCAGCCTGTACGAGCAGCAGACGCACCACGTGCTCTGCCCGTGCCACCAGTCGACGTTCGACCTGTCCGACGGCGGCCGGGTGATCTTCGGTCCGGCCGGCCACGCCCTGCCGCAGCTGGCGATCACGGTCAACGATCAGGGCTACCTCGAGGCGCGCGGCGACTTCGCTGAGCCCGTCGGCCCGAGCTTCTGGGAGCGGGGATGAGTACGACAACTGGCGGCGCGGCACCACGGCGGGGCGAGGCCCCGACCGGCGAGCGGCTCGCGGACTGGGCGGACGGCCGGCTGGGCATCTACAGCCTCGCCAAGTCCAACATGCGCAAGATCTTCCCGGACCACTGGTCCTTCATGCTGGGCGAGATCGCGCTCTACAGCTTCATCATCATCATCCTGACGGGTGTCTACCTGACGCTGTTCTTCCACCCGTCGATGAACGAGGTGATCTACAGCGGCCCGTACGTGCCGCTGCAGGGCATCCGCATGTCCGAGGCGTTCAACTCGGCCATGCACATCAGCTTCGAGGTGCGCGGCGGTCTGCTGATCCGGCAGATCCACCACTGGGCGGCCGTCGTGTTCATCGCGGCGATGTTCGTCCACATGATGCGCGTCTTCTTCACCGGCGCGTTCCGCAAGCCGCGTGAGGTCAACTGGCTGTTCGGCTTCCTGCTGTTCGTCCTGGGCATGTTCACCGGCTTCACCGGCTACTCGCTCCCGGACGACCTGCTGTCGGGCACCGGCGTGCGGTTCATGGAGGGCGCGATCCTCTCCATGCCGATCGTGGGCACCTACCTGTCGATGTTCCTGTTCGGCGGCCAGTTCCCCGGGCACGACTTCGTGGCGCGGTTCTACTCGATCCACATCCTGCTGCTGCCGGGCATCATGGCGGGCCTGCTGGTGGCCCACCTGATCCTGGTCTTCTACCACAAGCACACGCAGTTCCCCGGCCCCGGCCGGACGAACAAGAACGTCGTGGGCATGCCGCTGCTGCCGGTCTACATGGCCAAGGCGGGCGGGTTCTTCTTCCTGGTCTTCGGTGTGATCGCCGCGATGGCGGCGCTCGCCTCGATCAACCCGATCTGGGAGTTCGGCCCGTACGTCCCGGACCAGGTGTCCACCGGCGCGCAGCCCGACTGGTACATGGGCATGGCCGAGGGCCTGATCCGCGCCATGCCGGGCTGGGAGATCAACTTCGCCGGCCACACCCTCCAGCTGGGTGTGTTCATCCCGCTGATGCTCTTCGGCGTGGTCCTGCTGGTGATGGGCCTGTGGCCGTTCCTGGAGGCCTGGGTCAGCGGCGACCGCCGTGAGCACCACATCCTGGACCGCCCGCGCAACGCGGCGTTCCGCACCGCCTTCGGCGCGGCGTGGCTGGCCTGGTACATGGTGCTGCTGCTCGGCGGTGGCAACGACATCGTGGCCACCCACTTCCACCTGTCGATCAACGCGGTGACGTGGTTCGTCCGGGTCAGCTTCTTCGTGCTGCCGGTGGTGACGTTCATCGTCACCAAGCGGATCTGCCTGGGCCTGCAGCGCCGGGACCGCGACAAGGTGCTGCACGGCCGGGAGACCGGCGTCATCAAGCGCCTGCCGCACGGTGAGTTCATCGAGGTCCACGCGCCGCTGGACCGCGAGCGGCTGTTCACGCTCACCCAGCACGAGCAGCACACGCCGCTGGAGCTCGGCCCCGAGGTCGACGAGAACGGCGTGCGCCGCAAGATCGGTGCGATGACCCGCCTGCGGGCGAAGCTGTCGCAGGGCTTCTACGGGGAGGACAACCAGATCCCCAAGCCCACCATCGAGGAGTACGAGGAGATCACCAGCGGCCACGGCCACCACTGATCTCCTCACCCGGCCGGCCGCGCGGCCGGCCGGGTGACAAGCCGAAGCCGAGGGCCCCGTCCGGACCGCCACACTCCGGACGGGGCCCTCGGTGCGTGTGCGGCCCGGATACCCTGTGCCACAGGAGTTCCGAACAGCCAGGAGCGTGCACCATGAACGTTGTGAGCCCAGCCGACGCCGCGCGAGGCACCGCTGGGGACCGCACCTGGCCGGACCTCCTGACCGCGCTGCTCGCCGGGCGTGACCTGAGCCGTGCGGACACCGCCTGGGCGATGGACCAGATCATGAGCGGCGAGGCGGGCGACGTGCAGATCGCCGGGTTCGCCGTGGCGCTGCGGGCCAAGGGCGAGACCGTCGAGGAGCTCTCCGGGATCGTCGAGACGATGTACGAGCACGCCAGCGTCATCGAGGTGCCCGGCCGCACCGTGGACATCGTCGGCACCGGCGGCGACCGGGCGAAGACGGTGAACATCTCCACCATGTCGGCGATCGTGGTGGCGGGCACCGGCGCGAAGGTCGTCAAGCACGGCAACCGGGCCGCCTCCTCCGCCAGTGGCGCGTCCGACGTTCTGGAACGGCTCGGGGTGAACCTGGAGCTGTCGCCGCGGCGGGTCGTGGAGGTCGCCGAGGAGGCGGGCATCACCTTCTGCTTCGCGGCGAAGTTCCACCCGGCGCTGCGGCACGTCGCCAAGGCCCGCAGCCAGCTCGGGATCGCGACGATGTTCAACTTCCTCGGGCCGCTGGCCAACCCGGCGCGGGTGAAGGCCCAGGCCACCGGGGTCGCCGACGCGCGGATGGCGCCGATCATGGCGGGTGTGCTCGCCGAGCGGGGTTCCTCCGCGCTGGTCTTCCGCGGCGACGACGGCCTGGACGAGCTCACCACCACCGGGACCTCCCAGGTGTGGGTGGTGCGCGAGGGCAAGGTGGAGCAGGTGCCGTTCGACCCGCGGGACGTGGGGCTGAGCGTGGTGCCGCTGGAGGCCCTGCGGGGCGCGGACCCCGCCTACAACGCGGATGTGGCGCGCCGGCTGCTGGCGGGGGAGCGCGGGCCGGTGCGGGACGCGGTGCTGCTCAACGCGGCGGCCGCGCTGGTGGCCCTGACGCCGGGGGACGCGCCGCTGGAGCGGCAGATCGAGGAGCAGATGGCCCGCGCGGCGGAGTCGATCGACTCGGGAGCGGCGCAGCGGGTGCTGGAGCGGTGGGTGGCCGCGACGAACGCCTGAGCGCCGCGGTCGCTTTTCCGCCGGGAGTCGCGGTGGGCCCGCCGTGATCCGGTGGGCCGGACATGCGTTTCGCCGCCGGTCCGGGTGGTCCCGGGCCGGCGCGGGGCTCAGGCGTCCAGGCCGATGGAGAACGCGGCTTCCAGGTCGTGCTGGGAGTAGGTGCGGAACGCGATGTGGGTCTCGGTGCTCTGGACGCCGGGGATCTTGTTGATCCGGCCGGGGATGACGTCCGCCAGATCGTCGTGCCGGCCCACCCGGACCATGGCCACCAGGTCGTGGGTGCCGGTCACCGAGTAGACCTCGCTGACACCGTCGAGGGCGGCGATCTGCTCCGCGATCTCGGGGATCCGGTCGACGCTGGTCTTGATGAGCACGATCGCGGTGATCACGGCTGGATGTCTCCTTGCGGCGGTGACGACGGTGGGGTCAGCTTAGAGCTTCTGGCGGAATGAGCGCCCGGCCCGCGACGCCTGGCACCGCACCTCGCTGCACTGCGCTTCGCTCCGTCTCTGCTCTGTCATGGGACGGCGGAAGCAGAGCGTCGGGATCGTCCGAGTACGCCCGGTACGAGGACGACCCTCCGCCTTGCGATGCACGGCACCAGCTTCGCCGCGCTCCGCCTCTGCTCTGGCCCTGACCTTCGGAGGCAGAGCCGCCGCGGGCTGATCGACCGCCCATTCCGCCGGCAGCTCCTAGACGGCCTCCTCCTCGCGCGTGGCCTGCCGTCGGCCGCGGTAGCAGGCGGCCGCGCACAGGAAGCCGAACGAGAAGCCGACCAGGTGGGCGAGGTAGGCGATGCCCGGCCCCGGGCGGGCGGCCTGGGCCGCGAGCCACTGCAGCACGAACCAGAAGCCCAGCACCAGCCAGGCGGGGAACCGCAGCGGCAGGAAGAGCAGGAACGGGAAGAGACTGGTCACCCTGGACCGCGGATACAGGCACAGATACGCCCCCAGGACACCGGAGATCGCGCCGGACGCCCCCACCAGCGACTGCGTGGAGCCCGCGTTGCCCAGGGCGAAGCCGTACGTCGCCAGATACCCGGCGGCGAGGTAGAAGGCGGCGAAGCGCGCCGATCCCATGCGGGCCTCCACCCCGGCCCCGAAGACGTACAGGAAGAGCATGTTGCCCAGCAGGTGCAGCCAGCCCGCGTGGACGAACATGGCGGTCAGCACGGACAGCAGCGGCGTCTTGGCCAGGTGGGCCGGGGCGTGGCAGCCCGGGGGCAGGCCGAGGGCCGAGGCCGGCAGTGTGCCGTGCCACAGCTCGGCCGGGATCACCCCCCAGCGGTCGAGGTAGAGGGTCTGGGCGCACAGCGGACTGGGCAGGATCCCGGACAGCGGCCCGGCCAGGAAGACCAGGACGCATAAGCTGATCACGCCGTAGGTGGCCACCGGGGGTCGCGAGAGGTCGGCGCGGTGTGGCGGCATGGATCGATCATGACCGAAGGAGCGTTTCGGGCATAGGGCGCCTCGCCGTACTCCCGGAGCGCGAGGCGGGCCATAGGCCGTAGGGTTGCCGGAACACAACCGCTTTTTTGCGCCGAGAGGACGAGCTGATGCCGGTTCCCCAGCCGACGGCCACGACGCGGTGGCGTTGCACGCAGTGCGGCAACCTCACGCGGTTCGACGTGACCCGCCAGGTCCGGGCGGTGGAGTACGTCCATCTCGACCTCGCAGGCGAGCCCTCGGTGGAGGAGCGTGAGGTGCTCAGCGAGACCATCGAGTCGGTGCGGTGCCGCTGGTGCAACGTGCAGGACCAGATCGAGCTGGTCGCCCGGCCCGGCGCCGCGGAGGGCGGCACGGCCTGACCGTCCGGCGGCGGGACAATGGGGTGTACGGCGGCTAAGGAGACTGACGGGAGTGACTGGTGGAGCGTACGGGCGGCAATCCGCAGGCGGAGCCGGAGGGCGCCGGCGGCATTGACGAGACGCTCGACCGGCCGCTGCCCGAGGGCGTGCGGCATCGTGTGATCACCATAGCGGCTGACGCGTTCGGTTCGCTCACCACGTCCGAACTCCCGTCCCAGCTACGGCAGTTCGCCCGGTTCACACCCACCAGGCGGGCCCGGTTCGCCGGGAACGCGCTGGCCGCCGCGCTGGAGACCGACCCCGTCTTCCGGCAGCGGATCGCCACCCGGCTGCGGGAGCTGCAGCCGGAGCTGGCCGGTGCCCTGGAGAGCGGCACCCCGCCGCCCGCCGCCGACCCCTGCGACGTCGCCGCGGCGGCCTATCTGCTGCGGCCCGCCGGATGGTCCAAGCTGGTCGCGGCGGCCGGTGAGGAGGCCCAGCGGGCGCACGCCGACCAGGTGGGCGAGGAGACCGCCCGGGAGCTGGCCCGGCTGCGGGCCGAGCTGGCGCGGGTGCGCGGCGAGGCCCAGGAGGAGGTCCAGCAGGTCCGCGCCGAGCTGGAGGCCGCCCGTCGCGAGAACGAGTCGCTCCAGCGGAAGCTGCGCAGCGCCACCAGTGACATACGGCGCGGCGAGGCGGCGCTGCGCAAGGTGGAGGCGGCGCTGGCCGAGGCGCGCGGCGCGGCCGCCGCGGACCTGGCCGCCGCCGAGGGCGAGGCACGGCGGCTGCGCGGCCGGCTGGCCGAGGCGGAGGGCGCCCTGGAGGCCAGCCGCCGGGCGGTGCGCGAGGGGCGCAGCCAGGGCGACATGCGGCTGCGGCTGCTGCTGGACACGGTGCTGGACGCCGCTCAGGGGCTGCGCCGGGAGCTGGCCCTGCCGCCGGTGCACGGGCGGCCCGCGGACTCGGTGGACGCGGTGGCGCCGGGCCGGATGAGCCCGAAGGACATCGCGCGCCGCGCGCTGTCGGAGGACGACCCGGCGGTGCTGGACCAGTTGCTCGCGCTGCCGCAGGCGCACCTGGTGGTGGACGGCTACAACGTGACCAAGACCGGGTATCCGGCGATGCCGCTGGAGAAGCAGCGGCTGCGGCTGCTGGGCGGCCTGGCCGGTCTCGCGGCGCAGACCGGTGCCGAGGTGACCTGTGTGTTCGACGGCGCGGAGCTGTCGGCGCCGGTGCTGCTGGCGCCGCCGCGCGGGGTGCGGGTGCTGTTCAGCAAGCCCGGGCAGACCGCGGACGAGCTGATCCGCCGGCTGGTGCGGGCCGAGCCGCCGGGCCGCCCGGTGGTGGTGGTCTCCGCGGACCGCGAGGTGGCCGACGGGGTGGCGCGCGCCGGGGCCCGTCCGGTGGCGTCGACGATGCTGCTGAAGCGCCTGGCCCGGGGATGAAGCGGGCATGAACCGGGGATGATCGTCCCCGTACTCGCCGATTCCGTCGAGGACATCCCTTTTCATCGGTAAGCGCCGCATCGCCGTATTCGGAGTGTTCAGAGCCTTCGAACCATTCCAGGTCTTTTAGGGGTGTGCGCAAAAACCATTCCGCGCGACTCACCGTCAAAGCGCCGTCACCGCTGGTGTGATGAAAGTAAAGAACGTGCGTACTCCTGAAGTTTTTTCTGTCTAGGATTTGAACCGATCACAAGGTGGTCACTAAGGTCAGGCCTCGAACCTCCGCGCAGTCGATCATCCAGCCCGGATGGCAGTGGGGGTTACCGCCGAGTTCGACGCGCCGGTGCGCATGGGGGATCGCCGGTGCTCGGAGCCGGGGACCCACCGTTCCCGGGGTGAATCGGTGTCAGATCCCAGCCGTACCAGGGCCGATCCGACGCCGTAGGGCTCCTTCCGGCCCGAACCCGACAGCTCACCCGGTAGGCGGCCGCAGGAAGAAGGAGCTCGCCTCCGTGGCGTCCCACCGTCGTCCCAAGCCGGCCAGTCGCACGCGTGTCACCGTGCTCACGGCCACCGCGGCTGCAGCGGTCGCGCTCTCGTCCCAGGCTGCGAACGCCGACACCAAGCCCACCAAGGACCAGGTGAAGGCGCAGGTCGACGCCCTGTACAGCCAGGCGGAGCAGGCCACCGAGGCGTACGACGCGGCGCAGGAGCAGCAGGGCAAGCTCCAGCAGCAGGTCAACGACCTGGAGAACCAGGTCGCCCGGGAGCAGGCCCAGCTCAACAAGCTCCGCGACAGCCTGGGGAGCCTCGCCAGCGCCCAGTACCGCGACGGCGGCATCGACCCCTCCGTCCAGCTCTTCCTGTCCTCCGACCCGAGCAACTTCCTGGACCGGGCCTCCACCCTCGACCAGATGAGCGGCCGGCAGGCCGACGAGCTCAAGCAGCTCCAGGAGCAGCAGCGCCAGCTGGACCAGGCCCGCACCGAGGCATCCGCCAAGCTCTCGCAGCTGGCCACCACCCGCCAGGACCTGCAGAACAAGAAGAAGGACGTCCAGTCCAAGCTGGCCAAGGCCCAGTCGCTGCTGAACACCCTGACCGCCCAGGAGCGCGCGAGCATCGACCGTGCCAGCCGCGACAGCGCCCGCCCCGACCTGGGCAACAGCGCCGCCGCCTCGCAGCGCGCCGCCGCGGCCCTGGCCGCCGCCGAGAGCGTCATCGGCTCGCCGTACGTGTGGGGCGCCACCGGCCCGTCGTCCTTCGACTGCTCGGGCCTGACCTCCTGGGCGTACGCGCAGGCCGGCATCTCCATCCCGCGGACCTCGCAGGAGCAGGCCACCATAGGCACCCGCCTGACGATGAGCGAGCTCAAGCCGGGTGACCTGGTCTTCTTCTACGGCGACATCCACCACGTGGGCCTGTACGCGGGCAACGGCATGGTGCTGCACGCCCCGCACACCGGCGCCAGCGTGCGCTTCGAGGCGATGGGCGACATGCCGTTCGAGTTCGGCGTGCGGGTCTGACCTCGGCGATCCAGGAACCGCCGCACCATCCCTCACATCACCCCTTCGGCTGACCGCCGGTGGGGTGATGCGCGTTTGTGGGCCCCATCAGGGTGACGCTACTGTCGGCCCGCGTAACCGTCAGTGAAGGGAGCGCGGCACGCATGGCCTCCCACCGCCGTCCCCCTCAGCCGGGACCCGTCCGCACCGCCCGCATGACGGTGGCCTCCGCCGCCGCGGCCACCGCGGCCGCGCTGTCCGCGGCCGTCCCGGCGGGCGCCGCCCCGCACGAGACGCCGGCCCGGGTCGCCTCCCGGGTCCGGGCGCTGTACGAGCAGGCCGAGCGGGCCACCGAGAGTTACGACGCGGCGCAGGAGCGGGAGCGCCGGCTCGGCGGCCAGGTCGAGGTGCTCCAGGACCGTCTGGCGCGCGGGCAGCAGGCCGTCAACCGGATGCGCGACGGGCTCGGCGCCCTGGCCGCGGCCCGCTACCAGGACGGCGGCATCGACCCCTCGCTGGCCCTGCTGCTCTCCTCCGACCCGCGCGGCTTCCTGGACCGGGCGGCCACCTTCGAACGGGTCGCCGGCCGCCGCAGCCGCCAGCTGCACCGGCTGCGGGACGCCGAGCGCGCCCTGCGCCAGAGCCGCGCCCTCGCCGCCGAGCGGCTCGCCGAACTGGACCACACCCGCACCGCGCTGGCCGCCCGCAAGCGGACCGTACAGCACAAGCTGGGCGAGGCCCGGCGGCTGCTGAACTCCCTCGCCCCCGCCCAGCAGGCGGCCTACGGCCTCGGGCCGGACGCCCCGGCGGCGCAGCACCTCCTGCCGCCCGTGCTGCCGCAGTCGCCCGCGCCCTCCGGCCGGGCCGCCGAGGCCGTCGCCGCGGTGCGCTCGGCGCTGGGCGCGCCCTACGAGTGGGGCAGCGCGGGGCCGGGCGCCTTCGACTGCTCGGGCCTGATGTGGTGGGCCTACCAGCGGGCCGGGGTGACGCTGCCGCGCACCTCGCAGGGGCAGCTGCGGGCCGGGCGCCGCGTGCCGCCGTCCCAGGTGCGCCCCGGTGACCTGGTGATCTACCGCGACGACGCCAGCCACGTCGGGATGTACGTGGGCGGCGGCCGGGTCATCCACGCGCCCTACCCGGGGGCCCGGGTGCGCTACGACCGCATGGACATGCTGCCGATCGCCGCCGTCACCCGCGTGTAGATGATCGTACGATCGAGGGCGTGACCGGAGGGGCCCTGCGCCGAGCAGCCGCGCTGTGCGGGGCGCTGGCGTGCGTGCTCGCGGTCCTGGCCGGCTGCGGCGGGCCACCGGCCCGCTCCGGCGGCGACCCGGCGGCCATCCAGTCGATGCTGGACGTCCGGGCCCGCGCGGTGCTGCGGCACGACCGGGCGGCCTTCCTGGGCACCGTCGATCCGGCGGCGTCCGCCTTCCGCGCCGGGCAGCGCCGGGTCTTCGACAACCTCGGGGCCGTGCCGTTCGCCTCCTGGACGTACCGGCTGCAGCGCACCGGCGCCTTCCCGCTGGCCCCGGCCGCCGACGGAACCCGCCGGGTCGCCGCGCAGGTGGAGCTGGACTACCGGCTGCGCGGCTACGACACCGCGCCGGTGAGCTCGCCCGCGTACGTCACCGTCGACCTGCGGGCCGGGCACTGGTACGTCGCCTCGCTCAGCGACGGGGAACCGGCGGGCCGGCGCACCACCGCCCAGCCGTGGGACCTCGGGCCGGTGACCGTGGTGCGCGGCGCGGCCAGCCTGGTGCTCGGCACCGGTACCGCGCCCGCCCTGCGGGCCTACGCGCGTCTCGCGGACCGGGCGGTGCCCGCGGTGGGCCGGGCGTGGGGCGGCGGCCCGCCGGTGCGGGCGGTGGTGGAGGTGCCGGGCTCGACGGCGCAGCTGGTGGCCCTGCTGGGCGCCCCGCCGTCCGCCGCCCCGACGTACCGCGACATCGCCGCGGTGACCTGGGCCGAGCTGCGCGGTTCCGGCGCGGCCCCGGCCGACCGGGTCATCGTCAACCCGGAGGCGTTCGCGGAACTCAGCCCGGTCGGTCGCCAGGTGGTGATGGCCCACGAGATCACCCATGTCGCGACCCGGGACGCCACCACCGAGCGGACCCCGCTGTGGCTGGTGGAGGGCTTCGCGGACTGGGTCGGCTACAGCGGCACCGCGTTCACCCCGCGGCAGGCCGCCCCCGAGCTGGCCGCCGACGTCGCCGCCGGGCGCACCCCGCGCCGGCTGCCGTCGCAGGCCGACTTCACGCCGGGCGGCCCGCGGCTGGCGCAGGCCTACGAGGAGTCCTGGCTGGCCTGCCGGATGATCGCCGGGCAGTGGGGGAGCGGGGCGCTGGTGCGGCTGTACCGGACCGCGGGCGGCCAGGGGGCGGACGCGGCGCTGCGGTCCGCGCTGGGCCTGGACACCGGGGCGTTCGAGGCGCGCTGGAGCGCCTATGTGGCAAAGGAGCTGGGATGACGCAGGGGGAGCCGGAGCACGACTTCAGCCCCGAGGAGATCGCCCGGGGGCGTGCCCTGCGCCGGGCGCAGTGGCCGCCCGTGCTGGCCGGGCGCGCGGTGTCGCTCGCGCTGCTCCTGGCGCTGGGGCTGACCCCGGTGGGGGCGTGGCTGGTGGCGGCGGTGGCCGCGCCGCTGGGCGGCGCCTGGTGGGCGCGGGTGCTCGGCGGCGGGCTGGCGCTGGTGGTCGCCGAGCGGGTGGTGTCGCTGCCGTTCGCCGCCCGGGTGCGGGTGGTGCGGGCCCGCTTCGGGCTGGTGACGCAGGGCTGGCCGGGCTGGTGGCTGGATGCCGCGCGGGAGCTGGCGATCAGCGTGCCGCTGGTGCTGGGGGCGCTGTTCGGCGTCTACGGACTGGCCGCCGGCGGCGGGGTGTGGTGGGCGTGGGCGGCGCCGGCCGCGGCGGTCCTTGCGGTGCTGCTGTCCTGGCTGGCCCCGCTGGTCTTCGAGCCGCTGTTCAACCGCTTCACGCCGATGGGACCGGGGCCGCTGCGCGAGGCCCTGCTGGCGCTGGCCGAACGGGACGCGATCGCGGTGCGCGAGGTGCTGGTCGCCGACGCCTCCCGCCGCACCACCGCGCTGAACGCCTATGTCTCCGGCTTCGGCCGCACCCGGCGCATCGTCGTGTACGACACGCTGCTGACCACCGCGGAGCAGCGGGAGATCGAACTCGTCACCGCGCATGAACTCGGCCATGTCAAGCACCGGGACGTGCCCCGGGGCACCGCGCTGGGCGCGCTCGGCGCGGCGGTCGCGGTGTGCGTGGTGGGCCTGCTGACCGGGCTGCGGCCGCTGCTGGACCTGGCGGGGGTGGACCGCTTCGCCGATCCGCGCTCCATGGCGCTGCTCGCGGCCACCGCGGCGGTGCTCTCGGCGCTCGCCGGGCCGTGGGGGAGCGCGCTCAGCCGCCGGGTGGAGCGCCGCGCCGACCGGCACGCGCTCGAACTGACCGCCGATCCCGGTGAGTTCATCGCCATGCAGCGGCGGCTGACGGTCGCCAACGTGGCCGATCCGGCGCCGCCGCGCGCGCTGCACCTGCTGTTCGGGACCCATCCCACGGCGGCCGAACGCATCGCGGCGGCCCGGGAGTTCGCCCGCGAGACCGCTCAGATGGCGTAGGCCCAGTCGGTGAGCATGTAGGCGCCGAACCAGGTGCCGAACAGGGCGAACAGCGCCATCGCGGGGATCGCGGCGCGCCGACCGGCCCGGGCGAGGGCGTTCGCCAGCGCCACCAGGGTCAGCAGCGCGGGCACCAGCAGCCGCGGCTTGGAGTGGTAGTAGTTGGTCTGCCCCACGGTCAGGGCGAAGACCAGCAGCCCGTAGACGGCCAGCGGCGGCCAGGTGCGCTGGAGCAGCGCGGTGGCGATGGCCGCCGCGAGGGCGATCAGCAGCAGCGCGCAGGCCATCGGCACCCAGTCGTGGCCGCGCTGCAGGGAGTCGCCGACGAACTGCCAGGTCGCCGCGCCCCAGTCCCACGCGGTGTGCCAGCCCGCCGCCTGGATGGTCAGCCAGGCGCCCGGGGTGCCGACCCGCAGCCCCACCCACCCGATGTACAGCGGCACGCCCAGCGCGCCGAGGACCACTCCGGTGGCCGCCCGCCCGTCGAACCGCCGGGCCCGCCACATCTGCGTCGCGGCGGCCACCGCGAGCGCCGCGGCCAGTGCGGCCCCGGTGGAGCGGGTCAGCCCGGCCAGCAGCGCGAGGAGCCCGGCGGTGAGCCAGGAGCGCTTGTGCGCGGCCAGCAGGCAGCCGGCCGCCAGCGCCAGGAACAGGCTCTCGCTGTAGCCGATCCACAAGGTGACGGCCATCGGCTGGGTGAAGACCAGCAGGACGAGGCAGAGCCCCGCCCGCGGTCCGTACAGCCGCCTTCCCAGCCGGTGGACGGTCACCGCCGCCGCGGCCGACGCCAGCCAGGCCACCACCACGGACGCGGCCTGCCCGCCCAGCCCGGTCAGGACGCGGACGGCCGCGATCAGCGCCGGGTACAGCGGGAAGAACGCCAGGTTGTTTCCGGTGAGCTGCCCGTCGGAGCCGTAGGAGAAGCCGTGCGGGTAGCCCTGCTCGGCGATCTGGACGTACCACTGGTTGTCCCAGGGCGTCAGCGCGGCGCGCAGCCAGTCGTCCGGGCGGGTGGTCAGCCACCGCAGCATCAGCAGCTGGAGGAGCACGGCGCCGGCCCAGACGGCGAGGGCCGGCAGGGCCTCCTCGGCCAGCTCCCTCAGCCGGCGGCCCGCCACGGCCGGGGCGGCGGTGGGCGGGCCCTGCGGGGGGCTGTCGGGGCTGATGATCACCGGCAGCGTGGGCTCCTTCGGTTCGCGCCCCCGGGCCGTCGCCCGGGGGCGGAGGCGTACCGGGAGGCTAGCCCACCCGGGGGCCGCGGCCCAGCCGGGTCGGCCTGCTGCGTGGGCGGGCGAGCCCTGATCTCAGGGTGCGGGGCGCCCGCCGCACGCGCCCCGGTACTGTCCCGGTGAGATGAACAAGACCCTGATCGTCACCAATGACTTCCCCCCGCGGCCCGGCGGGATCCAGGCCTTCGTGCACAGCATGGCGCTGCGCCTGGACCCCGGGCAGGTCGTCGTCTACGCCTCCACCTGGGAGGCCGACGCCGAGCACCGGCGGGCCACCGCCGCCTTCGACGCCGAGCAGCCCTTCCCGGTGGTCCGCGACCGCACCACCATGCTGCTGCCGACGCCGCGGGTCACCCGGCGCGCGGTGGGGCTGCTGCGGGAGCACGGCTGTACGTCGGTGTGGTTCGGGGCGGCGGCGCCGCTGGGCCTGATGGCGCCGGCGCTGCGGCGGGCCGGTGCCCGGCGGATCGTGGCGACGACGCACGGCCACGAGGCGGGCTGGGCCCAACTGCCCGTCGCCCGGCGGCTGCTGGCCCGCATCGGCGAGGGCACCGACACGGTGACGTACCTCGGCGAGTACACCCGTTCGCGGATCGCCCCGGCGCTGGGCGCGGCGGCCGCGGCCCGCATGGTGCAGCTGCCGCCCGGCGTGGACGAGCGCACCTTCCACCCGGCGTCCGGCGGCGCGGCGGTGCGCGAGCGCCTGGGGCTGACCGAGCGGCCGGTGGTGGTGTGCGTCTCGCGGCTGGTGCGCCGCAAGGGGCAGGACACGCTGATCCGGGCGATGCCGCACATCCTGGCCGAGGTGCCGGACGCGGTGCTGCTCGTCGTGGGCGGCGGGCCGTACCGGGCGGACCTGGAGCGGCTGGCCCGCGAGACGGGAGTGGCGGGGTCGGTGCGCTTCACCGGGCCGGTGCCCTGGGAGGAGCTGCCCGCCCACTACGGCGCGGGTGACGTGTTCGCCATGCCCTGCCGCACCCGGCGCGGGGGCCTGGACGTCGAGGGCCTCGGCATCGTCTACCTGGAGGCGTCGGCGACCGGGCTGCCGGTGGTGGCGGGCGACTCGGGCGGGGCGCCGGACGCGGTCCTGGACGGCGAGACCGGCTGGGTGGTGCGCGGCGGGTCGCCGCAGGCGCCGCGGGAGACGGCCGAGCGCGTCACCACGCTGCTGAAGGACGCCGAGCTGCGGGCGCGGATGGGCAAGCGGGGCCGGCAGTGGGTGGAGGAGGCCTGGCGCTGGGACCTGCTGGCGGGCCGGCTGCGCGGCCTGCTGTAAGCGGTGGGGGGCGGCCCGCCGTCGGCGCGCCGCCCCCCGTCGGGCTCACGCCGCGTAGAGCGCCTCGATGTCGGAGGCGAAGTCCCGGGCCACCACGTTCCGCTTCAGCTTCAGCGACGGGGTGATGTGGCCGGACTCCTCGGTGAACTGGACCGGCAGGATGCGGAACTTCTTGACCGCCTCGGCCTTGGAGACGGCCGCGTTGCCGTCGTCGATCGCCTGCTGGATCTCGGCGAGCAGCTCCGGGTCGTGGCGCAACTGCTCGGCGGTGGCGCCCGCCTTGCCGTGCTGCTCCGCCCAGCGGGGCAGGAACTCCTCGTCCAGGGTGACCAGCGCGCCGACGAACGGCCGGCCGTCGCCGACCACCATGCACTCGGCGACCAGCGCGTGCGCCCGGATCCGGTCCTCGATCACGGCCGGGGCGACGTTCTTGCCGCCCGCGGTGACGATGATCTCCTTCTTCCGGCCGGTGATCGTCAGGTAGCCGTCCTCGTCGAGGGTGCCGATGTCACCGGTGTGGAACCAGCCGTGCTCCAGGGCGGCGGCGGTGGCCTGCTCGTTGTTCCAGTAGCCGGAGAACATGTGCTCGCCGTGCAGCAGCACCTCGCCGTCGTCCGCGATGCGCACCACGCTGCCCGGCAGCGGCTGGCCCACGGTGCCGACCTTGGTGCGGTCCCACGGGTTGAACGCGGTCGCCGCGCAGGACTCCGTCAGGCCGTAGCCCTCCAGCACCGTGAAGCCGATGCCGCGGTAGAAGTGGCCCAGGCGGGCGCCGAGCGGGGCGCCGCCGGAGATGGCGTGGGTGGCCCGGCCGCCGAGGACCGCGCGCAGCCGGCTGTAGACGAGGCGGTCGAAGACGGCGTGGGTGAACTTCAGCCGGACGCCCGGGCCGGCCGGGGTGTCCAGCGCCTGGCTGTAGGCGATCGCGGTGTCCGCGGCCCGGTCGAAGATCTTGCCCTTGCCGCCCGCCTGGGCCTGCGCCCGCGCCGAGTTGTAGACCTTCTCGAAGACCCGCGGCACGCCCAGCACCATGGTGGGCTTGAAGGCGGCGAGTTCGTCGGTGAGCTGCTTGATGTCGCTGACGTGCCCGAGCTTGATCGGGGCGAGCGCGCAGGCCACCTCGACCAGGCGGCCGAAGACGTGCGCCAGCGGCAGGAACAGCAGCACCGAGCTCTCGCCGGTGCGGAACAGCGGGGTCAGCCGGGCCACCACGTTGCCGCACTCGGCGAAGAAGCTGCGGTGGGTGAGCACGCAGCCCTTGGGGCGCCCGGTGGTGCCCGAGGTGTAGACGATGGTGGCCGGGGTGTCGGCGTCCGCGATCGAGCTGCGGTGGTCCAGCTCCCGGTCGGAGACGTCGGTGCCGGCGGCGACCAGCGTCTCGACGGCGCCGGACTCGATCCGCCAGACGTGCTTGAGCTGCGGCAGCCGCTCGCGTACCGACTCCACGACCGCCTCGTGGGCGGCGGTCTCGGTCAGGCAGGCGACGGCGCCGGAGTCGCCGAGGATCCACTCGACCTGCTCGGCCGAGGACGTCTCGTAGATGGGTACGGTGATGCCGCCCGCGCTCCAGATGGCGAAGTCCAGCAGGGTCCACTCGTAGCGGGTGCGCGACATCAGCGCGACACGGTCGCCGGGCTGCACCCCGGAGGCGACCAGGCCCTTGGCGGCGGCGCGGACCTCGGCGAGGAACGCGGTGGCCGTGACGTCCTGCCAGGCGCCGCCGACCTTGCGGGCCAGTACGGCGACGTCCGGATGTTGAGCGGCGTTGCGGCGGATGAGATCCGTCAGGTTGCCGTCCGCAGGGACCTCATAGAGAGCGGGAAGGCTGAACTCGCGCAAGACTGCTGCTCCTCGTCGGCGCCGGCGGCTTTGTCGGCTTCAAGATCAAGAGCTGTAATCGGACTGCCCGGACGTTACCCACCAGTAAGCGTTTGGGGATAGGGGGTCGGGCTCAGATGTTCGGTGTGTCACATGCATGGAACGCACATCGCACCGAGGCCGAAAGCCGTGCCACCGGCACCCTAGTCCAGGGCCGGGGTGACCCGCAGGTAACCCCCGGGTCGCCCGGCCGGCGGGCACCCGGACAGGGTCTAGGGTGAGCGGCATGCGGGTCCACGTCGTCAGCGATGTCCATGGTGCCGCCGACGCCCTCGCGCAGGCGGGAGACGGTGCCGACGCCCTCGTCTGCCTGGGCGATCTCATCCTCTTCCTGGACTACGCGGACCACTCGCGCGGCATCTTCCCCGACCTGTTCGGAGTGGAGAACGCCGACCGGGTGGTGGAGCTGCGCACCGCGCGCCGCTTCGCCGAGGCGCGGGCGTTCTCCGCCTCGCTGTGGGAGGGCCTGGACCGCCGCACCGCCATCGAGGCGGCCGTACGCAAGCAGTACGCCGAGATGTTCGCCGCCTTCCCGACGCCCACGTACGCCACCTACGGCAATGTCGATCTGCCGCACCTGTGGCCGGAGTTCGTCCAGGACGGCACCACCGTGCTGGACGGCGCCACCGTGGAGATCGGCGGCTGGGTGTTCGGCTTCGTCGGCGGCGGCCTGCGCACCATGCTCAACACCCCGCACGAGATCGACGAGGAGACCTACGCGGACAAGGTCGCCGCCCTCGGCGAGGTCGACGTGCTGTGCTCCCACATCCCGCCCGCCGTACCGGAGCTGTGCTACGACACCGTCGCCCGCCGCTTCGAGCGCGGCAGCGAGGCACTGCTGGAGGCCATCCACGCGGTACGGCCCCGCTACGCGCTGTTCGGGCACGTCCACCAGCCGCTGGTGCCGCGGATGCGGATCGGCGCCACCGAGTGCGTCAACGTCGGCCACTTCAACGCCGTCCGGCGTCCCTGGGCCCTGACCTGGTGACCGGGGTGAAGCCACCAGGCGGCCGCCGCCGCGAACCGCGATCTCGGGCGCGATAACCTTCAGCGGGCTGGCGGCGCGCCCGCGCACCATCCACACCACTCACTGAACGCGATGTCCCGGAGGGGCCACGGCGATGGCGGAACACACCAGGTCGAGCATCACGATCGAGGCGGCCCCGGCCGAGGTCATGGCGGTGATCTCGGACTTCGCCCGCTATCCGGAGTGGACCGGGGAGGTCAAGGAGGCCGAGATCCTCGCCACCGACGACCAGGGCCGCGCCGAGCGGGTGCGCCTGGTGCTGGACGCCGGGGCGATCAAGGACGACCACACCCTCCAGTACACCTGGGGCGGCCCCGGCCAGGTCAGCTGGTCGCTGGTGAAGTCGCAGATGCTGCGCACCCTGGACGGCTCCTACACGCTGGTGCCCGTCCAGGGCGGCAAGGCCACCGAGGTCACCTACCAGCTCACCGTCGACGTCAAGATCCCGATGCTCGGCATGATCAAGCGCAAGGCCGAGAAGGTCATCATCGACCGCGCCCTGGCCGGACTGAAGAAGCGCGTCGAGCAGAACCCCGGCGGAGCCGCCGAGGCCGCCGACGGGCAGAGCTGAGAGACGTTGCGCCTCGTCCTGGTCACCGGCGCGGGCGGCGCGGGCCGCAGCACCGTGGCCGCCGCGACCGCCGTGGCCTGCGCCCGCTCCGGCGCCCGCACCCTGCTGATCACCGCGGAGCCCGGCCCGGTGCCCGACGGTCCCGAGGTGCTGCGGGTGGACGGCGCCCTGGCCTTCCGCCGCCGCGCGGCCGAACTGCGCGAGCGCTGCGCGGCCGCCTTCGAACTCCTCGGCGCCGAGCCGCTGGACGACGAGGAGATCACCGAGCTGCCCGGCGCGGACTCCCTCGCGCTGCTCCACGCCCTCGGCGAGGCCCCGCGGTGGGACACCGTGGTGGCCGACCTGCCGCCGCTGCCGCAGGCCCTGGCGCTCCTCGCGCTGCCCGAACAGCTGCGCCGCTACCTCGCGCGGCTGTTGCCCGCCGAGCGGCAGGCCGCCCGCGCGCTGCGCCCGCTGCTCGCCCAGCTCGCCGGTGTCCCGATGCCCGCGCAGTGGCTGTACGACACCGCGGGGCGCTGGGCGGACGAACTCGCCGCCGTCGAGGCGCTGATCCGCTCCGAGGCCACCACCGTCCGGCTGGTGATCGAACCGGGCCCGGGCGCCGGGCCGCGGATGGCCGCCGCCCGCACCGGCCTGGCGCTGTACGGGCACCGGCTGGAGGCCGTGGTCGCCAACCGCCTGCTGCCCACCGGCTCGTCCGACCCCTTCCTCGCCGGGCTCTCCGCCGGCCAGCAGGACCACCTCAAGGAGCTGGAGGCGCGGCACGCCGGCGACGGCGTCGCGGTGCTGACCGTGCCGCATCTCGGGCACGCCCCGGACGGGCCCGGCGCCATCGAGCGGCTGGCCGTCCCCGGACTGCTCCCGCCGCCCCGCGAGGACCGCCCCGCCGCCGACCCGTGGACCGTGGAGGACCGGCTGGCCGAGGACGGCCGGCTGGTGTGGCGGCTGCCGCTGCCCGGCGCCGGGCGCGACGGCCTCGGCCTGGTGCGCCGCGGCGACGAACTGGTCGTGGACGTCGCCGGGCTGCGCCGGATCGTGCCGCTGCCGGGCGCGCTGCGGCGCTGCACCGTGGAGGGCGCGGCGCTGCGCGAGGGGGCGCTCCAGGTCCGGTTCGCGCCGGATCCGCAGGAGTGGCCCCGCTGAACGCCGCTCCCGCGTGACGCGGGGGCCGTTTCGGGTACCGTCGAAACCGCGATCGCCGTCACCCCGGCCGGCAGGCCGGCAGGCCGGCGGAACGCCGGACCCCCGGACAGCAGGAGAGCCGCCATGAGCGAGGGCACGGAACGACCCCTGACCGACTCGGACTCCGACGCCTGGGCCGAGGCGTGCGCCGAGGACCTGGCCGCCGAGCGGGCCCGCCGCCGCCAGGCCCGCGGCGCCGAGCCCGGCAGCGCGGCCGAGGAGCTGCGCAGGCTCGCCGACGCGGTGGCCGACAAGGTCGCCGAGCTGGGCAGCCCCGCCGCCTCCATGGCGGCGCAGGCGGTGATCTCCCAGGTGAAGGCGGCGGTGATCCCGCTGCGGGACCGCAACCCCGATGTCTTCGAGCACCTGTCGGCCGCGGGCTCCGAGCTGCTGGCGGCCTACCGGGCGGCCGTCGCGGGCCAGGAGAGCCGCTGGACCCGCGGCTCCGGCGGAGGCGGCGCCGCCGGGTCCTCCGGGCCGGAGCGCATCGACCTGGACTGACGCCGCCTCGGGTACGGTTGGCTTCAGCGGGGTTCGACCGAAATCTGAGGGACACATGGGACTCACCATCGGCGTCGACATCGGCGGTACCAAGATCGCGGCCGGCGTGGTCGACGAGGAGGGCAGGATCCTCCAGGTCAGCAAGGTGCCGACCCCGCTGACCCCCGAGGACGTGATCGACGCCATCGCCGACGCGGTGCGCACCGTCAGCGCCGAGCACCCGGTCGAGGCCGTGGGCATCGGCGCGGCCGGCTATGTGGACGACAAGCGGGCCACGGTCCTGTTCGCGCCGAACATCAACTGGCGCCACGAGGCGCTCAAGGACAAGGTCGAGCAGCGCGTCGGCCTCCCCGTCGTCGTCGAGAACGACGCGAACGCGGCCGCCTGGGGCGAGTACCGCTTCGGCGCCGGCCAGGGCCATGACGACGTCGTGTGCATCACGCTCGGCACCGGGCTGGGCGGCGGCATCATCATCGGCGGCCGGCTGCACCGCGGACGCTTCGGTGTGGCGGGCGAGTTCGGCCACATCCGGGTCGTCCCGGACGGCCTGCTGTGCGGCTGCGGCAGCCAGGGCTGCTGGGAGCAGTACGCCTCCGGGCGCGCCCTGGTGCGGTACGCCCGGCAGCGCGCCGCCGCCACCCCGGAGAACGCCACGATCCTGCTCGCCCTCGGCGACGGCACGCCCGCCGGCATCGAGGGACGGCACGTGAGCGAGGCCGCCCGGCGGGGCTGCCCGGTGGCCGTGGACTCCTTCCGCGAGCTGGCCCGCTGGGCGGGCGCCGGGCTCGCCGACCTGGCCTCCCTGTTCGACCCGTCCGCGTTCATCGTCGGCGGCGGTGTCTCCGACGAGGGCGACCTGGTGCTCGACCCGATCCGCAAGTCGTTCCGCCGCTGGCTGGTCGGCGGCCAGTGGCGGCCGCACGCCCAGGTGCTCGCGGCCCAGCTCGGCGGCAAGGCCGGACTGGTGGGCGCGGCGGACCTGGCCCGGCAGGGCTGATCGCGTGGCGGGCGGGCGCACGGAGGACGCCGGAGCCGGGGAGCGGGGCGGGGCGGACCTGCCGGCCTCCCGCACCGAGGCCGGCTCCGCGGTGATCCGCGTCCTCAGCTACAACGTGCGCTCGCTGCGCGACGACCGCGAGGCGCTGGCCCGGGTGATCCGGGCCTGCGCCCCGGACGTGGTGTGCCTCCAGGAGGCCCCGCGCTTCTTCCGCTGGCGCAAGCACACCGCCCGCCTCGCCGCCGCCTGCGGTCTGGTCACGGTGACCGGCGGCGCCACCGCCGCCGGCCCGATGATCCTCAGCAGTCTGCGGGCCCACGTCGAGCACACCGAGGACGTCCTGCTCCCGCGCACCCCGCACCTGCACCGGCGCGGCCTGGCCACCGCGGTGCTGCGGTTCGGCGCGGCGCGGCTGCGGGTGGTCAGCTGCCATCTGAGCCTGGACGCCGGTGAGCGCCACGCCCAGGCCGGGATGGTGCTGGACCGGCTCGCGGCCGCGTCCGGCGAGCTGCCCGCCGTCGTGGCGGGCGACCTCAACGACCGGCCGGACGGGCGCTCCTTCGGCCGGCTGGCCGCCGAGCTCCAGGACTGCTGGGCGGTCCGGCCGTGGGGCGGCGAGTACACCTCCACGCCGGACCGGCCGCACCAGCGCATCGACGCGATCCTGGCCACCAAGGACGTGGAGGTGCTCGGCTGCGGGGTGCCGTCCGGGCTGCCCGGTGTGACCGCCGCGGACCTGCGGGCGGCCACCGACCACCTCCCGGTGCTGGCCGCCCTGCGCGTCACCGTCTGAGCCGCCGAGGCACTGAGCCGCCGAGACGGTCAGCCGCCGAGCCGCCGAGCCGCCGAGCCGCCGAGCCGCTCAGACGACGGCGCCGCCGTGCGGGTCGTCCTCGTCCTCGTCGCGGTCCTTCATGCGGGCCACCAGCGTCGCGAAGCCGCCCACGAACCCGCCGACCCCCAGCACCGTGATCCACCAGGTCATCTGCTGCTGGAACAGCACACAGCCGACCATCAGCAGCGGCCCGCCGAGCACCGCGACCCAGGCGAACTTGGTGGTGGTGTCGGCCTCCGGCAGCGGCGGCGGCTCGGGCGGTACGAAGTGGCCCTCGTCGTCATCGTCGTCCGGGACCGCGTAGTCGCGGGGGCCGGGCTGCGGCGCGCGGACCACGAAGCCGCGCGGCCGCTCCTGGACCGGGCCGAGACCCTCCGGCGGCCGCACGGCCTCGTCCTCGCGCAGGTCCTCGGCCTTCGGCCAGCTCCCGGTGCCCGGCTCCGCCTCGAAGGCGGCCACGATCCGCGCCCAGGCGGCGTCCTCGTCCATCGGCGTCCCGGAGTCCTCGTGCGGCTCGTCACGCTCCGCCACTGGCGGCCCCCTCGGTGTCCGGCTCCGCCGCCCCGGGCAGTCCCGACAGCCGCCGCACGAAGGCCCAGGAGGTCTCGAAGATCTCCTCGGCGTCGTGGTCCAGGGTGGCCACGTGGTAGCTGCGCTCCAGCACCCGCTCGGTGACGTCGGCGGACGCCACCCGGCGCAGCACCAGCTCGGAGTTCGACGGGTGCACCACATGGTCCACCCGGCTGCGCATCAGCAGCAGCGGCTGGGTGACCAGGGGCAGGTCCGCCTGGACGACGCGCCAGAAACGGGTCAGCGAGTGCACGGCGTGCAGCGGGGTGCGCTCGTACCCCGTCTCCACCACGCCCTCCTTGGCGATGTCACTGGCGATGCCCTTGACCGACGGCACCACATGGCGCAGCAGCGGCACCGCCCGCAGCTGCGCGCTGTCCGGTTTCACCGACGGGTTGACCAGCGCGATCCCGCTGACCGCGGCGGAGTGCCGGGCGGCCAGCCGCAGGGTGAGCGCGCCGCCCATCGACAGCCCGAAGACGAAGACCTGCCGGCAGCGCGCGGTCAGCCCGCGCAGCTCCCGGTCGACCTCCGCGTACCAGTCCTGCCAGCCGGTGAGCTGCATGTCCTGCCAGCGGGTGCCGTGGCCGGGCAGCAGCGGCAGGGACACACTCAGCCCGCGCTCGGCGAGGTACTCGCCCCAGGGGCGCAGGGACTGCGGCGAGCCCGTGAACCCGTGGCACAGCAGTACGCCGACCTCTCCGCCGTCGTGGCGGTACGGTTCGGCTCCGGGCATCAGCGGCACCGTGGATCTCCTGTTCGACGAGGTCGGGCACAGTGTGGGAGAACAGCAGTGGGCGTACGGTACGCGCCACAGTACGCGCCGGAACCCGTCCCGCACAGCGTCGGCGGCCCGTCCCAGCGCCAAGGGGCCTCCCGCGGCAGGCTAAGGTCTTTGGCGTCGCCCACAGGAGGTCCTCGGTTGTTGTACGGCTTGATGAAGGTGTCGATCGGCAATTCGCTGCGTCTGACCTTTCGCCCCTGGGTGGAAGGGATGGAGAACATCCCCAAGGACGGGCCGGCGATCCTGGCGAGCAATCACCTCTCCTTCTCGGACTCCTTCTTCCTCCCCGCCATGCTGGACCGCAAGGTCACCTTCATCGCCAAGGCCGAGTACTTCACCTCCCCGGGCATCAAGGGCAAGCTGACCGCGGCGTTCTTCAAGGGCGCCGGGCAGCTGCCGGTGGACCGCTCGGGGGCGCGCGGCGCCGGTGAGGCCGCGGTGCGCAGCGGCCTGGAGGTGCTGGCCCGCGGCGAGCTGTTCGGCATCTACCCGGAGGGCACCCGCTCCCCGGACGGGCGGCTGTACCGCGGCAAGCCGGGCGGCCTGGCCCGCGTCGCGCTGGCCTCGGGCGCGCCCGTCATCCCCGTGGCGATGATCGACACCGAGAAGATCCAGCCGCCCGGGAAGGTCGTCCCCAAGCTGATGCGTCCGGGCATACGCATCGGCAAGCCGCTGGACTTCAGCCGCTACCACGGCATGGAGCACGACCGTTTCATCCTGCGCTCGGTGACCGACGAGGTCATGTACGAGATCATGAAGCTCTCGGGCCAGGAGTACGTGGACATCTACGCCACCGCCGCCAAGCGGCAGATCGCGGAGGCGAAGAAGCAGGCCGAGGAGGCCGCCAAGGCGGACAAGGCGGACAAGGCCGAGGCGAACGCCGGGACCTGACCGGCGGATCGCGGTGACGGGGGGAGACGCACGATGCGTACGTCGTCGATCGAGCAGCCGCTGTGGCGGGCGCTGACCGCCTACCGGGTGCTGGCGCTCGCCTACGCGGTGGCCCGCTTCGGTTACGCCTACGGGCAGTTCGCCCATCCGCTGGGCGCCTGCTTCTACATGGGCGTGCTCGCCGCGTGGACCCTGCTGACGCTGCCGTATGTGTCCTCCGCGGCCCGCTGCACCCGGCCGTTCCTGGCCGCCGACCTGACGGTGGCGCTGACCGGTGTCCTGCTGACCATGGTGCTGGACTCACCGGCGCGGATCGTCGCGGGCCAGACCACCCTGCCGTCGATCTGGGCGGCCGGCTCGGTGCTGGCGTTCGCCATCAAGGGCGGCTGGCGGTGGGGCGCCCTGGCCTGGGTGATCACCGCGGCCTCCAACATCGTCGAGCGCGGCCGGGTCACCGAGGGCAACGTCCACAGCATCGTGCTGCTGTTCTTCGTCGCCACCGGGATCGGCTACGTGGCCGAGGTCGCCCGGGGCAGTGAACGCGCTCTGGCCCGGGCGGTGGAGATCCAGGCGGCGACCCGCGAGCGGGAGCGCCTGGCCCGCGACATCCACGACAGCGTGCTCCAGGTGCTGGCCATGGTGCAGCGCCGGGGCAGCGAACTGGGCGGAGAGGCCGCCGAGTTGGGGCGGCTGGCGGGCGAGCAGGAGGCGGCGCTGCGGGCGTTGGTGTCCGCCGGGCCGGTCGTCCCCGCGCCGCGCCCGGCGTCCACCGCCGAGCGGCGCGCCAGGCGGGAGCCGGGAGGGCCGGAAGGGCCGGAACAGCCGGAAGAGGACGAGGACGCCGACCTGCGGGCGGCCCTCGCCCCCTACGCCTGCGCGACGGTCTCGGTGGCGGCGCCCGCGGACCCGGTGACGCTCGGCGCGCACGCCGTCCGCGAGGTCGCCGCCGCGGTCGGCGCCGCCCTGGACAACGTCCGCCGCCACGCCGGTGCTTCGGCGCGCGCCTGGATCCTGCTGGAGGAGGAGCCGGACCAGGTGCTGGTCACGGTCCGCGACGACGGCCCGGGCATCGCCGAGGGGCGGCTGGCGGACGCCGAGCGGGAGGGGCGGCTCGGGGTGGCGCTGTCCATCCGCGGGCGGCTGGCGGACCTGGGCGGCTCGGCGACGCTGGTCTCGGTGCCGGGCCAGGGCACCGAGGTGGAGCTGCGGGTGCCGCGGCGGGAGGCCGCGCGTCGGCACTGATCGTTCCCCGGGACCCGTAGAGTTCATCCGGCCGGGCAGATGGTCGGCGGCAGCCGCAGCGACGAGCAGGACGGAGACGGGGAACGGCCATGACGGACGCGGTCAAGGTGATGGTGGTCGACGACCACCCGTTGTGGCGGGACGCGGTCGCCCGGGATCTGGCCGAGGCCGGGTACGACGTGGTGGCCACCGCGGGCGACGGCCCGGAGGCCGTCCGCCGCGCCAGGGCCGTCAGCCCGCAGGTGCTGGTGCTGGACCTCAACCTGCCGGGCATGCCCGGCGTGCGGGTCTGCAAGGAACTGGTCGGCGACAACCCGGCGTTGCGGGTGCTGGTCCTGTCCGCCAGCGGCGAGCACGAGGACGTCCTGGAGGCCGTCAAGTCCGGCGCGACCGGTTACCTGGTGAAGTCCGCGGGCCGCGAGGAGTTGCTGGAGGCGGTGGCCAGGACCGCCGTCGGCGACCCGGTCTTCACGCCGGGGCTGGCCGGCCTGGTGCTCGGCGAGTACCGCAGGCTGGCCGGCGCGCCCGCCGTCCCCGAGCCCGGCGACCCCGATGTGCCGCGGCTGACCGAGCGCGAGACCGAGGTGCTGCGCCTGGTCGCCAAGGGCCTGGCGTACCGGCAGATCGCCGAGCGGCTGATGATCTCCCACCGCACGGTGCAGAACCACGTCCAGAACACCCTGGGCAAGCTCCAGTTGCACAACCGCGTCGAGCTGGTCCGCTACGCGATGGAGCGCGGCCTCGACGAGGAGTGACCCGGCTCCGCGAACACCAGGGTGAACGCGAACACGCCCTCGACGCTTCACTCTCCGGCGTGAACCGCGGGGGCTGACGGCCGCCTGCTACCGGCGGATTGCGCCGTTTGTGCGATCCCCTGTGACCTGGATCACGGCTAGCGTGGCCCGCGACGGACGTCTCCCAGCACAGTGCTGCAGGAAGGGAAGAATCCATGCGGGTCGGAGTGCTGACCGGCGGTGGCGACTGCCCCGGTCTCAACGCGGTCATCCGCGCCATCGTGCGCAAGGGCACCCAGGAGTACGGCCACCGGTTCCTCGGCTTCCGGGACGGCTGGCGCGGTCCCCTGGAGGGCGACACCCGGCAGCTCGACATCCCGGCGGTCCGCGGGATCCTGCCGCGCGGCGGCACCATCCTGGGCTCCTCGCGCACCAACCCGCTCAAGGCGGAGAACGGCGTGCGCCGCGTCAAGGACAACCTCGCCAAGCACGAGGTGGACGCGCTGATCGCGATCGGCGGCGAGGACACCCTCGGGGTCGCGGCCGCGCTGTCCGGCGAGTACGGCGTCCCCTGCGTCGGCGTGCCGAAGACCATCGACAACGACCTCAGCGCGACGGACTACACCTTCGGCTTCGACACCGCCGTCAACATCGCCATGGAGGCCATCGACCGGCTGCACACCACCGCCGAGTCCCACCGCCGGGCCCTGGTCATCGAGGTCATGGGCCGCCACGCGGGCTGGATCGCGCTGCACGCGGGCCTGGCCGGGGGCGCCAACGTCATCCTCATCCCCGAGCAGCGCTTCGACATCGAGCAGGTCTGCGCCTGGGTGGAGAGCCGCTTCAAGATCCAGTACGCGCCGATCGTGGTGGTCGCCGAGGGCGCGATGCCCAAGGACGGCGACCTGGTCACCAAGGACTCCTCGCTGGACTCCTTCGGCCATGTGCGGCTGTCCGGCATCGGCGACTGGCTGGCCAAGCAGATCGAGGAGCGCACCGGCAAGGAGGCCCGCACCACCGTGCTCGGCCACATCCAGCGCGGCGGCACCCCGTCCGCGTTCGACCGCTGGCTGGCCACCCGCTTCGGCCTGCACGCCATCGACGCCGTCCACGAGAAGGACTTCGGGCAGATGGTCGCGCTGCGCGGCACCGACATCGTGCGGGTGCCGCTCGCCGAGGCCACCGCCAAGCTGAAGACGGTCAACCCGGCGCTGTACGCGGAGGCGGGCGTCTTCTTCGGCTGAGCGGTACGGATGGGACGGCTGGCGCGGGGCGTACTCCGGAGGCAGGCCTCCGGAGTACGCCCCGCGCCGGTTCACCCCTGGTCAGGCGCTCGCCGTCGCGGTGCGGGCCGCAGCGTTCGGCCTCAGTATGGGGAGTGAGCCAACCCAATTCCGGCGCGACTCGCCAGGACGTGCTCTCGGTGATACGGAGGGCGGAGATGGAAGCGCGGATCGAGGACGGAACCGAGGACTGGACCGACAGTTGGGTAGAGGGCTGGATCAAGAAGAATCCCCAATGGGTACCGCCGCTGAGTCTGGCCGCCTTCGCCGGAGCCGCAATTCTGAGCTGGCACACGTACGTGACCGGATTCGCCTTGACCATGGAGCTCAACGGGCAGGGAATCATCGGCAGGCTCACCGAGAGCCATTCGGTCGGGCAAGACCTCTGGGCGTGGTGGGGCGCGCCGATCGCGGGTGGAGTGCTTCTCGCTCTCGGTGGCTTCCTCGGCGCCGTGGTATTCAGTACGACCTCATGGAAAATCAATGCACGCGCGGCTTTCTTCGCCACGCTGCTCCTCACCGCCGTCCACGTAGGTGAGTCGATTACGCTGAGGCATCTCGACAATGAGTGCGGTGCGGGCCCGTGCTCCCTCGCCCCCGAGTTCTCCCTCCTGATCCAGTGCGTGGCGTTCCTCATCTACAGCCTCCTTCCGGTCGCCGCGGTCGTATGCCTCTCGGGAGCGTCCATCGCTCTGTGGCGGTTGTGTGCGGGACTCAGGCGACACCGATCGCGGCGCGCGAGCGAGGGTGGCCTGCCGAATGACTGGGCGGCGCCGGTAGCGAAGACCAAGATCACCTGCGATCCGGAAAACCCTGACCATGCTCACTGGAGTGTCAACGCCAGATTTCCCGAGACACGGGAGAACGGTGGAATCGGGATATGCCTGTCCGGCGGTGGGATGCGGTCGGCCACCTTCTCCCTCGGTGCCCTCAACGCATTGCAGGAGCAACGTGAACTGAGTAAGTCCAGCTACGTATCGGCGGTTTCCGGGGGTGCCTACATGGCCGGGGCCATGCTGCTGGCGATCCGCCAATCCTCCGCAGCCGCAAGCGGAACGGGCGATAAGGAGAAGCAAGAACCTGTCAACTGGGACAACGCCTTCAGTCCGGGATCCCCTGAATTCGATTATCTGCGACGCAACGCCAACTACCTCGCGCGGACGCCGAAGGAATGGCTGATCATGCTGTTCGCCGCTGTTCGCGGTGCACTCTTCTCCGCGGCTTTCCTGGCGGCCCTGGCCTTCATATCGGGTCGCTGGATCGGACACTTCTACTTCGTGGCGCAGCGCAGAGCGGTGCTCAACAGCCCGTGGCATCCCGTGTGGGGCTTCCTTGTTCCCGGCGTGTTCCTGGCGCTCTTGGCGGGAACGCTGTGGATCACTGCGGCGCACCTGCGCGGCGAAGAGCCCTCCGACAAGGGACGGAAAGAGAAATGTGGGAAGACCATGGCACGTGTCGCCGAATGCCTGGTCTGGGCAACGTTGGTGCTTGCGGTGACGGGCGCCGTCATTCCGGTCGTCGTGTGGTTCAGCGGGCAACTGGTGCATCCGCCCTGGGCGGCGAAGGCCAACCCGCAACCAACCACGGCGGCGCAAGGGGGGATCCTCGGGGCGGTGGGCTTGATCATCGGATTCCTCGGCATCTGGAGCAGCCGGTTGACCGAAGTCCGGTCAGCGCTGAAACAGGTCGATCAACTCGTGAAACCAGCAGCCCGGTTGGGGGACTTCGGCAAGCGCCTTCTGCAATGGCTGGCAGTGTACGGGGGTTTGGCTCTTGTGGCGTGCATGTATATTCTCCTCTTCGGTATCACCGTGCGCGCGACCGCTGACGTGAGGCCATTGTCAACCATCACCCTGAGGCGGGGGACACCGGTACTGCAGACGCATATCGCGAATCTTTGGATAACGATCGCGCTCACCCTTGCCCTCGCGCTGCTCTGCCGGCTCCTCGATGAGACCTCGCTCGGTCTGCATCCCTTCTATCGGGAGTCCCTTTCAAGGGCGTTTGCGGTGGTGCGTGTCCGGTGCCTGGATCGGCCAAACGCCGAGAAGCCGCATTTCACGGCGAAGGGGTACGTACCCACGGCTGCCGCGTGGACGAAATTGGAGAATACCGGCAGGACGGAGAAGCCCAGGGTCATCTTCTGTGCATCTGCGCATTCCAGCGACCGTTCGGACATCCACCCGGGGCGTCGCGTGTACCCGTTCACCTTCTCGGACGACTGCGTCGGAGGGCCCGACAACTGCTGGATGAACGTCGAGGACCTGCGGGAAGTACTCGAAGACCACGGGTTGACGCGGTACTCCCGGGATCTCACCGTGCAGACCGCCATGGCCGTCTCCGGCGCGGCGTTCTCCTCGGCGATGGGGCGGTACAGTCGGCCTGCCAACGTCCTGCTGGCGTTGGCCAATGCCCGTCTCGGCACCTGGGTGGTCAATCCTTCCTATATTGGAGGACGAAGAGAGTGGCACGAGCCGCTGGTGCCGAAGAGGCGCACCCTCTCCTATCTGTTGCGTGAGATATTCGGTGTATACCCTGGAGGCCGGCCGCTCATCTTCGTCACCGACGGCGGCCACTACGAAAACCTGGGCCTCATCGAACTCTTCCGGCACCGGTGCATGGAAATCTACTGTTTCGACGCGAGCACCGACAAGCGGACGTTCGCCGCCTCAATCGCCGACGCGGTGGCACTCGCGTACGAGGAACTGGGCGTCACCGTCCATCTGACCTCGCCAGACCTGGCCATGCCGCACGGTCTCACCGGTCAGACGATCGACAGCAACCTGCTCAACGCCAGAATCGCGGATTCCCCGGTCATCATGGGACGGTACCGATATCCCGATGATGGCGCGGAAGGGAAACTGGTCATCGGCAGGGCGACGCTCGACGGCGATACTCCATGGGAAGTACAGCGTTACGCCGCCGAGCATCAACTCTTTCCTTACGATGCCACCGGGGACCAGTTCTTCGACACCGACCGCTTCAACGCGTACACGACGCTGGGGCGTCATGTCGGCCGCTTGTCGTACCAGGCGATGCAGCACTTGCGCTACCCGCACTGAACCGTAGACGCCCCAGGCCGCCGGCGTGGAGCCCGCCGAGTGCCCCGGCCACGGTTCACAAGCCGACAACCGGGCCTTCCCTGCCTCAGGCAGCCGCGCGAGCCCGAACCGTTGGCTCAGCCGGCGACCGTCACCGCGGCCAGCAACTCGGCGACGATCGCCGTGCCGTTGACGGTCAGCACCGACTCGGGGTGGAACTGCACGCCCGCGAAGCCCGGCCCGCGCAGCGCGAACACGTCACCGCTGACCTGGTCGCGGCTCAACTCCACGCCGTGCAGGGCGAGTTCCTCCGCGGCCCGGTTGGTGCAGCGGGCCGTGAAGGTGTTGTAGAAGCCGACCGTCTCCGGCCGCCCGAACAGGTCGATACGCTCCTGGGCGCCCTGGAACGGGACGTCCTTGCGGGCGATCTCCAGGCCCAGTTCGGCCGCGATCAGCTCATGGCCGAGGCACACCCCCAGCAGCCCGCCCGCCGCGCCGCCGTTCCGCGCGGCGATCAGCTCGCCCGCCAGCGCGCGCAGCATCCGCATCTTCGGATCGGCGGTGTCGGCCGGGTCGCCGGGCCCCGGGCCCAGCACCACCGGCCCGCGGTGCGCGAGTGCCGCCTCCCGCACCCCCGGCTCGTCGTAACGCAGCACCGTCACCTCATGGCCGGACGAGCGCAGCAGGTGCGCCAGCATCGCGGTGAAGGTGTCCTCGCCGTCGATCACCAGGGCGTGCCCGGCCGGCGGCGCCGCCTCCGCCGCCGTCCGCATCCGCAGCCAGAACGGCGCCAGGTACTCCCGGCGGGCCGCCAGCGCCGCCGCCACCCGGGGGTCGTCGGCCAGCCGCGGCGGTGTGCCGTCCGCGGTACGGGCCGGGGCGGGCCGCACCCCGAGCGCGGTGAGCACCCCGGCCGCCTTGGCGTGCGTCTCGGCCACCTCGCCGCGCGGATCGGAGTGCCGCACCAGCGTGGCCCCGACCGACACCGCGACCCGCCCCCGCGCGTCGATGTCCGCGGTACGGATCAGAATCGGAGAGTCCAGGGTCTGCGCCCCGCCCGCGTCCCGGCCGATCAGGGCCAGCGCGCCCGCGTAGTAGCCGCGGCCGCCGTCCTCGTGGCGCTCGATGACCCGGCAGGCGTTCTGCACCGGCGAGCCGGTGACCGTCGCCGCGAACATCGTCTCCCTCAGCACCTCCCGCACGTCCATCGAAGTGCGGCCCCGCAGTTCGTACTCGGTGTGCGCCAGATGCGCCATCTCCTTCAGCCGCGGGCCGATCACCTGGCCGCCGAGGTCACCGACCGTGCACATCATCTTCAGCTCCTCGTCGACGACCATGGTCAGCTCCTCCACCTCCTTGGCGTCGTGGAGGAACGCCAGCAGCCCGTCGAGCGACGGCCCGGTGGCCGGATAGCGGTAGGTGCCGCTGATCGGGTTCATCACGACCGTCCCGCCGGTGGCCCGCACATGGACCTCCGGGCTGGCCCCGACCAGCGTGCGGTCCCCGGTGTGCACCAGATACGTCCAGTACGCGCCGCGCTCACCGGCCAGCAGCCGCCCGAACAGCGCCAGCGCGTCGGCCGCCGAGAACCCCGGGATCTCACCGCGGAACGTCCGCCGGATCACGAAGTTCGCGCCCTCACCGCGCCCGATCTCGTCCTCGATCACCCGCTCCACGATCCGCGCGTAGGCGTCGTCGTCCACGTCGAAGGCGCCGCCGGTCACCTCGACGGGGTGCCGCGGCAGGGCGGCGGCCAGGTCCGCGGCGGGCAGCTCGTGCGCCTCACCCGGCGTGAGCACGGCCAGCGGTGTGCCGTCGTCGCGCACGTCGAAGCCGCGCTCCGCGATCTGCCGGAACGGCACCAGCGCGAGCGCGTCCAGCGCCGGGCCGCCGCCCCGCGGGGTGCCGGTCGGCAGCGGGATGTCGGCGAGCCGCTCCACGGCGGTGACCGGCCCGAGCAGGACCTCGACGATCCCGGGATCGCGCCCGGGGGTACTACGGCGCAGCAGGGCGAACGACGGACAGCCGGGCCTGAGCAGGCGCTCGACGAGCGCGGCGGCGTCGACGGCGGTGGGAGAGGCGGTCACGGTCGGTTCCTTCCGGTGAGGAGGAACGGCCCGGGAAACACCGAAGGCCGCCCCTCGGGCGGCCTTCGCGAGATCGTGGTGTGCGCGCGATGATCAGTGGGCCGCCGGATGAGCGGTCCACCACCAGGTCAGGTGCGTCTGCGTCGCGTACACACTCGTACCCTAACCCATGATCCGGGCAGGGGCGCGCACCTCGTCGATGACCGTGCCGGTCAGGTCGGCGAGGGACTGCAGGTCGACGGCGGCCGGGTCCTGGTAGGCGATCCGGGGCGTCTCGTGCGTCACGGTGACGGCCGTACCGCTGTCGTCCCAGACGCACACCGGGAGGGTGAGGGTGGTGCCGTCACGTGTCAGCGCCAGCACCTCGCAGTCGACCTCGGTGCCGCTGCCCGTGGCGGTGAGCGTCTTCGGCTCGGTGACCCGCCGGACTCCGGAGGGCAGGCCCAGGCCCATGAGCATCCCCCTGCGGAACAGGTCGGGGGAGCCGATATGACCGTAACCACCCCAGAAGGACAGCGTGTCGAGCGCGCTGTCCGGGCCGGCGTGGTACTCGCCACCGGCCGGGGTCAGCCCGTCGGCTCCGGGCTGCGGCTCGCCGTACTGCTGCCGCAGCGAGGCGCTCAGATCGCTGCTCAGGGTGTACCGGCCGTGGAGCAACGTGCGGGGGACGGTGAGCTTCATGGCCTGGGCCGGGGCGGTCCCGGTGGCGGAGGTACCTCCGCGGTGGTCCGCGAACGCCGTCAGCGCCCAGAACAGGAGGAGGCACACCAGCAGGACGCCCGCGAGGTTGGCACCGAGGACCAGCAGGGGCCGCCGGCGCGGCGGGGCGGTCGGGCCCGGGGGAGCGTAGTCCGGCGGCGGAGGCACCGGCGGCGGCGCCGGGGGGAGTAACGGATCGGCGTCAGGGGGCGGGGGAACGCTCATGAGGTTCGGTCACCTTCGGGGTCGATCCCGCCGGATCCGACGGGGGGCTTGTCTCGTCGTGGATCTCGTCGTGGGTCGTGCCGGTCAGGTCCGCGAGGGACCGCGGGTTCCATGGCGACCGGTGGGGCAGCACGCCTCATCCGACGGCTCACCCGGCCGGGGAGCACACCTCGTCGAGGATCGTGGCGGTGAGTGCGGCGAGGGACCGCAGGTCCACGGCCGAGGGGGCCTGCCGGGCGATCCGCGGAGTGCTGCGGGAGACGGCGACGGCTCCCGTCGCGGAACTCCAGACGCACACCGGGAGGCTGGTGTCCCCACGGCTTCCCGGGACCCGCAGCACCGTGCAGGTGACCGGCTGACCGGTGCCCGGCGGCAGCACGTCCTCGGGTGTGGTCGCCGGTTTCGCGCCCGCGGGCACGCCCAGGCCCCAGACCTCGGCGGGCGCGAAGGCGTCGGGCGCCGTGACGTGCCCGTAAAGGCCCCAGTAGGTGACCACGTCACCGTCGCCGGTGCCCATGCGGTACTCACCGCCCGACGCGCGCACGCCCCGCAACGCCGTGGAGGTGCTGTCGTAGGTCTGCTGGACCGAGTCCGTCAGCTTCTTGCTGAGGGTGTACCTCCCGTCCTCGAGGGTGCCCGGCACCGAGAGGACGTAGGACGTGCTGTCCGCGGGGGTGCTGTTGTCGCTGGGCTGGGCCTCACTGCGGTCGTGCTGCTGGAGCACGGGTACCAGGAAGATCAGTACGAAGATGGCGACCCAGGCGAAGAGCAGGAACGGCTTGAGCTGCCGCCGCGGTGGGGGAACGGCGGGTCTGTCACCGGGGGAGTCGGGCGACTCAGGGGACTCGGGGGCCTCGGGGGTGCTCATGCGGGCAGGTCGCCTTCACGGTCGTTGCCGCCGGGGTGGCGGGCCAAGAGCCGTGATCGTAGAGGTGAACAGGTGTACCCGCCACCGGAATTGACAGCTCCGATCGCCCGGTCATGTCGCGTGGCCGGCCGCGCCCCGGGGTCCGCTCAGGCGTGGTGGGTCGGCAACTGGCTGTCCAGGAAGGCGAGGCCGAGCGCGGTGGGGCTGTGGACGGCGGTGTTGCGGTGGCGAACGGTACTGACCAGTCCTGCCTCGCGCAGTACGGTCGCGTGTTCGCTCGCACTGGCCGGTGAGATGCCCGTGAGCCTGGCCAGCTCCTTTGTCGAGCAGGAAGGGTTCTCGGCGACGGCGTCGAGCACCGCGGCGCGGGTACTGCCCAGCAACCTGGAGGCGGACTGGGGCGAGCCCGTACGGTCGGGCTGCCGGGAGACGGCGGTGAGGTGCTGCAGGGGCTGGTCGTGACAGATGGGGTAGGTCACGGTGGGCTGCGGCTGGGTGTCGTCGTCCACGATGGTCCGCGTTCCCCACAGGGACGGCACGAGCAGTATGCCCTGGCCTTCCAGACGCAGGTCGTAGTCGATCCTGTTGGGCATCCGGATCTCCAGGACCGGAGCAGACCATCGCATCCATCGCGGGTTGGCTTCGGCGAGCACACGTTCCATGCCGCCGGCCAGGAGCCGGCGCGCGTGCACCCCCCGGGCGGCGGCGAAGCCGGCGGCCAACTCCGCCCGGTAGGGCTGTACAAGGGTGGCGTAGAGGCTGCCCACCGCGTCGAAGACCTGCTGGAGAAGGCGGGCGTCGTCCGCCAGGTGCCGAGCCCATCCCGGTATCGGCTGATGCTCGGCTATCGCCGCCAACTCCGCCCGGACCTGCTGACGCGGCACGGAGCGTGCTTTGTCGAGGGCCTCTTCGATGTCTCCGCCGTGCGGGGGAGTGAGGAAGCCCGGCGACCATCCGACCGGCGGAATCAGGCTGAGGATCATTCGCGCGGCGGAGCCGAGTTCCGTGAACACGCGCCGCCGCCACACGTCCAACCGCGCCGGCTGGCTTCGGGCCTGTAACGCCCTTACCGCGAGGTCGAATTCGGAGAGGGGCATCGGCACCTCAGCCACCCGAGTCCGCGCCACGTCCTCAAGAGTGCAGTGGATGCGATAGACCATGGCCTTCCCCCTGAGCCGACCAGTCTGTGGACTGATCCTTCCGGAATGTCGTTGTTCGGCCCAGACCGAATCAGGTCGCGGTCGGCAGGCCCGGCAACGATGCTGAATCGCCAGGGCCGCCCCAGGCGGCGGCCGGGACACGCCCCGTGGAGGCCGAAGTGAAGAAACTCCGTGCATGCGCCCACAGAGCCGGTACCGTCGCGGCGACCGCAACGATCGCCTCGGCGCTGGCCCTCTTCGGTGGCGCTGTTCCCCAGGCGGGCGCGGTCACGCCGGGTGCTGCCGTACCGCACGCCGCCAACGTGAGCGGACTCAGCCCCCAGGCGTACTCCTTCGAGTGGGACGAAGCGGTCGACGACGGAGGCTACAACCACGGGCCGGGCGACTACGACCGTCCCATGACGTGTGTGTACACCACGGCCTCCGAAGCCTGCTACATGCCGGACGGGGACTACATCTGGGTGTACGACAGCGCGGCCGACGGTGCCTCGGCGGTCGCCCGCTGGTACACGGACTACGGACGCTGGGGGACGTGCCGCAACGCGATGGGCGCCGGAACGTGGGGCCTCTGCAACAAGAACTTCGCGGAAGGCCACACCATCTACTTCCGTGCCTCCCAGTACGACGGCGACACGGGTTCGTACGTCGGAGGCGAGTCCTCACTGCAGAGTTCTTCCACCTGACGCTCTGAGCGGCTTCCGCGAGGGCACCGCCGGGGTGCCTCACATGGTGAAGTCACCCCGCGCGGCGGCGGCCACGAACGCCGTGAACGCGGCGGCCGGGAAGGCGAGCGCCGGGCCCTCGGGGTCCTTGGAGTCCCGGACGGCGACTATGCCGTCGAGGGGGGCGACCTCGACGCACTGGCCCCCGGTGTCGCTGCTGTAGCTGGACTTCCGCCACTCTGCTCCGGCGAGGGCGGCCATCTCGACGCACTGGCCTCCGGTGTCTCCGCTATAGCTGGACTTCCGCCACTGTGCGCCGGTCAGATCAGGGATGCGCGCCATAGCGCTCCTCCATCACTCGTGCGATCAACTCCGCCGAGTCCTCGACGGACAGGGCTGCGGCCTGGAGGTGATCGTAACGGAGCCAACGCTCCCTGACCTCCGGTGAATTGGCCGTCATCCGGCCGGGCCCGTAGTCCTCCTCGTAGGCGATGTCCGGGTTGTCGTCGAAGCGGAGGAGGACGAAAGAGCCCAGCAAACCGGCATGCGCGCCAGCCGCGAACGGCAGCACCTGCACCTTCACCCAGCGGCGATGGCGGAAGCCCAACAGGTGGGCGAGTTGGTTCCACATCACCTGACGCCCGCCGATCTCCTGGTGGAGCGCCGCCTCGCTCAGCACCACCCACAGCTTCGGCGGAGTCTGGCGGTCGAGGACGCGTTGCCGTTCCATGCGGGCCGCCAGCCGCTCGGTGAGGCGTTCGTCGTCCAGTACTCCGAGGACGGCCCGCGCGTACTCCTCCGTCTGCACCAGGCCGTCGATGAGCTGCGCCTGAAAGCTGTAGATGTGGCTGGCCCGTGCCTCCATCTCCGCGTACGGCTGGAACCAGGACGGGAGTTGGCTGCGCAGCACCAGCCGGAGTAAGCGCATCAGGGCGCCGTCGGTGCCCAGGGCGGCGTCGGCGCGCTGGGTGAACTCGCGGGTGGGCAGCTTCTTCGCCGTCTCGATCTGGCCGATGAGCGAGCCGGTGCAGTAGATGATCGCGCCGAGGTCCTTCTGGCTGAGGCCGGCGGCCTCGCGGAAGCGGCGGAGTTCGGCGCCGTAGTAGTCCAGCGGGGAAGCGCTGGGGTCCAGGTCCTTGATGTGTGCCATGAGTGGT